>JBBSUX010000171.1:0-7618 GCA_038234045.1 Burkholderiales bacterium
GGCTCCGGCGCGGGCGGTGCGCATCAGCATTGCAGTTTCGGGGAGCAGCTTGGCACAGTAGAAACGCGCCGTCTGCACCTTGGCGAGGTAGAAGTTCTCGGCAGTGCGGCCCTCTTTCTCGGCAGCGGCGATCTCACGCAACGCCACCTGCGCCATGCGCGCCCAGAAATAGGCAAAGACGAGGTGGCCCGCAACGCGCAGGTAGTCAACCGCCGCAGCGCCGACCTCGTCGGGGTTCTGCAAACCCTTGAAGCCGATCTCGGTGGTGAACTTGGTCATCTGCTCGCCCAGGTAAGCCAGCGGCGTGATGAATTCCGACATCTTCTCGTTCACACCCTCTTCCTCGACCAACTTGGCGACGAGCTTGCCGAACTTTTTCAGCGAAGAGCCGTTGTTGCCCAGGATCTTGCGGCCGAGCAGATCCAGTGACTGGATGGTATTGGTGCCTTCGTAGATCATGTTGATGCGGTTGTCGCGCACGAACTGCTCCATGCCCCATTCCTTGACATAGCCGTGTCCGCCAAACACCTGCATGCAGGCATTGGTGGCGATGTGGCCGTTGTCGGTGATGAAGGCCTTGACGATCGGCGTCAGAAGCGCCACCAGCTCCGCGCTGTCCTTGCGCACATTTTCGTCGGAGTGGTGCAGCTCCTTGTCGAGCAGCATGGCGCAATAGATCGACATGGCGCGGCCACCTTCGGCGTAGGCCTTGGCGGTGAGCAGCATCTTGCGCACATCGGGATGCACGATGATGGGATCGGCTGGCTTGTCCTTGGCTTTTGTGCCTGAAAGGCTCCGCCCCTGGGTTCGATCCTTCGCATAGGCCACCGCGTTTTGGTAGGCCACTTCGGTCAAGCCGAGCGACTGGTTGCCCACACCGAGGCGCGCGGCATTCATCATCACGAACATAGCGGCAAGACCCTTGTTGGGCGCACCCACCAGCGTACCGACGGCACCATCGATGACGATCTGTGCAGTGGCATTGCCGTGGATGCCCATCTTGTGCTCGAGCCCGCCGCAATAAATTGGGTTGCGCTCGCCGAGCGAACCGTCGTCGTTCACATGAAACTTGGGCACCAGAAACAGGCTGATGCCTTTGCTGCCCTTGGGCGCGTCCGGCAGGCGCGCAAGAACCAGGTGCAGGATGTTGGCTGCCATGTCATGTTCACCGGCACTGATGAAGATCTTGTTGCCGGTGAGCTTGTAGGTGCCGTCAGCCTGCGGCTCGGCCTTGGTGCGCAGCATGCCCAGATCGGTGCCGCAATGCGGTTCGGTCAGGCACATGGTGCCGGTCCATTCGCCGCTGGTGAGCTTGGGCAGATAGCGCTTTTTCTGCTCTTCGGTGCCGTGCGCGTGCAATGCTTCGTAGGCGCCGTGCGAGAGGCCGGGATACATCGTCCAGGCCTGGTTGGCGGAATTCAGCATTTCGTAGAAACACTGGTTCATGACGAAGGGCAGACCCTGGCCACCGTATTCCACATCGCAAGAAAGTGCCGGCCAGCCGCCTTGCACGTACTGTGCATAAGCATCCTTGAAGCCAGAGGGCGTCGTCACTTCATGCGTGGTTTTATCAAGCGCGCAGCCCTGCTCGTCACCGATCATGTTCAGCGGCAGCACTACTTCACAAGCGAACTTTCCGCCCTCTTCGAGAACAGCGTTGATGGTGTCGACATCCACTTCTGCATGGGGCGGCAGGGCCTGGAATTCAGTAGTGACGTCCAGCACTTCGTGCATGACGAACTGCATGTCGCGCAAAGGGGGTGCGTAGCTGGGCATGAACAGAATCTCCGTTAAAAAAACGCGGGAAAAACAAAAGTAGAAAGTTGCTGAAGACGCTCGGCATCGTCAGTCTTCGGGAACTTCAAACAGGTTAATGCGAGGATGGTGAGCAAGCCCATCCAGCAGCCGCCCTCGTCCCTTCAAAGAGTCACTGGGCTATGGCGCCGTAGCGCTTCAGCATGCCGTCGAATCCGGTGGTCGCCCGACCGATAGAGCCGGGTGTCTTGAGGAACCGCGCCTCGTAGTGAAGGGCCAGAATCAGGCCGTGGATCTCGAAAGCCATCTGGCGCTCATCCACATCCGGGCGCAGCTGCCCAAGCTCGCGGGCCTGCACGATGGAACGATGAACTGCCTCCATCCAGGTGAGCACCGAGCTCGCCAACGCATCGCGCACTGGCCCGGGCCGGTCGTCAAATTCGACCGCCCCACTGATGTAGAGGCACCCCGCCTCCAGCTCCACCGAAGTGCGCTGCATCCAGTTTGCAAAAAGCGCTTTGAGCCTGGGAAGACCGCGGGGCTGTTGCAGCGCGGGGTAAAAAACCTCCTGCTCGAATCGGGTGTGGTACTCGCGCACCACCGAAATCTGCAACTCTTCCCGCGAGCCGAAGTGCGCGAAGACACCCGACTTGCTCATCTGCGTGACCTCGGCGAGCGCTCCAATAGAGAGCCCCTCCATACCGATCTGGGTAGCCAGACCGAGAGCGGCGTCCACGATGGCGGCCTTGGTTTGCTGCCCTTTGGGGAGCGCGGTACTGCGGCTGGCGCCCGCATGGGTGCCCCGGCTCGCTACGCGCGAAGGCTTGCTGGTAGAGGCAGAAACTGGCATGGGCAAAATAAAACGAACGATCGTGCTATTTTGCAGGAAATTCCCAAGCCTGCCAATTGTTTTCGATTCAACTTTCCGGATCTGTCGGGGCGAGGCGGTTCAGGAACAGCGGGTCTCCCAAGCTATGCTGATCACTGCCCCACGCTCTTGGCAGACGATGGTTGATGCGGGAGCATCAATTCAAGGATCACGTCAATCTGCTCGGTAGGGGGGCGGCGAAAGCCCGATCGCGCAAATCGCTGTAGTGCTCCTACCAGATAGGAGCTTCCAATCGATGCCTGGGCATTCGCCACAACGGTCGGCGCGGCATGTCCAGCCGCATGTGCGGCCAGCCGAAGGTTCTGACGCAGCGTCGCCTCGAGCTTGTCGAAAAAGAGCGCCATTCGCTTTTGAAGCCGGTCGTTTTCAAACACCAGCGCATCACCCACCATCACGCGCACCATCCCCGGATTCTTCTCGGCAAACTGAATCGTCGTGCTGATCATTTGTCGGGCACGCAGCACGGGCTCGGGCTCGCGGTCTTCGATCTGATGCACAAGTGTCAGCACCGATTCTTCTATGAAATCGATCAGCCCCTCAAACATTTGCGCCTTGCTTGCGAAGTGCCGGTAGAGCGCTGCTTCACTTACGCCAAGGCGCCCCGCGAGACTAGCCGTCGTGACGCGCTCGATGCCAGGTTGTTCCAGCATCGATGCGAGCATTTGGAGAATCTGCAGCCGTCTCTCGCCAGGCTTGGGGCGCTTACGCGTTGGCGTCGATGGTGGCGACGGTGAGACGACTGGCTGATCGAGAGCAGACGGAGATTTGGAGTAGGACAGAGCCTGATAGGACATCCGGTAACTGTACGTAAAACAGTGCGCCGCCGGCTACTGTCAGGAAGATTTCGTCCGGGCCGTCGCAAGCGCGCCACGCTCAGTGCGAGCGGATCATGGTGCCGAAAGGTTGCTCTGTGAGGATTTCGAGCAACATCGCATGGGGAACGCGCCCGTCGATGATGTGCACGGACTTCACCCCGCTGCGAGCTGCCTCGAGCGCGCCCTCTATCTTGGGAAGCATCCCACCTGACAACGTGCCGTCGGCAAACAAGGCGTCGATCTCTTTTGCCGAAAGATCGGTCAGAAGCTCGCCCGCCTTGTTCAACACGCCCGGCGTGTTGGTAAGCAGCACCAGCTTTTCCGCCTGCAGGACCGTCGCAAGCTTGCCCGCAACCACATCTGCGTTGATGTTGTAACTTTCGTTGTCCTCACCGAAGCCTATCGGACTTATCACCGGGATGAACGCATCGTCCTGCAGGGCTTTGACCACCGAAGGATCGATCGCGACGATCTCGCCCACCTGACCGACGTCGTGAAAGCGCGCTGAATCGTTCCGGTCGGCCAGCTGAAGCTTGCGGGCGCGGATCAAGCCGCCATCGCGACCGGTGAGTCCCACCGCCTTGCCTCCGGCTTGGTTGATGAGCCCGACAATGTCCTGCTGTACTTCGCCGGCGAGCACCCACTCGACCACTTCCATCGTTTCTGCATCGGTCACGCGCATGCCCTGCACAAAGGTGCCGGTCTTGCCCAGTCGCTTCAGCGCTGCCTCGATCTGCGGGCCGCCGCCATGCACCACTACCGGGTTGATCCCGACCAGCTTGAGCAGCACCACGTCTTCTGCAAAGTCGGCCTGCAGGGCGGGATCAGTCATCGCGTTACCGCCGTACTTGATCACCATTGTCTTGCCGTGGAACTTGCGGATATAGGGCAGTGCCTGCGCCAGGATCTCGGCTTTGTCGCGCGGCAGAATATCGGGCGTGGAATCGGTCATTCGGAAATGATGGTTGACGTTGAAAACGGTGGGGCTATCGGAATCGGGATTTTTCGAGAGACGTCGAACTAATCCGGAGAAGGCTCAGCGGCGCAGCCAGGACGGAACCTTGAAGCGGACGATCATCAGATACACGCCAACATAGCTGCAAACAAACAAGCCACAAAAAAGCATCAGCACCCACGTCGTCCGCCAGAAAATCATGGCCGGAACGACGGTAAGCATCGTGAAAGCCCAAAGATAAGGAGACGTCTTGTTGTTGCGCATAAGAATGCGGCGCGATTCATTGTCGTGGAAGACCCCATGCACCACTCGGCGATAAATGAGCTGATGGAAATGCAGCGCGTCGGCGACGCTCGGTGACACACCACGGGTCAGCTTGCGATACATCGAAAAAAACGTTTCCCATACCGGATAGATCAACAGCAACATCGGAAACCACGGAGACACCTGCTCGTGACGCTTCACCAATAACAGGCTCGCGACGGCAATGCACACTCCCCAAAGATAGGCGCCACCGTCGCCGGCAAATATCATGCCTTTGGGGAAATTCCAGAGCAGGAAGCCTGCGGTTGCGCCGGCCAGACACAACAAAACGCCTGCAAGTTGTCTGTCGCCAACTTGCAATGCGACATACGTCAGTGCGAGACAAATGACCAAAGCCACCATGCCAGCTAGGCCGTTGTAGCCGTCGATGATGTTGAAAGCGTGCGGCAAACCTGCGACGGCGACGACTCCCAGCACTACCCCCGTCCAAGGCATAAGCGCGATCGCGTGGTCGACTGCTCCAATGCCCAAACGCGGCACCGATACGCCAAGAATCACCACGGCGATCACACCAGACAGGCCAGTCAACATCAGCCGGTAATGCACCGACAAACGCTGCGTCAAGTCTTCGGCGGTGCCACCGACCAAGGCCGGAGCGGCCATGAGGATCCACGCGAATGCGAGCGGCGCGGATAGATCGAAAAAACCTCTGTTTCCTGCATAGAAAGCAACCGCAACCCCGAGCCAGCCGCAAGCTGTCCCCCCGAAAATCGCAAGCCCGCCCAGTCGGGGAACATCGCCAACGTGAAAACGCTGAGGCTTGGACTGAGCATATCGCCGCGCATGTCCGCGGGCGCGCTGAATCAGCAAGATCGCAATGCACGCCGAGATAAAAGCGCTGAAGCAAAAAAGAAAAACCATAGGTCACACGTGAGCGCATGCAGCGCCTGAACCTCGCAAGCGGCCGCTGCGGTATCGACCGCCCCTGCAGCGTAAAGAGGAAAAGGCCATCAATGCGACCCTAAAACGGTTTGCATGGAACGGAACAAGACGTCCGAGCCGAATTGCAAGTTGGCCGGATCGAAGACGAATGGATTGCCACCTTGCGAATTTTGATCCCCCGTACCGGCTCCCCTCAAGAAAAAAGAAAGAAATTTCAGACCATGGGCGCGATGCCGCTCCAACAAGGCTCCCAGTTGCCCCGATGTCATGGCTTTCAAGGGATGAAATTCGGTTATCCCATAGCGATGCCTGCCGCTTTGGACGTACCAATCGAGGAAAGAGATTCCGTAAGCCGCCTCGCCATACAGACTGACGCCCAAGCCCATCGTCGCAGGCACGGCCAGATCGGAGCCAATACCAAATTTGGTCATGTCCCAACCCGGATTGACGAAGGGTACGATCTGATGGGAATAAATTTTGTCAGCCGGAATGCATGCGCCCGCGGCAATCGCCTGGAAATGCGTCAGGTAATCACGAACCTGCTGCTCGCGAAACAAATTCCAGTAGGGGACAAGCGGGTTGTAGAAGTAAGAGGCGCCGTCGACTGGCTGATCCACATGCGCCAGGACGCCTGCAGCGCTTTCCTGGAAAGCCGGCAACTTTGCCGATGGCTGCAGCGTTGGAGTGCTCTGATGCCGGTCGACCACCGAAACCTGTCGCGACGCAAGCCGCACGAGAGATCCATCCGAGCGCTCTGCCATCACATCGATCCGGTGAACGCCGGGCGGCCAGTCTGCAAAGCGCAAATCCAGGTGCCAGCCCACGTCCGCGGTACCAAACTCCGGATGTGCTGCAAGAACATCCTGTCGCCCCAAGTGGGCCTGGACGCGACCGACCTGAACTCCGTCCCGGTAGATGCGTACCCAAGCCGGCGCGCCCAACTTGCGTCTCCCGGCGTCTTCAGAAGCGTAGAGCCAGCCTTCGACCGGAAGCACGCCGTCCGCAAAGCTGTCGATGTGCTCTTCGAAGCGCGTAAGCTTTTGGGTACGGATGTCTTTGGACGGAGGCTCAACCTCTGCAAAGGATCGGTAGTCCGAACCCAGTTTTTGATTCAACTGCGCAATCGAACCGAATTGGCGTTCCAGATACTCCTTGAATTTCCTCTGGCTCGCCGGGCTGTAATCGGAAATGACGTAAGGCGATCCATACCCCATGCCGGATTCAAAATGGGGGAACAGGTGGTGGGTCTCGCCCAGCACCGTCACACCGAAAACGTGCTGCTGCGCGCGCTGCGGCAGTTCACATACGGCATCAATGACTGCGCGCATCGCCAGCTCGCGGGAGTGGGTGATGCCGTTGTCGAAACGAGCGAAAGACCACGGATACAAGGGCGCACCGTAATAGGCATCAACCGGCAGAGGGCCGTCAGGTGACTGCAAAAAATTCGCCTGGTCTCTTGCGAGGACAGCTTCGGCGCGCGCGCCGGTGCTGAAATGATCGGAGAAAAGGTACAGCACGACCGGGCGATCAACCGATTGAACAGTTCGTGCGATCCGTCGAGCGGCCGCCATGTCTACGGTCCAGGACCCGTCGGGAGCCGGTTCCAGCAATCTCAGGAGCGGCACGAACAAGGTGTAGCCGAGTGGAAACTCCGGGTTGCTCGTGCCGGCAGGCTCGAGTTTTTCAAGCGAATCCTCCACAAGCTGCGCTGCCGATCCATTCGGGCCTTCGCATCCCGCCCTGTAGCGAGGATCAACCCGCGGTGCATCCGGCTGATCGACAAAAAGGCAGTTATCGAGACCGCCAATCATCGGGGCAATAAGAACAGGTCTTGTGGCCGACGCCCGAAACGCGCACAAAGATGTAGCCACTAAGGCAATGATCGCCAACGCTGCGCAGGCATAAAAGAGTCGCCTGCTCTTGGGTCGCGTCGCTGAATGGGCTACCACTTGGCTTGAGGGCTTCACACCGCGCCAGATTTCATGATGAACTTGCGCA
>JBBSUX010000172.1:0-7566 GCA_038234045.1 Burkholderiales bacterium
GAATCACACGGTGATGGGATCGACCATCGTCGCCATGGCGCAAAACCGCGACGGCGCCGCACTGGTCGGAATCGACTCGCGACGCGTAACGATGCTGGTATTCGCGATTTCCGGCGCGCTCGCCGGCGTCGCCGCGGTGCTCTACGCGCCAATCAACCTCGTCTACCCAGCGATGGGCAACCTGGTGATCACCAAGGCCTTCGTCATCATCATCCTGGGCGGGATGGGGAGCTTCCCGGGTGCGATCGTCGGCGGGCTGATCATCGGCCTGGCCGAAAGCTTTGGCGGCTTCTATTTCTCCACTGACTATAAAGACATCATTGCCTTCGTCTTGCTGGTGGTGATTCTTTCGTTCCGGCCACAGGGTCTGTTCACGCCCAAAGGGGCGCGGGCATGAAGCGTTTTTTCAACCCGACTGTCGGCTGGATACTGCTGGCGGCCATCGCGCTGGCGTTTCCGCTGGTCGCCAAAAACAACTACCTGATTTCGGTCGCAACGCAGGCCTTCATCATGGCCATCGCCGCGCTTGGTTTGAACCTGATCACCGGCTACACGGGGCAGTTCAACCTGGCGCATGGCGCCTTCATGGCAGTGGGTGCCTATACGGTCGGGATCCTGACGGTCGACCATCAGGTTCCGTTCTGGATCGCCTTTCTTTTGGCAGGCGCCGTCACTGCAGCGCTGGGGTTTTTCGTTGGCCTGCTTTCCTTGCGCCTGAAGGGTCACTACTTCTCGATCTTCACCCTGTGCATCAGCTACATCATGTATTTGCTGATCGAGAAATGGGAGAGCCTGACCCACGGTCCGATCGGCATCATGGGCATCCCCGCGCCGACAGGAGTGGGTGCACTGCACTTCGGCACGCCGCTGACGCAGTACTACCTGGTGCTCGCCTTCCTGGCGCTGGGCACCTGGATCATGGCGCGCATCGTCCGTTCGCTACTCGGTCGCAGTTTTGTCGCGGTGCGCAACAGCGACGATCTGGCCGAAGCACTGGGCGTGAATCTGATGCGCACCAAAACCCTGTCGTTCGTGTTGTCGGTGACCTACGCGGGATTTGCAGGCGCGCTCTACGCGGGACAGGTGCGCTTTCTCGGACCGGATCTGGCGAATGAAGCCGTGACTTTCGATCTGGTCACGTTCGTACTGGTGGGCGGTCTTGGCACCCTGCTGGGCCCGTTGGTCGGTACGCTGCTGATCACCTGGCTCACGCAGAGTCTGCAGTTCCTGCAGGACTACCGCATGGTGGTGTTCGGGCCGCTGCTGATCGCCCTCCTGATCTTTTTGCCGGATGGCATCGTCGGAACGATTTTGAAACGTCATGCGCGACGCCAGGCCGCCGGTGAAAGCCCTCCGCGTCCGGCCGACGATCCTGCAATTGCGGCGCCCGGTGGTGCAGATCGCGTCTCACTCGATCGCGCAACGCCACAAAACGGTGGAGGCCGCCATGCTTGAGATTGACGGACTCACCAAGCTATTTTTTGGCCTGACCGCGGTCGACCATGTCTCCACGCGCTTTGAAAAAGGCCAGGTCAGCGCCATCATCGGACCCAATGGCGCCGGCAAGACAACGTTCTTCAACCTGGTCGCTGGAACCCATCAACCAAGTTCCGGACGCGTGATTTTCAAGGGCCACGACGTGACCGGGCAACGTCCTGATCAGGTCGCGCGGCTCGGCATTTCCCGCACCTTTCAGACCACGCATCTATTCGACAACGCGACGGTGCTCGACAACCTCATCGTGGGGCATCGGCTGCGCACCGAATCAGGCCTCTGGGATGTGCTGATCAACTCGCGTAGGCTCCAAAGCGAAGAACGCCTGTGTCGCGAAAAGGCGCAGGAGGCACTCGAATTCGTTGGACTTGCGCACGTGGCCAACCGGATTGCGGCAGACATTACACAGGAAGAGCGCAAACGTGTGGCCTTCGCGTTGGCACTGGCGACCGACCCCGAGCTACTGCTTCTCGACGAGCCGGCAGGCGGCGTCAATCCGGAAGAAACGGTGGGACTTGCGGCGTTGATCCGCAAGCTGGTAGACCACGGCAAGACCGTTTGCCTGATCGAGCACAAGATGGACATGATCATGCGACTTGCCGACAAGATCGTCGTGCTCAACAACGGAGCAAAGATTGCCGAGGGCACCCCGGCGGAAATCCGGCGCGACCCGCATGTGATCGAGGCCTACCTGGGAGCAGAACATGCTGCGGTTTGAAGGCGTCGACCTCCACTATGGGAGTTTTCGGGCCCTGCAGGATGTGAACCTGCACGCGGCCGACGGCGAACTGGTGGTGTTGCTCGGTGCCAACGGCGCGGGCAAGACGTCGATCTTTATGGCGGCGAGCGGCATCCAGAAGCCCTCTGCCGGCAGCATCCGCTTCGGTGATACCGAGCTGGTCGGCAAGCGCACAGCACAGATCGTCGCCTCGGGTCTGGTGCACTGCCCTGAGGGCCGCAAGCTGTTCCCCATGATGTCGGTCCGTCGCAATCTGACGCTGGGCGCTTATGTGCACCGCAAGGACAAAGCCGGCATCGAACGCTCCATCGACGAAGTGTTCAGCCTTTTCCCCATTCTGGAGAAGAAGCAGCACGACCCTGCGGGTTCCTTGTCGGGAGGTCAGCAGCAGATGGTGGCAATTGGCCGGGCGATGCTGGGCCGCCCGAAGGTGCTGTTGCTCGACGAGCCCTCACTGGGCCTTGCTCCCTTGGTGGTGAAGCAGGTCTTCGAAGTGATCCAGCGTATCAACCGTGCTGGCACCACCGTGCTGCTCGCCGAGCAAAACGCGTATTCAGCGCTGGCCATTGCCCATCGGGCCTATGTGATCGAGCGAGGGCGCATCACGCTGGAAGGTGATCGTGACTCGCTGCTCAACAACGAAGCCGTACGCGCTGCCTATATCGGTGCCTGAAACGCACCTCTCATCGACCGTTGATCCGATTCTTTCGGCTTCGACGGGTCATTCATTTTCCTGACCTGACCTTTAAAACCTGAGGAGACAACCCATGAAGATCACAATCCCCCGCCGCCGCCTTGCCCTGCTGCCATTGGCAGCGTTGTGCGCATCCTTTGCTGCTGGCAATGCGATGGCAGACGAAACCGTCAAGCTGGGATTTACCGGCCCGCTCAGCGGAGGCGCGGCGCTTTACGGAAAGAATGTCGTCAACGGCATTGAGATGGCGATCAAGGAGATCAACGCCAAGGGACTGGAAGTGGGCGGCAAAAAAGTGACGCTCGAGCTGGTCACGCTAGACGACAAGTATGCCCCTGCGGAAGCCGCGATCAATGCGCGTCGTCTGGTGCAGCAATACCAGACGCCCGCGGTTTTCGTACCTCACTCTGGCGGGATCTACGCCTTGCAGGCGTTCAATCAACAGGACAAGTTCCTGGTGATGGCGTATTCGAGTACGCCCAAGATCACGCAAACCGGCAACAAGCTGACCATCCGGATTCCCCCCACCTTCAACTCCTACATCGAACCCTTCTCGCGCTACGAGATGAAAAAGTTTGGCAAGAACGTCGGCATGTTGCCGGGCGATCACGAGTATGCGAAAGCATGGTCGTCCCTATTCGAGCCTGCTTGGGAAAAGCTGGGCGGCAAGGTCGTGTCCAACAACCCGATGTCGTATAACAAGTCGGCTGACTTCTACACGGGCGTGAGCCGCGTGCTCGCTGAAAAGCCGGATGTGCTCTTCATCGGTGGCCCATCTGAGCCGACCGCCCTCGTAGCCAAGCAGGCGCGCGAGCTTGGCTTCAAGGGCGGCTTCCTCATCATGGACCAGGCCAAGCTCGACGAGATGGCGAAGATCACGGGCGGGCTCGCTCCACTGGAGGGTTCGATCGGAGTTCTGCCGGTGTCGTACGACACCCGCGCAGGTGCCACAGCATTCACTACGGCTTATCACAAGGCATTTGGCGCAGATCGCAGTCCGACGACTGAAACGTCGTACAACTATGCGATGACCCACGCGCTCGCCGCCGCCATGAAGATGGCTGGAACGACCACAGATGCGGCAGCCATCCGCGCCAAGATGGACGATGCTGTGAAGGGCTTGCCGCCCGAACTGAATGCCGGCGAATTCCGCGGCATCGAAGAAAACGGCGGAACCATTGTGGATCCGGTGGTCGCCACTGTGGAAGGTGGAAAAATCGTTCCCGTGGCTTTGAGCGCACTCGGCAAATAACGCCTTTTTAATGCGTCCGCACTGCCAGCTTTGCGCAGTGCGGACCTTTGTGGACTTACTCGATTCCCAGCTCCTGAATCTTGCGGGTGATGGTGTTTCGCCCGATACCTAGCCGCTGCGCGGCCTCGATTCTTCGGCCTTTGGTATTGGCCAAGGCCGTCAGAATGAGGCGGGATTCGAACCGCCGTCCCAGAACATCCCAGACGTCATGACGGCCCTCTTTGAGCAGCGCCAATGCTTCTGCTTCCAAGCCGGTTTCCCATGCGGCTAATTGGTCGGTTGGCCCAGAAGTTGTCGCATGGCCTCCTGCGTCATCGGGTGCGCCAGTAGTCATCACGTTGAAAGACGGATTCCCAACGGAAGGCAGACCAGTTGAATGCACTCCTGCATGGGGCTCTACTGCGTCGCCCACCAGCCCGGCTTGTTCGGAACGCGCCCCATAATTTGAGGTGCCTACTGCGTCGTGATGCGCGGCTCTAGACATCCCGGAGCTCACAGCTGACCCTGATGCAGAGCTGATCTCGGGCGGAAGATCTTTGGTCTCGATCACTTGAGCAGGCGCCATTACGGTCAACCAGTGGCAGATATTTTCCAGTTGCCTGACATTTCCCGGAAATGCGAAGCCGGCCAATCGATGCAAGGCAGGTTCCGAAATGCGTTTGGGATCGACCGAAAGTTGCTTGGCACTTTGCTGCAGAAAGTGACGGGTCAGCATCGGGATGTCTTCGCGCCGCTCGCGCAGAGCCGGCAGACGCAAGCGGATAACGTTGAGGCGGTGGAACAGATCCTCGCGGAACGCGCCCTCCTCCACTCTCTGCTCCAGGTTTTGATGGGTGGCTGCGATGACCCTCACGTTGGATTTGACGGCGTTGTGGCCTCCCACGCGATAGAAATGACCATCTGACAAAACCCTCAGAAGCCGGGTCTGGAGATCAAAGGGCATGTCTCCAATTTCATCGAGAAACAATGTCCCGCCGTCTGCCTGCTCAAACCGACCACGTCGCATGGTCTGCGCACCTGTGAACGCGCCGCGCTCGTGGCCGAACAATTCGGATTCCAGCAAATCCTTCGGAATGGCCGCTGTGTTGATGGCCACAAACGGGCCGCCCGATCGGGGCGAATGCTTGTGCAATGCCTTGGCCACCAGCTCCTTGCCCGATCCAGATTCCCCGGTGATCATCACGGTCACGTTGCTGGGCGAAAGCCGGCCGATTGCGCGAAAGACATCCTGCATGGCGGGCGCCTGGCCCAGCATCTCGGGGCTCGCTCCAAAGCGCTCTTCGGCCACTTCCTCCCGTTGACTCTCCTCAAGTGCACGGCGGATCAGCTCTACCGCTTTGGGTAGATCGAACGGCTTCGGCAGGTATTCGAAAGCGCCGCCCTGAAATGCCGATACCGCGCTATCCAGATCGGAAAATGCGGTCATGATGATGACCGGCAGACCCGGAAGGCGCTGCTTGACCTTCTCAAGCAGATCCAGCCCGGTGCCGCCGGGCATGCGGATGTCACTCACCAAAACCTGGGGTCCGAGATGATCGGGATCGTCTTCGCCGATCTCTTCAAGCGCGGCAAGCACTTCTCGCGGATTGGTGAAACTGCGCGTGGGTAGATCTTCCCGCAGCAACGCTTTCTCCAACACGAAGCGGATGGATTGATCGTCGTCTACTATCCAGATCGGCTTCATTGGGATGGGTCCTCGCGAGGTTTGGAAGTGACGATCAGGGCAAGGGAATCAGAAGTTTGAAGTCTGTCCTTCCCGGCACACTTTCGCACTCGATCAAACCATGGTGCTGCTGCAGAAATGTCTGCGCCAGCGTGAGCCCAAGCCCCGAGCCTCCTTCCCTGCCGGAAACCAGCGGATAGAAGATGCGGTCTTTGATCGAATCGGGTATGCCGGGCCCGTTATCGATCACATGCAATTCCAGTGCCAGTCGATAGCGCTGCTTTCCAAAAGTCACCTGCCTCGCGATACGGGTGCGCAGGATGATCTCTCCGTCACCTGCAGCGATACGCTCGGCAAGGGCCTGCGCGGCATTGTGGGTAATGTTGAGCGCCGCCTGAATCAAGTGCTCGCGGTCACCACGGAACTCGGGAATCGAAATGTCGTAGTCGCGGACCACGCGCAGACCGCGCGGAAACTCAAGAAGGACCAGTGACCTTATCCGCTCGCAGACCTCGTGGATGTTCACATCCCCCACCACAGGAGGCCGACGATGCGGCGCCAGAAGTCGGTCAACCAGCGTCTGGAGCCGATCGGCCTCATGAATGATGACCTGCGTGTATTCGGTCAGGTCCCGCGATTCGACTTCCATCTGCAACAGTTGAGCTGCACCGCGAATGCCGCCCAGCGGATTCTTGATCTCGTGCGCCAGATTGCGGATCAGCTCCTTGTTGGCCAAAGCCTGATCGATCAAGCGCTCCTCGCGATCCTGTCGCACCTGCTGCTCCTGCGGCAGAAACTCAACGATGATTTCCTGTGCGTGCTCGGTCTGGGCAACGATTACATGAGCAGGAAACGATTCAAGGCGGGGGCGTTTGATCCAGGTTTCGAACCGGAGCGCGGCGAACGCGTTGCCAGCGGCCCCGGCCAACGCGCTGCCCAGCACCTCGGGCTCCGTAAAAAACTCTGCAAGATCCCCGCCTTCGATGGTCCGCCGGGAGATTCCCATGACGTCTTCCAACGCCGCGTTGGCAAAAATGACAATTCCATCAGCACGGACGACTGCCACCAGGGTGGCAAGCAGGTCGAATGCCCGATAGTCAGCTGGCCAGCTTTTTCGCCTATCCGCCGCCGGAAGGCGCGCACTCATCGTGGAGCGAGGCGAGACAGCTCGCGTTTGATGCCAGCGATATCGCTCTCATTGCGCTCGATGCCGGACTTGAGTTCGGACACACGGTCGAGATACTTCTGGTAATTGCGCGTTTCCGGACCCAGCTTGTCAGGTTCCCCGTTCTTGTATTCCTTTTGCAGGTCAGACTGTCGCGCTTCAGCCTTGCGCAATTCCGACTCGAGGATGGCCCGGGCATCCGAGTCCCGGGCGCGCTGTTCAGTCGGATCAACCCGCGGGCTTCCTGCCGGAGCGGTCACCACGGGCGCGGAATTGTTGGGTGTTGCCCGACTGGGTGCCTCGGGCCGAGTCCCCGGCACGATGGTGACGTTGCCACCCTCTACAACCTTGCAGTCACGCTGTTTGGCGCTCGCAACATTGTTGGTGTAGTCATTGCCGCATCGGTAAATACGGTCCGCCGCGCGGGCAGCACCCGGGAAGCAGAGCATCACGGCGACCCACAGACCCAATCCGCAGGCCGGTATTGAGAACTGCTTGAGGGCGGTGGCGGGGTTCATGCTGTATCGGTACAAGGCGGCGAGCCTCCAAAGCTGGGGAC
>JBBSUX010000173.1:0-7539 GCA_038234045.1 Burkholderiales bacterium
AGTCGACTCGATCATGACCACGATCATTACCAGCGACATGGTGAGGATCAGCACCGGATCGAACAGCGGCATGCCGAAGTGAAAAGGCACGACCACATCGAACCATTGCGCACGCGCCACTTTCTCAAAATGCATCAGCCCCATCGCTGCTGCCACGACGCCGCCGACGATGATGCCTACCAGGATCGAGATGTTGGCCAGAAAACCCCGCCCGAACTTGGCAACCAGCAGGATGGTCATCAGCACCACGCCGGCGATGCCGAGACCAGCCAGATCCGCATAGCGCGGGTTGGGAACGGTAGGCGCAATCGCAAAACCTTTGGGTATCGGCGGAAGCGCGGAGCCCGGCGCGGAGATGCTGCTGAGCCATTGCTGGTGCAGCGGATCAATGACGCTGGGCGCCGTGGGACCTACGGGATTGCCGAAAATCCAGTTGATGCCAACCCGCATCAGGCTCACGCCGATCACCACGATGATGGTGCCGGTGACCACCGGCGGAAAGAAGCGCAGCAGCCGGCTGATTCCTGGCGCAATGAGCATCGAGACAATGCCGGCGCCGATGATCGAGCCGAACAGCAATTGCGCCCCACCTGTGCCTGGATGCGTATTGGCGAGCGACACCATCGGTGCGACAGAGGCAAAGGTCACGCCCATCATCACCGGCAGACGAATGCCGAACCATTGCGTTGCACCAAGCGCCTGGATGATGGTGACCAGTCCACAGCAGAACAGGTCGGCCGAGATCAGCACCGCCACATCGGCAGCATCGAGTTTGAGTGCGCGGCCGACGATCAGCGGAACCGCGATCGCTCCCGCGTACATCACCAGCACATGCTGCAGGCCTAGCGTCGCAAGGCGGCCGGGCGGCAGAATTTCGTCAACGTCGTGTCGGGTGGAGGTCATAGAGGGATTCCCGGAACAGCGGAACGCGGAGATCGCATACCAAGTTGTGTGGAATAACTGTATGCAATCCATTCGAAAAGTCTTCTTCGGGTAACTCCTTAGTTAACGTTTTATTTCCACTGCGTCTGGCGCGCAGCAAGGCTGACTTCCGACGGGTGCCGCAGCGCGGCTTTAGCTTGTCAACCCAAGTTGAGTTGCGTTTTGCCAGCTGCCGTGTCCGGTGTCGGAGGATTGCTGGACGCAACTGCGGTTTCCGTATGCCGGGTGACGAGCTTGCCGTCCGTACCGATTTTGAGAGCGATTTCTTCCGCAAGCGCTGCAATGCCTTCGGGCGAAAGCGTTGACGCCGGCATCCTGAGCCGCTGCTCCCAAAGGCGATAGTTGGTGCTTTGCGAGCGGGCGTAGGCGGGGTCGTAGTGCCGGGCTGTCAGCTCTGCAAAAAGCTGCGGCAGCGCATGTTGGTGCGCCCATGCCTGCCAGCGCGAAACCGTTTCACTGCCCTGCATTTCCCTCAGCTGACCGAGTTGCTCGGCCAGCCATTCAGGTCGATCGCCCAAGTAGGCGTAATCGCGCAAAAGGTATTCCACGCGGGTATCGACGTTGGCCACAATTTCCACGCACGGGCTTTGCCGCATGTGCAGAAGCAAGGGCGTGGGTACGCTGATGCGCCCGATCCGCCGGCTCTCGGCTTCGACATAAACCGGCCGCGCCGTGTCGAAGCATTCGAGCGCCGCGCCCAGTTCGGTTTCGAATGCGGTTTGCGACGGCTGGGCTTCGTCCGGCAGCGCGCCCAGCAGAGAACCCTTGTGGCGTGCGATGCCTTCCAGATCCAGCACCTGTTCGCCGCGTGCTTCCAGGGCCTGCAACACCCGTGTCTTGGCGCTGCCGGTAGCACCGCCGATGACGATCAGAGGCAGCTGCGGAGACTGCGATTCGATGACATCGATCACGTGGCGCCGCCAGCTCTTGTAGCCGCCAGAGAGTTGCTGGGCGTCCCAGCCCACCAGGCGCAACCAGGTGGTCATCGAGCCGCTGCGCATGCCGCCACGCCAGCAGTAGATCAGCGGCTTCCATTGGGCGGGCCGCTCGGAAAACGACTCGCGCAAATGCGTGGCGAGGTTGGCCGCCACCATCGCGCCGCCCACACGCTTGGCCTCGAAGGCGCCGTTTTGCTTGTAGAGCGTGCCGACGATGCGACGCTCTTCGTCGTCGAGCACCGGGCAATTGACCGCACCCGGGATGTGGTCGATAGCAAATTCCGCAGGGGATCGCGCATCGATCACCGTGTCGAAGCCGTGCAGGTCTTCAACACGTACCGCTGGCCTCATCGCGCCATTCCGCCCGCTTCCACCCGCAAACCCGCTGTGCCTGCTTCCATGTGGCCCACCACTGCTGCGTCTGCAAACCCTTCGTTCGCGAACAAGGCCAGTACCGCTTCAACGGCGTCGGGCGCGCAACTCACCAGCAGTCCACCGCTGGTTTGCGGATCGGACAGCAGCGCCTGCGCTACCTCTGGCAGGCCCTTGGCAAGCTCGATGTCATCGCCATAGGCTGCCCAGTTGCGGCCCGATGCGCCGGTGATGAAACCCTGCTCCGCCAGCGCCTGCACGCCTTCAAGCAGCGGCACCTTCGACCAATCGACGACAGCGCGCAGCTTCGCGCCCCGTGCCAGTTCCAGCGTGTGGCCGGCCAGCCCAAAGCCGGTGATGTCGGTCAGCGCATGTACGCCGTCCATCGTCGCCAATGCAATGCCGGGCGTGTTGAGCCGCGTCGTCACATCGATCATGCGGGCGTAGCCGGCAGCGTCGAGCTTTTCCTGTTTGAGCGCGGCAGAAAGCACGCCCACGCCCAGCGGTTTGCCCAGCACCAATACGTCGCCCGCCTTGGCATCGGCATTGCGCCGCACGCGGTCGGGATGCACCAGCCCCAGCACCACAAGGCCGTAGATGGGCTCGACCGAGTCGATGGTGTGCCCGCCAGCAATCGGGATGCCCGCAGCCCTGCAAACTTCCTGGCCGCCGCGCACCACGTCGCCGATCACCGAGAGCGGCAGCGCGTTCACCGGCATCGCTACCAGCGCCAGCGCCAGGATAGGCTTGCCGCCCATCGCGTAGACGTCGCTGATGGCGTTGGTGGCAGCGATGCGGCCGAAATCGAATGCGTCATCAACGATCGGCATGAAGAAATCGGTGGTGGCGATCAGCGCCTGCTCGTCGTTCAGGCGATAGACCGCTGCATCGTCCGCTGTTTCGATGCCGACCATCAACTCCGGCGGAATGATGCCTGCGGCGGTGTTGCGCAGAATCTCCGACAGCACGCCCGGTGCGATCTTGCAACCGCAACCGCCGCCGTGCGAGAAGCTGGTAAGCCGCACCGGCACGGTGCTGGTGCTGCCTGGCACAGCGGTCGAGGACGTGGGGGAGGGTGTGGTGCTCATCCCCAAATTGTCGCGCAGGGCGACATTCGGGGCAAAGCGGCCCCTCAGTGTCCCGGCGCTGGCCGCGTGTTTCGGCGCAGCAGGTCGTGCAGCAGCCGCCGCACGCCGGCCCGTTCGGCAGCGGGTCCGAAAAGCGGTTCCCGTTGCGCGCATTGCTGCTCCAGCAAGGCGCGAAAGTCGCTCTCTTTCTCAAAACGCAGCATCAATTGGGCAAGGTCTGCGGCATCTCCCACCGCAAAGGTGCCGGCATAGTCGTCGCCCAGCAGTCCGAGGTTGCCGTCTATGCGGCTGGCAAGTACCGGAACGCCCGACCGGGTCGCTTCGATGATGACATTGGCGCCGCCTTCCATGCGACTCATGTGCACAAGCGCATCTGCGTCTGCAAGATGCCGGCGCGTGGCGGCGTGAGTCAAGCCGCCAAGCCAGCGGTAACGAGGGTATGCCTGCATGGTGGCTGTCGCCGCTTCCGCCAGCGATTCGTCAAGCGCCCGGCCGATGTGCTCCACCCGGATGCGGGAATCGGCTGGCAGCGCGGCGACAGCCTGCAAGAGCGTAAGCGGGTCTTTTTCTTCCCGTAGATGGCCGATAGCAACGAGCTTCAGGCTGTTGTCGTTTCCCCCGTGTTCAACCTTGGCACTGCGCATGCGGGCGGCCGACTGCACGATGGTGCGCGTTTTCGCTGCCCATGCCGGCCGCAGGCTTGCCGCGCCGCGCTCCTGCAGCACAACCAATTCGTCGGCACACTCAAGGCTATGCAAGGCCTGCACATCGCCCTCGACCACATCGCGGTACAAATCCGTCCCGGTGAGCACGACTGCGACACCGGCGTGCGGGTACGCCGTACGAAACGCGGCCACGCTTGCCGCCGATCGCCGCGCGTGCAGGGCGATCAGGGCGTCGCAGGGCTCGCCATTCCACTTCAACGCAAGATCCACATCAGCCACCGGCAGCAGAAAGTGCTTCCAGCGTTCTGCCGTGTGCGCGTTACCGTTGTTGGCCTGGCCCAGCGCGGGGGTGACGATGCAAATATGCGGTTTTTTTGTTTCCATGGCGCTGCCGCTAGGGATGCTCTGCATAACTCGGTTTCTCAGGTTGGCGCTTAAATGAAATCAATGACTTACGAGTGCAAAAGTGTCCGAAAATAGGGTTATGCAGGCCATCCCTAGAACAATCCATCGCCTGATTCTGGCAGGAGGCTCGCGCAATGGATGAGGCTCGGCGACTGACGGGCACCGGACTGGCGGATGCCTTGCGCGACAGTCGCGCCCGCACACTGGCATGGACGCTCGATCTGAGTGAAGCGCAATGGGATCGCGTGCCGATGCAGCCCGGCGTGAATCTGCCCGCATGGGAGTTGGGCCATCTGGCCTGGTTCGCCGAGTTCTGGACACTGCGTGGTCCGCACCGGCTCGATGGACGGGAGCCGGCTGCCCCGTCGCGTCAGCCGCTTTATGCCGGAGCCGACGTGCTGTTTGACTCAGCCCGCATCGCGCATGCCGATCGCTGGCGTGCTGCATTGCCGAGCCGCGCGGAATTAGGTCGCATGCTGGGCGATCAGCTTGAAGCCACGCTGGTGGCACTGGCTCGTATCGATGCGCATGGCGACGCTAATGACGCTGCGTTGTACTTTCACCGCCTCGCGCTTTTCCATGAGGACATGCATGGCGAGGCCTTCGCCTGGCTGCGCTCCACGCTGGGGTATCCAGCTCCACCAGGGGTAAGCCTGCCCGCGATGAGCGACCGATCCATGCTGAATTTTTCGGCGGTGGCGGCGCAGACCGGTTGGCCACAGAATGCATCAGGCTTCGCTTTCGACAACGAGTTACCTCCAAGCGACATCACGCTGCAAGATTTCGAGATTGATTCAACGCCTGTTAGTGCGGGTCAGTTCCTTGGATTCGTACACGCGGGTGGCTATGACACTCCGCGCTGGTGGCCGGATGAAGCGGGCCGCTGGCGAGCCACCCAGGCAAGATCGCATCCGGCGCGCTGGCGCAAGACGCCGCATACGGATGCTGCTGCCCAGGATGACCCGCACGGTACCGGTTGGCAGGTGCGCTGGTTCGACCAGTGGCGAGCGCTCGCTCCGGCGCAGCCAGTGATCCATGTCAACGCCTGGGAAGCAGAAGCCTGGTGCCGTTGGGCTGGCCGCCGGCTTCCGCGAGCGGCAGAGTGGGAATACGCCGCTTTGAGCGTTGGACGCGATGCTTTTCGGTGGGGCGGCGGCGTCTGGGAATGGACGGCGGACGATTTCGCTGCACATCCTGGTTTTGTGCCGGGACCGTACCGGGAGTATTCCGCGCCGTGGTTCGATGGCAAGCATCGTGAGCTCCGTGGCGGCTGCTTTGCAACCCACGCCCGCATGCACCATCCGCGCTATCGCAACTTCTTCGCTCCCGCACGCAGCGATGTGTTTACAGGGTTCCGCAGTGCTGCTGCCTAAAATTGTTTCGTCCATCCGGCCCTCTCCGCCAACGCGTATTCACATCAAACTGCCCCATGAAAAAAAGCTCCCTTCTTCTGCAAGGCCTTGGTGCCTCGTTCGCGCTGGCTACGCTCCCTGCGGTCCACGCTCAAACGCCTGGCGTGTTGCGCGTTTCCGCTATTCCGGACGAGGCTCCCACCGAGCTGCAGCGCAAGTTCACGCCACTGGGCGACTATCTGGCCAAGAAAACCGGCATGAAGGTTGAGTTCGTTCCCGTCAGTGATTACGCCGCCGTAGTCGAAGGCCTGGCAAGCAAGAAGCTCGACCTGGCATGGCTGGGCGGCTTTACTTTCGTGCAGGCGAAGATCCGCAGCGATGGCGGTGTGACACCACTTGTGCAGCGCGCCGAAGACGCCAAGTTCACCAGCAAATTCATCGTGCCGAAGGACAGCCCCATCACTACGCTGGCCGATCTGAAGGGCAAGACCTTTGTTTTTGGAGCACCTTCCTCCACCTCGGGCCATCTGATGCCGCGCTACTTTCTGCTGAAGGACGGCATCGTGCCCGAGCGCGATTTCAAAACCGTGGCTTATTCCGGCGCGCACGATGCCACCCTCGCTTTCGTCGCAGCCGGCCGCGCGCAGGCGGGTGTGCTCAATGCTTCCGTGATGGAAAGCCTTCTCGAAAAGCACAATCCCAACGCAGAAAAGGTGCGCATCCTGGCGACCACGCCAACCTACTACGACTACAACTGGACGGTGCGTCCCGGCATGGACCCGGCGCTTCAAAAGAAGATCACCGATGCCTTCCTGTCGCTCGATCCGTCAGACCCAGAGCAGAAAAAAATTCTCGATCTGCAGCGCGCCAGCAAATTCATTCCCACCCAGGCGTCCAACTACGACGGCACCGAAACGGCAGCACGCGCAGCCGGGCTGGTGAAGTGACCTTCGGCTTTCTGAAGAGTCAGGAAACCTTCCGCCTGTGAAGCCATCGAGTTCTGCGCCTTTGCCGCCTCCTTCAGGCTCTGCGCTTCGCCTCGACAAGGTTCGGGTGGTGCACGCCAACCAGCACCGCGCGCTGGCTGATGTGAGCATTGCCGTGCAGGCAGGCGAGCGCGTGGCGGTAATCGGGCCCTCCGGCGCCGGCAAGACGACGCTGCTGAAGGTGATGGGTGCTTCGCTGCGGCCCGGCGAGGGCGTGGTGGAGCTTCTTGGGGAGCAGACCTGGGCGCTTTCGCCGCGTAGCCTGAAGGCCCTGCGGGCTCGCATTGGTACGGTGCACCAGGCACCTCCAATACCAGTGCGCCTGCGGGTGGTAACCGCCGTGCTGGCGGGTCGGATCGGGCAATGGCCAGCGTGGCGATCCTTGCTTTCGCTCATGACACCGATCGATGCCAAGGGGGCTCAAGCGGTGCTGAGGCAGGTGGGCCTGGCCGATCGCCTGTTCGACCGCTGCGATCGGCTGTCGGGCGGGCAGCTGCAGCGCGTGGGGATTGCCCGCGTTTTGTACCAGCGCCCGGCTCTGCTGCTGGCGGACGAGCCCGTTTCCGCGCTGGACCCCACGCTTGCCGACGCGGCGGTGGGCCAACTGGTGCAGTACGGCGCTGAGACCGGTGCCGCCGTCGTCGCGTCGCTGCATGCGGTCGACCTGGCGCTCAAATGGTTTCCGCGCATCGTCGGTATGCGCGCCGGTACGGTGCTGTTCGACAAGCCGGCCGACCAGGTCGACCGCGTGATGCTGCATGAGCTCTATGCCAATGAAGGCCCCACTTTGC
>JBBSUX010000174.1:0-7485 GCA_038234045.1 Burkholderiales bacterium
ATAAAACCGTCCACATGGTAATAGTCGAGGATACGGGAAGCATCCGGGCTCAATATTGCCGTCCATTGGGCTTTGTGAATCACCATGGGCAAAAAGCGCAATTGATCCAGCGAGACATTCTCCGACTTCGCAAGCGCCTGGAGCTTTTTATGCAAAGCAGGATAAATGTCTGCCAGCAAAGTTGCCGGCTTGGACCTCTTCAAAACGTCGGGAAGCGTACTTGCGTAAGGCACCCAGCGCTTCGGTTGGCTCGAAATATCGAAGCCCGCAAAGGCCATATTCACGGAGTTCATCATGTCTGCCTCAGTCTGCGCAGGAGCTTTATTGGCCGCAATCAGGGTGGGCCCTGCGACTGGAAGCTGGCGGAACTCAGGAAGCGCCGAAGGAAGATCGCTGGTAATCACACCGTTCGCGGAGATGCCCGTGAACCGGTCAATTTCAAAAATAGTGTGCACCGGGCGTGCGATGAACATGCTGTGCACGCCGTAGGCCAGCGCGCCTAGCTGGATCAAAGCAACCAAGCTCAAATCCAGCGCGATTTCCCGCAAGCCCTTTTCAGGATTGACCAAGAATAGCGTCATCAGCGGTCCAAGGACGACATCGACCAAAGCCAGGATCGAAAGTAATGCGACACCACCTGCTGCGCTCCGGTAAGGAACCGGAAACCATATTGCAAACATTGCAGCGCCAATGATCGCAATAATGATGGAGCTGAACGCCAAATGCAAAAAGAAAAATCTCATTCTTCGCGTCATTCGGACCTCAAAAAATAAAAAGCCACCCGAAGGTGGCCTTGCTCTTAACTTCTTACTGAATTAGCGGCACTCTGCGGGAGCGTATTTTGCAGGCAAAGTACCCAAGCCTGCACCGGTCAAGCCTTTGTTAGTTGCCGTTGTGTTAGAAGTAGTGGTGCATGCCCAATCGATTGCACCAGCTAACGCTGCAAGCGCTGCCTTCTGTACATATGGTGTGAAGACAATCGTTTTGCCAAGAGCAACTGTTGGTAAGCCCGATCCTGTGGCGGTAGCGGTTGTAACAGTGATGGCCCCAGTTGTATCAACAATATTGATAGCGGAAACATACTTTGAAGTATGCTCGGGGGCATTGGCTGCAACGTCATATGTATCGGCAGCAGCCTTAACGCCGGCGAGACCGTCTGTTTGGAATGACTCGCTGACAAGCGCCTTAGGCGCCGTAGCTGCAATAATCGCTTCCGTGACTTTCGCACGTACGGTGTAATCTTGATAAGCCGGCAGCGCAACAGCAGCCAAAATACCGATGATCGCAACAACGATCATCAATTCGATAAGGGTGAAACCCTTTTGCACATTACGTGCGATGGAACGGCGGTTCATATGAATAAGACTCCTGGTTGATTTAAGACCCCGGGAGTTTCAAAGACATTGCCCGGTGCGTTCACCTATCAGCAGCAAGCGTGCCAGGTTTGGTTTGCGAGGCGATCAGCAGGAGAGCCCCCTGAATTCCACCGAAAAGACTGCCAAATTTGTCACTTTGATGCGACTTCACTAACAAATTGACACTTTTGACGCGCGGAATGTGTCACTTTGTCACTTCTGTAGCAGCCGGCTGACTGCTTCGGCGCTGCCTACTGGCCCGCGGTCAGCCCGGGCTCTGCGCAAACTGCATGCGGATGCCAGCCAGCTCCACCAGATCGCCGTGGTGCAGCAACACGGGCATGCTGCCGACGGTGTTGCCGTTCAGGCTGGGCTGCGCATCGCCATCCACATGAACCAAGCTGAAGCCGTGCAGGCGGCGCGTGATGCTGGCAATGCCAACACCCGATTTGCCGATGGTGGTAACTACCTTGATGAGCTGCACCTCTTTGCCGGCGGACGTTCCCGAGAGCACGGTAAGCACAGCGGGCTTGGGCAGCTTGCCGCCTTCGATGGAGGGTACGGCGGTTTCGGCGAAGATTTGCGTATCTTCCGCATCCGCCCATTTGGCGGGCTGGCGCGCACCAGTTGCAGAGGACGGCGAGCCGGACGCTACACCGCTGCCAGAAGTGGAAAGGGCGTTCGACCCAGCCCGGTCGGTCGCAGGATTTGCATCTTTCGCGTCGGGTTTGATCACGCCAGCACTGCCGACGGTGCCTGGATTACTTGCCGACGCTGTTGCGAGCGAATCCGACTTGCCGATCTTTGCGCCGGAATCGGCCGAAGTGACCGAACTTGCTGGCGACAACGAGCTTGCGGTAGCACCCAGCAAAGGCCCCGGGCCGCGTTCGAACTGCAGCTGGTAGCGGCCAATTTCAACCCGGTCGCCTTCCTGCAAGACGTGGCGGGTGACGGGCAGCCCGTTCACATAGGTGCCGTTGGTGCTTTGCAGGTCTTCCAGCACGACATCGTCGCCTTCCAAGCGAACGAGGGCGTGTTCCCCGCTGACGGCGGGGTTGTCGATGACCACATCGCTGTAGGGTCGGCGGCCGAAGGTGGTGTGCTCGCTGGCCAGCACCACCTCCCTGATGACAACGCCTTCTAGGGACAACAACATCCGGGCCATGAACGACTCCTCGCTTGCGCGATTGTTTGTTTATTTGCTTTTTAGCTTGATCGAGGCTTCGCCGGCTCCGGGCCATCACCCGGCGGCAGCTGCACGTGCGCCAGGTCGGACGATTCAGGCATCGTCTTCGACGCTCGCGCGCACCAGCACAAGGCTGGCATTATCGCGCCCGCCGGCCTTGTTCGCAGCGTCGATGAGGCTTGCAGCAAGCCCTTCGATGGGCTGGGTGTTGCTGGCCTGCTGCGCTTTCGGGCCGAGTAGCGCAGCTATGCGTGCGTCGCTCAGCATGTCGGTTATGCCGTCCGAGCACAACAGATAGAGGTCGCCGGCTTCAGGCAGGTGCAGTTCGATGTCGAGCACCAGCGCTGCGTCGACACCCAGGGCGCGCGTGAGCATGCCGCGAAACGGCGCCGTTACCGCCTCAGCCTCGCTGATAAGGCCTGCATCAAGGTATTCCTGCACGACAGAGTGATCACGCGTGAGCCGTTCGAGCTCGCCCCGCCGCCATCGGTAGCAGCGCGAATCCCCGGCGTTGCCAATAAAGACCCGCTCGGGCAAAAACACGCAGAAAACCAAAGTGGTACCCATGCCAGCGCAGGCCGGTTCTTTGCGCGCTGCCTCCTGAATGGCGTTGTTGGCATGGGCCGCGCAATCGCTCATCACACGGGTGATGGCTTCGCTGTCGGCATGGCGCCCACCGGTGGCGAGCCACACTGAAAACTCGGCTTCGATATGTTCCAGCGCCATGACGCTGGCCACTTCGCCCGCGTTGTGCCCGCCCATCCCGTCTGCGAGCAGCGCAAGGCCGAGATGGCTGTCGTGCAGCACGGCATCTTCGTTGTTCTTGCGGACCAGCCCGGAGTCGCTCAACGCGTGAAATTCATAGCGCATAGTCAATGCACAGTATTGCGGTACGGGTCGAAAAGTATGTGGAATATAAGACTCTTCTTCATGTGTCGCAGCGATTGCTCGGGCTCGGTGTGAGCGCTTTTCCTTACCCTTCAGGTACCAACCACGGCTCGGCCACGCCTGGCCATCCACTTGCCAATGCCAAGCACCAGCAGCACGCCGACAACGCCCGCTGCGTAATGTAGCCACGAGGCGGCTTCGACCCAGGGGTGCAACACGGCATCGCCGGCCATAGTTTCGCCGGCCACCCAGCCGATGAGTGCGGCGCCCGCAATGACGATGACGGGAAAGCGCTCCATCACCTTGATCATCAGCGTGCTGCCGAAGATCACCAGCGGGATGCTGATGGCCAGGCCCAGCACCAGCAGGACGTTACTACCGCGCGCAGCGGCGGCTACGGCAATCACGTTGTCAAGGCTCATCACCAGATCAGCGATGAGGATGGTGCGCACCGCCGCCATCAGCGTGCCGTGCGGTGCGGCGCCGCCTTCTTCCTCCTGCTCTTCCTTGAGCAACTGCACGCCGATCCACAGCAGGAGCAAACCGCCCGCGATCTGCAGGTAGGGAAGCGCCAACAGCCGAGCCGCCACCACGGTAAGGACGATCCGCAAAACGACAGCTGCGCCAGAACCCCAAACGACGGCTTTGCGCTGCTGGGCGGGCGGTAGCGAGCGGGCCGCCAGCGCGATCACAACCGCGTTGTCACCCGACAGGATGATGTTGATCCAGACGATTTCCAGCAACCCAACCCAAAAGTCGGCATTGCCGACAGCATCCATCGCCTGCTCCATCCGTGTTCCTTGCCCTTCGTATTGGTGTGGCGCCCGTCAGAGCTATTTCCGAAGATCGCCAGCTTTCGAGAATACAAACAAACTGCCGCACCACTGCATCAAAAAAAAACGCTCCGGGCTTTCGCCAGCGGAGCGCTTTGCTATTCGGCCGTAGCCGCCCTATGCGCGGCCTGGGTCCGAACACCTACGTCATCAGAGCAAGGCCTTGAGCAGCTTGGCCATTTCCGACGGATTGCGCGTGACCTTGAAGCCGCACTCTTCCATCACCGCCAGCTTGGCTTCTGCCGTATCGGCGCCGCCCGAGATCAGCGCGCCGGCATGGCCCATGCGCTTGCCGGCAGGTGCTGTCACGCCAGCGATAAAGCCGACGATCGGCTTCTTCATGTTGTCCTTGCACCAGCGAGCGGCTTCGGCTTCATCCGGGCCGCCGATTTCACCGATCATGATGACGGCGTCGGTTTCGGGGTCGTCGTTGAAAGCCTGCATCACGTCGATGTGCTTCAGGCCGTTGATCGGGTCGCCGCCAATGCCGACTGCGGTGGATTGGCCCAGGCCGATTTCGGTCAGTTGCGCCACGGCTTCATAGGTCAGCGTGCCAGAGCGGCTGACCACGCCGATGCGGCCCTTCATGTGAATGTGGCCGGGCATGATGCCGATCTTGATCTCGTCGGGCGTGATCAGGCCCGGGCAGTTGGGGCCGAGCAGCAGCGTCTTCTTGCCGCCAGCGGCTTCCTTGGCTTTCATGCGGTTGCGCACTTCAAGCATGTCCTTGACGGGGATGCCTTCGGTGATGCAGATCACGAATTCCAGATCGGCTTCCACTGCTTCCCAGATGGCAGCTGCGGCGCCGGCTGGCGGCACATAGATGACGCTGACGGTGGCGCCCTGCTCTTTGGCCGCTTCTTTGACCGAGCCGTAGATCGGTATGCCGAAGATCGACTCGCCGGCCTTCTTCGGGTTGACGCCTGCAACGAAGCAGGCTTTGCCGTTGGCGTATTCCTGGCACTTTTCGGTGTGGAACTGACCGGTCTTGCCGGTGATGCCCTGGGTGATGACCCGCGTGTCTTTGTTGATGTAGATCGACATGGCTTTTTCTGTCCTTGAATGCGGTTAGGCCTTGACTGCGGCAACGACTTTTTGGGCCGCTTCGGCCATCGTGTCGGCGCTGATGATGGGAAGGCCGGATTCGGCCAGCATCTTCTTGCCCATCTGCTCGTTGGTGCCCTTCATGCGCACAACCAGTGGCACCGAAAGGTTCACCGCCTTGCAAGCCGTGATGATGCCGGTGGCGATGGTGTCGCACTTCATGATGCCGCCGAAGATGTTGACGAGAATCGCCTTGACCTTCTTGTTTTTCAGCATGATCTTGAAGGCTTCGGTCACCTTCTCGGGGGTGGCGCCGCCGCCCACGTCGAGGAAGTTGGCCGGCTCGGCGCCGAACAGCTTGATGGTGTCCATCGTGGCCATGGCCAGGCCGGCACCGTTGACCAGGCAACCGATGTTGCCGTCAAGGCTGATGTAGGCCAGATCAAACTTGCTGGCTTCGACTTCAGCTGGGTCTTCCTCGTCCAGGTCACGGTAGGCGACGATGTCGGGGTGACGGTACAGCGCGTTGGCGTCGAAGTTGAACTTGGCGTCGAGCGCCATCAGCTGGTTCTTGCTGTCGCGGTTCAGCGGATTGATCTCGACCAGCGAAGCATCGGTATCCATGTAGCACTTGAAGAGCTTCTGGAAGATATCGACCGCCTGAGCGGTGGATTCAGGCGGCATGCCGATGCCGTTGGCGATCTTCTTGGCCTGCTCATCCGACAAGCCGGTGAGCGGGTCGATGAACTCGGTGATGATTTTCTCGGGAGTGGAATGCGCCACTTCCTCGATATCCATGCCACCTTCGCTGGAGGCAATGAAGGCAACCTTCTGCGTTGCGCGGTCGGTGACCACCGAAACGTAGTATTCCTTCTGGATGTCGGCACCGTCTTCGATATAGAGGCGGCGCACTTTTTGGCCTTCGGGGCCGGTTTGGTGCGTTTTCAGTTGCATGCCGAGGATCTCGCCAGCCAGACGCTTCACGTCGTCGATGGACTTGGCCACCTTGACGCCGCCGCCCTTGCCGCGACCGCCCGCATGGATCTGCGCCTTGACCACCCAGACCGGGCCGCCGAGCTTTTGGGCGGCCTCGACCGCCTCTTGCACATTGAAGGCGGGAATGCCGCGCGGCACGGGAACGCCGAAGTTGCGCAAGATTTCCTTGCCCTGATATTCGTGAATCTTCATGGGTGGTTCTCTCGTGGAATGGAGGAGAAGGGGGAAAGTGAGGAGAAGAAAAAAGCGGAAATGCGGCGGGGCGCTGGGCCGGCAGGCGGCAAAGTCGGATGCTGGCGCGTGGCTGTTGGCGCGCAGCCACGAAATGTATCATGGGTGTTTTCCCGAAGCTTTCCGCAAAGCATCCACCCAAAGACCGACGCCCCTCATGTCCCAGGCTCTCAACGTTCCCCAGGTTCTCAAGGTCTTCATTGATGGCGAAGCCGGCACCACCGGTTTGCAAATTCGCGAACGGCTGCAGGCGATGCCGCAGATCGAACTGCTGACCATTGCCGCTGAGCGTCGTAAAGACCCAGCTGCCAAGCGCGAACTGCTGGCCGAGGCCGACATGGTGCTGCTCTGCCTGCACGATGACGCAGCGCGTGAAACGGTCGCGATGGCCGATGCGCTGGCCACAGAAACAGGCCGCGCCGGCCCCAAGATCATCGATGCCTCCACGGCGCACCGCACCGCGCCGGGCTGGGTTTTTGGCTTCCCCGAATTGGCGGAAGGCCACGCGGCAAAAGTGGCGGCGGCTACCCGCGTGGCGAACCCAGGCTGCTATGCCACAGGCGCTATTGCGCTGATACGCCCGCTGGTGGATGCCGGCCTGCTGCCGCGCGACTTTGGCCTGACGCTGCCATCGGTCAGCGGTTATTCCGGCGGCGGCCGCGCGATGATCGAAGCCTACGAAGCCGGCAGCGCACCACTTTACGAGCTGTACGCGCTGGGCCTGAAACACAAGCACCTGCCGGAGATCATGGAATACACCGGCCTCACGCGCCGGCCGATTTTTGTGCCCGCAGTGGGCAATTTCCGCCAGGGCATGTTGGTTGAGCTGCCGCTGCATCTCGATCTACTGCCCGGCCGCCCGCGCGCTGCCGATCTGCACGAAGCGCTGGCCGCGCACTACGCCCGCAGCAACACCGATGAGCAGTGCGTGCGCGTGCTGGCCCCAACGGAT
>JBBSUX010000175.1:0-7478 GCA_038234045.1 Burkholderiales bacterium
ATGAAGAGCGTGGTTCCTTCTTCCTCCCCCGGCTCGACATCCTGCGCACCGGCTTCGATGGCGGCGGTCTCGCCATCGGCATCGGCATTACTGCCCGGCTGCGCAGGTTCTGCCTCGATCAACCCCACATGGTCGAAATCCCACGCCACCGAGCCAGACGTTCCGAGTTGGCCCTTGCGAAACAGCACCCGCATCTCGGGCGCCGTGCGCTTTACGTTGTCGGTGAGGCATTCCACCATCACCGCCACCTGGTGCGGCGCAAAGCCTTCATACATCACATGCTCGAAGTGCGCCGCATCGTCGCCGATGCCCGCCCCCTTCTTGATGGCGCGGTCCAGCGTTTCCTTGGGCATCGACACCTTGCGCGCCTGCTCGACCACCAGCCGCAGCCGGGCATTCGACGCCGGGTCGGACCCGCCGCGCGCTGCCACCATGATCTCCTTGGCCAGCTTGCCGAAGATGCGTCCACGCGCATCCGCGGCCTGTGCCTTGCCCTTCGCTTTCCATTGCGCGCCCATGCTGCGTTTCCTTGATTGGTGTTGTAGTTGTGGTTGGTGAAGTGGCGGCGTCGAATGGACTGTCGCCGTCCGCGTAGTGTCTTGCGTCGTGACCTCTTCCGCCATGCTTTTGGGCAACGATTATGCGAGCGGCTTTGACCGGCGCTTTCGCGCGGCCATCACAATCGTCCGAATGTCCAAAAAGAAACCCGAACCCGCGAATGCAAACCCGCCAGATTCAATGGCTGAAATAGATGGCAACGAGTCGCCAGGCGAATCCATCGATACCGACGCGCCCCTGCACGAAGACCGCCGTTGGCGCGACAACGGCTGGACGGCGCAGGTCATCAAGAACGAGGACGACGACGGCTGGGCCGTTTCGATGACGCCTGATGGTCAGAGCGAGCCGGCTTTAATCGGCCCGTGGACGATGGGCCGCGACAAGAAGAACCCCAAGCCACTCGATACCACTGCCTTTCACACGCTCGTGAAAACCGCCGGCGAATTCGTGCGCCGGCAAGAGCAGCAACTGCACGCGTCATTGCACCGCAGCGTGGAGATAGCGCATGGCGACGGGCGTATCACGGTGACGCTGGATATTGAGCCCGATGAAGAAAACCCGCGCGCCACGTTGAGCGCGGTGGGTGCCGACGGTGCGCAGCTGGCGTCGCAGCGCGTACCACCCGGTTTCAACCTGACGCGCACCTCAGCAGCGGCGTGGGCGCAAGCGGGGTTCGAGTCCTGACGTGCGGCACCGCTGCATTCGCCGTCAGGCTTCCACTGAAGACTTCGTGATCAGGCACCAGGTTCAGATCGGCATCCGGTAGCCGTAGAACTCGTGATCCTCGTTGTAGCCGCCTTGTCCGGCACCGAGGTCCTTGAAATCGTGAACGAATTCGATGGCCGAAATCCACTTCACCATCTTGAAGCCCAGCTCGTTTTCGCACCGCAGCCGAAGTGGTGCTCCATGCAGCACGCTGACCGCTGCGCCGTTCATCTCGTAAGCAAGAATCGTCAACGCGTGGCGCATGTTGCTGAGCTTGTGGACGTCGTAGTAGCGGCCAACATCGCCTCCGTCCGCGAATGAATAGAAAACCACATAGCGTGCACCGGCTGTAGGGCGTACCAGATCAACGAGTTGCCGCATGGATACGCCTCCCCACTTTGCCACGCCCGACCAACCCTGGATGCAGTAGTGCGTGGTGATCTGCTCTTGCTTGCCCATTGCCTGCAGCTCGGCCAGAGAAAAGCTTCGCGGGCGCTCCACGAGGCCATCGACTCGCAAGCGATATCCGGCAAAGTCGCTGGCGACCAAAGCGTCAAATTCGGATGAAGCGGGCATGGTGCCGTTAGGCCAGAAAAAGGGCGAGATGCCCTTTTCGGTCAACTGGCTGTTGGGCGACCACCATTCAGCAAATCCTTTGAGCCATCCCACCATGAACTCTCCCGTCTTCTGAACCAGGCGCGCGTGGCGGATGGTGAACGGGGAAGCGCGCCACCAGAGCAGCCCGACCAGCGTGATCAGCGGGACAAACACCGCGAAGCCGCTCCAGGAGCTGTCGTGCACTCCTGCCCACATCATGTTCAAGCTGACACGTGCGGGGCCGGTCATGAAAACCAGCATCACATGCGCAAGGATAAAGAGGAGAAACCACCACAGCGCAATGAAGTGAATGGAGCGTGCGCGTTGTCGATTTACGACGCGGCCGACCCAGCCGATATGGTTGGAGATTGCCGGACTCTGCAGCAGCCCGGTGACGATGGAAGTGGGCGCCACAATGAACACCGTGGCGAAATACACCAGCTGCTGAAGGCTGTTGTACTGCGTCCAGCTGTGATCCGGCGGAAAAGTAAGCGAGAGATATTGCAGCGCTGTCGAGGCAGCGTTCGGGACCACTGCCCAGGTTGTCGGCACCAGCCGGCGCCATTGATCGGTAGCGAAGAGCAACACGTAGAAGGCAAGGCCGTTGAGCGTCCATAGCAGGTTGATCGAGAAGTGCCACCAGCGGGCCAGGCCGATGGAGTGCCTGATCCCCGGAATGCCCAGCCAGCCGGGAATCGTGACCGAATCGTCCTTGGCGGTCCAGACACGCTCCGTAGGCACGGGTTTCTGAAAACGAAACCAGTCTGTACCCGGGGTGCAGTCGCGTTTCCAGTACAACCGCGGATGGTCGGCGAGAATCTGGATGCCCGAGCGGACAATGAATGTCATCAGAAGCAGGTTCAGAAAGTGCTGGGCTCGCAGCCAGAGCGGGAACCCGGAAGTGACCGCCGCAACCGAGGTTGGCGCACCGGGATAGCGAGCTATGAATGCCTGCACGCCAGGCAGCTCGCGCAAGGCTTGCGCAACGGCGATCCCGACTACCAGCAATAGCAAAGCGATCGGCAACACCCACAGGATGTTGTACCAACGCTTGCCCAAGCGGACACGGGGAATGATTCCCTCTTGTGCCGGGAGCCAATGGCTCAGCTGGATCCGGTCCTCTGCTGCGGACAGCGCTGCTGCAACAGGGTCGTGAAAAAGAGGGGGAACGCCGGTTTGTTTCATTGCATCGATTCCAGTGATGACAGCGCGAAGACTCCATCAACGGGATACGACCGTAATTTAGTGGCGCACCTTGTTAGACAAGCCTTGCTGACATGGTTCATCGTGCTGCGGCGCAGTGAGGTAGCGAAACTTCGCTTCTGAGCACGGTGGCCGCTGCTTCGGGTCAGTCGATCAGGTGCGACAGCAGCAGTGCCAATGCGCTACAAATAAAGAAGCTAGTAGCGCTTGATAAGCAAAGCCTTGACCCCGATTCAGTTCGCAGTCAAAAGCTGTCAATGCGCACACCCACCCAGGGCACCGTGGCGTTAGGTGCGGCAAGTACATCGTCTACCGAACATTCACCGGGCTCAGATTTCATCAGCCAGTAACGGCGGGGTACGCCGCAGTCAGCGCTCGCGTTGTGTGAATCTAAGACCGGGTTCACTGCAGTGCTCCAGTGTCGATCCGGAACACGAATGGGAACCGCGTCGCCCAGTGCTGGTACTTCTGCGTGCCCGATTCCGAGAGTCCCCAAAGCTCACCATTCGCATCCACGGCCAGGTCTTCCAGGCCCGGCACCATCGCGTATTCGGCTTGCACAGCGCCAGTCCGGCGATCCAGCCGGTACAGCGTGCCAAACTTGCTGTTGCTAGACGATGTCCAGACATGCTGGCCGTCATGGTCAAACGCGGCGCCCTGGGCCGATAGCGGCACGGGGATGGATTCAATTGCCACGTCTTCGTGCACCGTCTGGCCGTCAAAACGATCGAAAACGCTCAACGGTAGGCGGAACATGCGGGCCTTTTCTGGCTGATCTTTGGTCCATGTGCCGATCCAGGCATCGGTGCCGTCGAAGCTGGCAAAAGAGCCGCGCAGTAGGCCGGTGATCTTCACCGTCTTCATGGCGCCAGCCGAGCTCCCCGCGGTAAAGGCGCGATCAAGGTCGATCAGGAACAGCTCACGCGTGTCGGCCAGCAGCAGCCGTCCGTTGCCCACATACGCCAGCCCGCCGGAATGCGTGCAGGTGCCCGGCGGAACCGCAAAGCTGCCCGTGGTGGCCCCCGATTTCATGGCGATACGGAACACGCGACACGGGCCGGTGTTGGCTTTCAGGTCGGGCGTGGGCAGATAACTGCTGATGAGAAGATCGTTGCCTGCCGTAGTGAGGCCCTGCGGCACATAGCCATCGTGGATGGCGGGTGTGTAGATGCGGTTGACGAGCGCCTGCGCATTCGGAATGTCGGCATCGGCCGTCACGGCGGCGAGGTAGGCAGGTGCAGTTCCCATCGGCGCCGAAGCGTGCGGTGGCGTGGCTGCGCATCCGGCGATCGCCAGCGTCAAAAAGAGGGTCAGCGTGCTTCTGCGCATGGTGGGACGTCCGGTAGGTGTTCAGACGATAGCCGCAAACGTAAAATCATGGGTTCGCCATGCCTGCGCTGCACGTGCTCGCATCTTTCTGCGGTGTCATGCACGCCGGCTTGTGCTGCTTATTCTTTTTCGCCTCTTCTGTCCACCTCATCCATGTTGACCTTCCAGCAGATCATTCTGAAACTCCAGACCTACTGGGCCGATCAAGGTTGCGCGCTTTTGCAGCCTTACGACATGGAAGTCGGGGCGGGAACCTCCCACACCGCCACTTTCCTGCGTGCCCTCGGGCCTGAGCCGTGGAAGGCTGCTTATGTGCAGCCGAGCCGCCGCCCGAAGGACGGCCGCTATGGCGAAAACCCCAACCGTCTGCAGCATTACTACCAATATCAGGTGGTGCTGAAACCCGCGCCAGCGAACATCCTCGAGTTGTATCTCGGCTCGCTCGAAGCGCTGGGTTTCGACCTGAAGAAGAACGATATCCGCTTCGTGGAAGACGACTGGGAGAACCCCACGCTTGGCGCCTGGGGGCTGGGCTGGGAGGTGTGGCTGAACGGCATGGAAGTGACGCAGTTCACCTACTTCCAGCAAGTGGGCGGAATCGACTGCAAACCCGCCACCGGCGAAATCACCTACGGTCTGGAGCGTTTGGCCATGTACCTTCAGGGCGTCGATAACGTCTACAACCTGACCTGGACCGAAGGCCTCAGCTACGGTGATGTGTACAAGCAGAACGAGGTGGAGCAGTCCACCTACAACTTCGAGCATGCGGACGCCGATTTCCTCTTCACCGCCTTCAGTGCGCACGAGAAGCAGGCCCAGCATTTGATGGAGGCGCAGCTCGCGCTGCCGGCCTACGAACAGGTGTTGAAAGCCGCGCACAGCTTCAACTTGCTGGATGCGCGCGGCGCCATCAGCGTGACCGAACGCGCTGCCTACATCGGCCGCATTCGCAACCTGGCCCGCGCCGTTGCGCGCAGTTACTACGAGAGCCGCGAGCGTTTGGGCTTTCCGATGGCGCCGCGCGAGTGGGTCGAGCAGATGGCGAAGAAGACGGCTTGATATTTACGCTACGGTAAAATGTAGATACGCGTAGATACATTAAAGGGTCGTCATGGAATTACAGATCGGGAAATGGGGAAACAGCCTCGCACTGCGGTTGCCGGTAGCCCTTGCCAAGCAGGCGGGGCTGCGCGAAGGTAGCCGTGTCGAGGCGGACATCACTGCGGAGCGCGAGTTACGCCTTGTGAAATCGGGTGGCCCGGCGTCAAAGACGTCCCGCGCCGAACTTGCTGCGGAGCTGAGTCGCATGCACAAGGAGTGGCCGATGGGTCGGTCGGTGGTGCGCTGGATGCGCGACCAAGGCTACTGATCAAAGGTCTGGCGCATTGATCTACCTCGACACCAACGTCCTGATGGCGATGCTGTGCCCGGAGCCTGAAACCGACGCCATCCTGGGATGGTTCGCGCGGTCGGACGGACTCGTTCTGGTCACGAGCCCCTGGACCCGAACCGAACTGGCGAGTGCGCTCTCCATCAAGGAGCGGACGCGACAGCTGAGCAAGAAAGAAGTCGCACTCGCGCGCGAGAAAGGGGTTGCCCTTCTGGAGTCAACCCGTTGCGAGGCGATCGAGACATCCGATTTTGATGATGCTGCTTCCTTGTGCGCGCAGACCGCGTCCAATCTGCGCGCGCCCGATGCGTTGCACCTGAGTCTTGCACTTCGTACTGATTGCAAGAGCCTCGCCACCATGGACATCGTCATGCGCAAGGCTGCGATCAAACTCGGCATGAAACCAGTCGGCTTTTCTGCCGTGAAGAAGTAAAAAGACAAACTCGAATGAAGAACCTACTCGTTGAATTGTTCGTCGAAGAACTCCCGCCCCAGGCGTTGAAGAAGCTTGGCGACGCATTTGCCTCCACCTTTCATGCCCAACTGGTGGCGCAAGGGCTTGCGTCCGACAAGGCGCGCGCAACTGCGTTCGCTTCGCCACGGCGGCTCGCAGTCCACATTGAGGACGTCGCCGCGCGCGCAGACGACAAGGCCGTGTCGCACAAGCTGATGCCGGTATCGGTGGGCCTTGATGCGGGCGGCAATGCCACTAGCGCCTTGCTCAAGAAGCTGGGGGCGTTGGGCGCCGATGCGTCGGCTGTGCCGAGCTTGCGCAGGCAGCTCGATGGCAAGGCCGAAGCGCTGTTTCTTGATTCCACCGTGTCGGGGATGACCTTGGCCGATGGCGTACAAAAGGCGCTGGATGAAGCGATCGCCAAGCTGCCCATTCCCAAGGTCATGACTTACCAGCTTGGTGCCGGCAGCGCGCAACCGGGCTGGACCAGCGTCAGTTTTGTGCGGCCGGCGCATGGCCTGGTCGCGATGCACGGCAGCGAGGTGCTGCTTTCCGTCAAGGCCCTGGGTTTGACAGCCGGCAATGCCACGCATGGCCATCGCTTCGAAGCCAGCGTCGATCCCATCGTGCTGCGGGATGCCGACAGCTACGCACAGCAACTGAATGACGAAGGCGCTGTCATCGCCAGCTTCGACGAGCGGCGTGCCGAAATCGTGCGCCAGCTCGACGCAGCGGCAGCGCGCATCGGTGGCGGCGTGAAGCCGATCGACGACGATGCCTTGCTCGATGAAGTGACCGCGCTGGTCGAGCGCCCCAACGTGCTGGTTTGCAAGTTCGAGCGCGAGTACCTCGACGTGCCGCAGGAATGTCTCATCCTCACGATGAAGGCGAATCAGAAATACTTTCCAATGCTGGGTGCCGACGTCAAGCTGACGAACCAGTTTCTGGTCGTCAGCAACATCACACCGGACGACCCCAGCGCGGTAATCGGCGGCAATGAGCGCGTGGTGCGACCGCGCCTGGCCGATGCCAAGTTCTTCTTCGATCAGGATCGCAAGAAAACGCTGGAATCGCGCGTGGAATCGCTCGGAAAAGTGGTTTATCACAACAAGCTCGGCACGCAGGGCGAACGCGTGGAGCGGGTGCGGGCGATTGCGCGCGCCATCGCAGCGAAGATGGGCGACGCGACGCTCGTACAGCAAGCCGATGAGGCCGCACGCTTTGCCAAGACCGATCTCGTCA
>JBBSUX010000176.1:0-7472 GCA_038234045.1 Burkholderiales bacterium
AACCTCACCGCCGACAAACTGAAGGCGCTCGGCTTTGGCGAAATCATGCGGCCGGTGCAGACATCGTGCGCCAACCACATGGGCACTGACTGGGCGCGCATCGTGCAGTGGAACGGCAGCAAGTGGGACATCAAGTCGGACTGGTACCAGTCCGACAAGACGCACATCGACCCATTGGTCAAGGAGCTGGCCGCCAAGTACGCGAAGGACAAGAACATTACTCCAAGAGCCTGTTGATTTGGCTCTCCCCAGGCTACGCACTTCGTGTCTTCGCCAACCCCCTTCCGGGGAGATACCAGCGGCCTGGCAGAGCCAGTTCCGCGGTATCCGAGTGAATGCAGCGTGATTCTTACGACCGAACGAGTTGATCCATGACTGAACGCAGCATCCTGCTCGATGTGAACGGCATCGAGGTGATTTATCACCACGTGATCCTGGTGCTGAAGGGTGTTTCCCTTTCGGTGCCGGAAGGTGCGATCGTGGCGCTACTGGGCGGCAATGGTGCAGGTAAAACGACGACGCTGCGCGCCATTTCGAACCTGCTGGAGGGCGAGCGCGGCGAGGTCACCAAGGGAAGCATCAAGCTGCGCGGTGAGTCGGTGCACAAGCTCTCGCCGGCAGCGCTGGTCAACCGTGGTGTCGTGCAGGTGATGGAAGGCCGTCACTGCTTTGCGCATCTCACGATCGAGGAGAACCTGCTGACAGGTGCCTATACGCGCACCGACCGGGCCGAGATCGCCCCCAACCTGGAAAAGGTCTACACCTACTTTCCGCGTCTGAAAACGCGGCGAACCAGCCAGGCCGCTTACACCTCCGGTGGCGAGCAGCAGATGTGCGCCATTGGCCGCGCACTGATGGCAAGCCCGCGCATGGTGCTGCTGGACGAACCTTCGATGGGCCTGGCGCCGCAGATCGTGGATGAGGTGTTTTCCATCGTGAAGGATCTGAATCAGAAGGAAGGTGTGACCTTTCTTTTGGCCGAACAAAACACCGCCATGGCCCTGCGTTACGCCGACTACGGCTACATCCTGGAGAGTGGCCGCGTCGTCATGGACGGAAAGGCCGAAGACTTGGCGACCAACGCCGACGTGAAGGAGTTTTATTTGGGCATGGGCCATAGCGCCGATGGCGGGGAGCGTCGAAGCTTTCGCGACGCAAAAAGTTATCGGCGGCGCAAGCGCTGGCTGGCTTGATGGCTCTGGCTACGATGAGCAACTCTTTTTACGATGCGCTGGAAACGCGCGAGCCGGCATTGCGCGAAGCCGCGTTGATGACGGCGCTGCCGCAGCAAGTGGCGCATGCGCAGCGCAGCGCGCCGGCCTTTGCTCGACGGCTTTCGGGGATCGACGCCACCACGGTCGCGACGCGCCATGCGCTGGCGAAGCTGCCGGTGACGCGCAAACATGAATTGCTGGAACTGCAGTTGGCCTCACGCGCCGCCAGCGTCACTGGAGCAGTTGGCGATGTGTTTGGCGGCTTTAGCACGGTGGATTGGGGTGCTGCGATGCCGCGCGTGTTCGCCAGCCCCGGTGGCCTCTACGAACCCGAAGGCAGGCGTGCCGATTACTGGCGCATGGCCCGCGCGCTTTTCGCATCGGGATTCCGGGCTGGCGATCTTCTGCACAACAGCTTCAGCTACCACCTGGTACCCGCCGGGGCGATGATGGAAAACGGCGCACATGCGCTGGGCTGTACGGTGTTTCCCGGGGGCACGGGGCAGACCGAGCTGCAACTGGAAGCCATGCTGGCGCTGCGGCCCTCAGGCTACATCGGCACACCGAGCTTCCTCAAGCTGCTACTCGAGAAAGCCGCGCAATCGGGTGCTGAGTTGCCTTTCCTGCGCCGCGCCATGGTCTCGGCTGAAGCATTTCCGCCATCGCTGCGCGACTGGGTTCGAGACCGCGGCGTGGAGGCCTATCAGTGTTACGCCTCCGCCGACCTTGGCCTGATCGCCTACGAGACCGAAGCGCGCGACGGCCTGGTGCTGGACGAAGGCGTGATCGTCGAGATCGTGAAACCCGGCACCGGTGAGCCGGTAGCAAGCGACGGCGATGTGGGCGAACTCGTCGTCACCACGCTCAACCCTGAGTACCCGCTGATCCGCTTTGGTACCGGCGACCTTTCCGCTGTGCTTCCCGGCTTTTGCCCCACCGGCCGCACCAACACGCGCATCCGCGGCTGGATGGGTCGTGCCGATCAAACCACCAAGGTGCGCGGCATGTTCGTGCATCCCGCCCAGATCGCGGCCATCGGCCAGCGGTTTCCGCAGCTTGGCCGGCTGCGGCTGGTGGTGTCGGGCGAAATGGCTAACGACCGGATGCTGCTGCGCGCCGAGTGTGCGACGTTTGATGCATCACTTGCAGCGGCGGTCACCGAGGTGATCCGCGAAATCACCAAGCTGCGCGGCGAAGTGCGCCTTGAATCGCCCGGCTCCCTGCCCAATGATGGCAAGACGATCGAGGACGCTCGCAGCTACCGCTGAAATCGGGAGCAGGCGAGGAGCATCGCGGCCGAGACTGGAACCGCTATTAACTTGATTGCTGATAGCGCTTTACCGGCAATCCTTTCAGTCACTTTTCACCATGGGTTTTCACGCTTCACGACGTGAGTTCAAAAAGACGCCGACGCTGCGTGATTCCGTACGAACTGCGAGAACGCGATCGCATCCACCGGCCGGCTGAAGTGGTAGCCCTGCAACTCGTCGCAAGCGGCCTTGCGCAGAAAATGCAACTGCTCCGCGGTCTCGACCCCTTCGGCCACCACCGTGAGCCGCAGCGTGCGTGCCATGGAAATAATTGCCTGGGTGATTGCCTTGTCCTGCTCGTTGGCGGGGATGTCCCGAAGAAAGGCCTGGTCGATCTTGAGGGTATCGATTGGATAGCGCTTTAGCTGGGCAAGCGATGAGTATCCGGTGCCGAAATCGTCGATCGCCAACCGGACGCCCATCGACTTGATGGAGTGCAGCACGGCGATAGCCCGGTCGGGGTCGGTGATCACCATGCCCTCGGTGATCTCCAGCTCCAGCAGGTGGGAGGGCATGCCACTGGCATCGAGCGCACCGGCAATATCGCCGAGCAGTGCGTCGTCCTCGAACTGGCGGGCCGACAGGTTGACCGCGATGCAGAGTTCGGGGAGGCCTTCAGCGCGCCATGCCATGTTCTGGCGGCAAGCTTCGCGCAGAACCCAGCGACCGATCGGCACAATCAGCCCGGTTTCTTCGGTGAGCGCGATGAACCGGCCGGGAGGCACATTGCCTAACTCGGGGTTGTTCCAGCGCAAAAGAGCCTCGGCACCGGTGATGCGGTTGTCGTTTAGCCGCAGCTTGGGCTGGTAGTGCAGAGTGAATTCACCCTGCTCCAGAGCATCACGCAGATGGGTCTCCAGCATCAAGCGTTCATTGGCGTGAGCGTCAATGTCGCTCGAATAAAACTGGAAGTTGTTCTTGCCGCGTTCCTTGGCGAAATACATCGCGATGTCGGCGGACTTCATCAGGTCGGCCTCGTCCTTGCCGTGCATCGGGAATTGCGCCACGCCGATGCTGGCACTGACGCGGCAATCCCTGCCGCCTGCAAACGTCACCGGCGTGCTTGCGGCCTCCAGCAACTTGCGGGCGACGGCTGCAGCCTGCACTGCGCTGTCGACCTCCTGGACAAGCACGACAAACTCGTCGCCGCCCAACCGTGCCAGTACATCGCTGGAGCGAAGCGCTTCACGAAAACGGGCGGAAAGCGTGATCAGCAACTCGTCACCGGTCTGGTGGCCAAGCGTATCGTTGACGAATTTGAACCGGTCCAGGTCGAGATACAGGACGGCAAATCCCCGGTCGTAGCGCCGCGCGGTTTCAATGGCGACCCCGAGCAGCTGACTGAACGAGGTGCGGTTCGCAAGGCCAGTCAGCGCGTCGTGATTGGCAAGGTACTGCACGCGCGTCTCCGCCAGCTTCTGCTCGGTGATCTCTCGCGAAGCGCCCCGGTAGCCGGTGAAGGTGCCCGCCGCGTTGAAGACCGGCTCGCCGCTGGCGCTGATATAGAACGGGTCGTGCGTTCGACTCACACGCACCATGACGACATCCCTGAAAGGCTGGCGCTGCTCCAGCGTGCGCCGGAAATACTCCCAGCCGCCAGGCGCTTCCACCTGAAGCGAAGTTTCCCACGCGCGCTTGCCGATGAAGGAGCGGGTCAGCGGGCCGGACGCACCGCGGTGGCCCTCCAGGGCGACATAGCGGCAATCCCTGTCGAGCTCCCAGTACCAGTCTGACGAAAGCTCGGTGAGGGCACGAAAACGCGCCTCGCTTTCGCGCACGGCCTCTTCCATTTGCCGACGTTCTGTCACGTCGCGCAGGATGCCGCGAAAACCGGTGATGCGCCGGCCCGCGTCGCCGATCGGCTGGACCGAACCTTCACCCATCACCACGCTACCGTCACTGCGGATCATTTCCCAATCGAAACCGTTGAATGCTTCGCGGTTGCGAAAAGCCAAGTTGAAGGTTTCGAAGACCCGCGTCGACATCTCGCGCGTCTGAAACTGCCGGTAGCTGCGGCCGACAATGTCGGAAAGCTCGTACCCCAGCATCCGGCAGAAGGCGGGGTTCGCCAGCGTGATGGCCCCCTGGATGTCGACCTCGTAATACGGGTCGCCTATGGTTTCGACAATGCTGCGATAGCGCTCCTCGCTTTGCCGCAAGGCGAGCTCGGTGCGGCGGCGTACCGTGACATCGCGCATCACGCCATAGAAGCCGGCCCGGTCGGCGTTGCTGTCATACAGCAGATGGACCGATCCCTCGACTCGCACCACACTGCCGTCCTTGTGCAGATAGGCCCATTCGGCAGCCGTCAGGGTGTTGCCGGTTTCGAACACCTCGGTGAACGCAGCTGCCAGCTGGCTCGCCATTTCCGGCGTCTGGACGTCGAGGTTGCGGGTGCCAGCGAGTTCTTCCGTGGTGTAGCCGATCAGACGCGGAAACGCCTGATTGAAAAACATGTGCCTGCCGACCAGATCAACTTCATAGTAGGCGTCTTCGATACTTTCGAGAATGCCGCGATAGCGCCGCTCGCTGATACCCAGCAATTCTCCGTCCGCACAACGATTCGCTTCGTTCGCCAGCTTTTCAAGCGCGAACCCAATGTTTCGCGCCATCCGCTCGATGAGCCTTACCGTTTGCTCGTCGAAGGCATTGGTCCGTGACGAATACACAAGGAAAACTCCGGCCGGCAGCCCATCCGGGGAGATAGGGACTGCGGCCCCAGCCCGCATTCGCTTGTCACTCGGGATTTCGTCGGAGGCCCACGCCTGCATACGGGGGTCAGTCGACAAATCGTTGCTGATCGCGGTTCGACCGTCCCGGAAAGCAGAACCCACCAAGCCCTGACCATAAGGCGAGTCGGAATCGACCGACAGAGACAGTGCGCTCACTAGCTCCGGAGTGACAGAGCCTGCATAAGCAACGATATCAACCTGTTTCCCCGGGAGGCGGGCCATGCAAACCGCTGCGACATTCAGCGTACCGCTATGGGTGGCGGCGTCGCATACCTGCTGGTACAGGGCTGCGGCGTCGCGCGCCCTGAGCACGGCCTCGTTGGTCGCGCTCAGGATCTCATAGATAGAGCCGAGGTGGGACAACAATGAAGCGTCCGAGTCCGCCTCAGATTCTGAAGGGACCGAAAGAGGAGTGCTGGCGCGATCGTCTTCCTGGCTGGCCATGGGAAATCCGCGGAAGTGTGGTTAACGCGGAGAAAGTGGTTTCGCCATGATAAGCGGCCCCGTTTCGCGTGGTCGCGCGAAAAAATCGGGAAAGTCAGTCCTCATTCGGCTGTTGATCGGACCAACAGAGCCGCGATTGCTTCGGCGCGACTGGCGCTCAACAGGCCTAGACGCCCCAGACAACATCCTTGCCGGCTGCGGCGCTGCGGCGCAGCATGTCGATGAAGGGCACCGCATGCTGGTGCAATGTCACGCCGCGGCCACTCACTGCTTCAGCATGATCGGCGTGGTGTTCGCCGAAATGCTGGCCGGCGTGCGGATCCCTGGAGGTTTCATCGGCGTCGACTGCAGCCTGCAGCGTTTCGATGGCATCGGGAATCTGCGCCACGGTAATGATGCCCTTTGCTGAAGGATCCTTGCCCACGATGTGCAGGATGCGATGGGCCGGGCCCTCGAGCATGATCACGTCAGCGGTGGCTTGGGATTTGAACTTGTAGAGCATGAGAACGAGTCGGCTTTCTGATTGTGAGATGAGTTGCGCGCCTGCTGATAGATGTAGTCGCGGTCGAAAGGATAAACCGACTGGGCTCCAGGCAGCGCCGTGCCGTCGATTTGCCCATCGGGGCGTGCGGCAAGAATCTGGTGCAGCGATATCCATCCGTGCTCGAAACTCATCGCACTGCCGGAGAGGTAAAGGCGATAGGCGCGCAGTGTGCGCTCTGCGCGCTCGGCATCCCCCGAACGCGCAAGCACCGCTGCGGCGTCGTCCAGGCGTGACTCCAATGCATCCGACCAGGCCCACAAGGTGCGAGCGTAATGCGGCCGCAGATTTTCGGTATCGACCATCTCCAGGTTGGCGCCAGCGAGCTCGTGCAGCACATGGCTCACATGCATCAACTCGCCGCCGGGGAATATGTATTTCTCGATGAAGTTGCCCATGCCCGCACCAAGCTGGGTGTTGGTAAGTCCACCAGCCGTGATGCCATGATTCAGCAGCAATCCTCCCGGGGCAAGCAACTGATAGAGCTTCCCGAAATAGGTCGGCATGTTGGCGCGGCCCACATGTTCAAACATGCCAACCGAGGCAATCTTGTCGAACTGCTGGTCATCGGGTAACTCGCGGTAGTCGCGCAACTCCATCTTCACCCTGCCGACAAGGCCGCGTTCGGCGATCAGCCGCTGAACATAGGCATGCTGATTGTGGGAAAGGGTGATCCCCGTTGCCTCGACGCCGTAGTTTTCGGCCGCCCACAGCAAGAGGCCGCCCCAGCCAGCTCCCACGTCGAGAAAGCGTTCCCCCGCTTTCAGATCGAGCTTTTTGCAGATGTGGTCGAGCTTGGCCTCTTGCGCCTCGGCAACCGTCATCTCCGGCGATCGAAAATAGGCGCACGAATACACGCGCCGCGGATCGAGCCAGAGTGCATAGAAGTCGTCCGATACGTCGTAGTGAAATTCAATCTGCGCGGCGTCGCGCTCGCGCGAATGCGACGCTACCGACTTCGCTCGCCGCAGCATTTGCGTCCACCAATGCGTATCGCTGTCTGTAGGATTGCCAGGCAGCAGACCAGAAACCACCGACATGAGATCCCTCATTCGGCCCTGGACCTGCACCGTACCCTCAACTATCGCTTCGGCCAGCGAACCGATCTGGCCTGCAGCGAGGCGAACCAGCGCCGACATGTCGTCCACCCGAAGCGTGATAGCTGCACCTTCGGGGCCAAGACGTTTGCCATCGGGTAGCTGGAGCGCCACGGGAACAGGCAAGCCAAGAA
>JBBSUX010000177.1:0-7469 GCA_038234045.1 Burkholderiales bacterium
AGAAGGTCGAGAAGGTCGAGAGGCCTCCTGCCAACCCGGTGATGACGAAAAGCCGCCACGGTACCGGCACGGCAGGATTGGCGGCGAACCAGGCGATGCCGAATCCCACCACATAGGCTGCGATCCAATTTGCGGCCAGCGTGCCCGGCGGCAGGCTCGGCAGCAGGGCGTTGAGCGCAATGCTCAAGCCGTAGCGCAACATCGCACCCAGCGCGGCGCCGAGACTGATCGCAAACAGCGTGATGGCCATACGCGAGCGCCTTATCTGGTGCCGAACATGCGGTCACCCGCATCGCCCAGGCCGGGCAGGATGTAGCCGTGGCTGTCGAGCTGCCGGTCGACAGCAGCGGTGTAGATCGCCACATCCGGATGCGCTTCGTTCATGGCCTGAATGCCTTCAGGGCAGGTCAGCAGACAGACGAACTTGATGGACTTCGGCTTGAGCTCCTTGATGCGTGAAACCGCGGCAATAGCAGAATTGCCGGTGGCAAGCATCGGATCGACGACGATGACATCGCGTTCCTGCATTTCGCTCGGCATCTTGAAGTAGTACTCCACCGGTTTGAGCGTCGCCGGATCCCGGTACAAACCGATATGGCCGACCCGCGCGCCGGGTACGACCGTCAGCATTCCGTCGAGGATGCCGGTGCCCGCCCGCAGGATGGAGACGAACACCAGCTTCTTGCCGTCGATGACACGTGAGGTCATTTTCTCCATCGGCGTTTCGATTTCGATGTCCTGCATCGGCATGTCGCGCGTCACTTCGTAGGCGGCAAGACTCGAAAGCTCATTGAGCAGACGCCGGAAACTGTTGGTGCTTGCGTCCTTGCGGCGCATCAAGGTGAGCTTGTGCTGAACCAGTGGGTGATCGAGAAGGTGAACGTTGCGCATGGATCTGATGGCGAGGTAGGTGCCGTCGCCCAGTAGCTGGAAATGCCACTGATTGTGCAAGGTCTGTGATGCGCTTGCAGCGTAGGACACGTGGCGTCCCGCAATCGTGTGTACGCCGGGATGCGAGAAGCGCGAACAGCGCGTTCAAATTCGTCACTTCCCGATTGACCGATAAAGCGCTCTCCGGACCTTTCCAATATAAATAAAGCAGCCTTCGCTGTAACCTCGGCACCCGATGGAACGAACCTCTTCAAGTGGACTGGACGCGCTCAATCGCTCGGAACAGCGATTGCGTGACGCGCTCCTGCTGGGGCTCGGTGGCGATGCGGACGCCTATCGACGTTTTCTGCGGCAGCTCGGCACTCACTTGCGCGCTTTCTTCAGGCGCCGCTTGTTCAACTGGCCTGACGATGTGGAGGATCTGGTGCAGGAAACCCTGATGGCTGTACATGCGCGGCGCGAAACCTATCAGCCCGACCAGCCATTGACGGCGTGGGTGCATGCGATTGCGCGCTACAAGCTCATCGACCTGTTGCGGTCCCGTTCGGTGCGCGAGGCACTTCACGATCCGCTCGACGACGAGCTCGAGCTCTTTGCAGCGTCGGAGCAGGATGCCGGCGATGCGCGCCGCGATCTTGGTGCGCTGCTGGCCTCGTTGCCTGAACGTCAGCGTGTGCCGATCGAAATGGTGAAGATCCAGGGCCGTTCGGTAGCAGAGACGGCGGTGTTCACAGGAATGTCGGAATCCGCGGTCAAAGTGGGCATCCATCGCGGGCTGAAGGCGCTTGCGGCGCGCCATGCCCGGCCCGATGCGTGATGCAAATTTCCGACGCGCTTGCTTGCAACGTTTTTTTTATGCCGCGTTGTCACCTTGAAATCTTTTGAAATCTGAACGGACCATGAAGACCGACGAACTCATTGACATGCTCGCCGAAGGCGTTACAGCAGTGCCACGGCATGCTGCTGCAAGAAACCTGCGCGCAGCCCTGTGGATGACCTTGCCTGTGGTGTTCGTCCTGATGGTGGCGATGTTCGGTATGCGTCGCGATCTGGCGCAGGTCGCCATGCTGCCGATGTTCTGGATCAAGCTGCTGTTGCCCGCGTCGATGGCACTGGCTGCGTTCTGGGTGGCGCAGCGACTTGCCCGGCCGGGTGTGCATGTGGGGTATCGGTGGCTTGCAGTGGCGGCTCCGCTGGTGTGTATGGTGCTGCTTGGCCTTATGGTGCTTGTGGGTGCGCCGGCTGGCGAGCGCTCGGCCCTCGTCATGGGTTCGACCTGGAAAACGTGTTCTTCGATCATCACGCTGCTGTCCGTGCCGATCTTCGCAGCGTCGATTCTGGCGATGCGTCAGCTCGCTCCGACCCGGCTCCGGCTGGCCGGAGCAGCGGCAGGTGCGCTTTCGAGCGGAGCCGCAGCGGCAGTTTATGCGCTGCATTGTCCCGAAATGACCGCTCCGTTTCTCGGCGTCTGGTATGTGCTCGGTATGCTCGTACCAATGGCCATCGGTGCGTGGCTGGGTCCGCGTCTCCTGCGCTGGTAACTCTGCTTCGCTTCTGGCCGAGCTTTCAGCGGCGCTTGCTGCCGAAAATGCCTCCGAGCACTCCGCGAATGATTTCCCGGCCTACCGTGGTGCCCATGGTCCGCACTGCAGATTTCGCCATCGTCTGCGCGAGTCCATCGTGGTGACCGCCACGGGGCCCGGTCGTGCCGAAAAGCACGCCCCCCCACTGGCCGAGCAGGCCGCCGTTACTACTGCCTGTCGTGGCGGCATCTGCGCCCGCCGCTGTCCCTGCAGGATTCACGGTAGGGCCGGGTGTGTTGGCAGGCAGGGTGGCAGTGGCTGTGCGTCCGGCAAGTTTTTCGTAGGCTGATTCACGGTCGACGGCCTTCTCGTAAACGCCCGCCACCAACGAGTTTTGCATGATCGCGGCTCTCTGGCTGGCATCGATCGGTCCGAGCAGGCTCGCAGGCGGCAATATGAAAGCGCGGTCGGTGATGCCGGGACGGCCCTGCTCATCAAGCAGGCTTACCAGAGCTTCTCCTACGGCGAGCTCGGTGATCGCCGCGGCGATATCCAGGCCCGGACGCTGCCGCATCGTTTCCGCCGTCGCCCGCACAGCTTTCTGGTCGCGCGGTGTGAATGCCCGCAGCGCGTGCTGCACTCGATTGCCGAGTTGTGCGAGTACCGCATCAGGCACATCCAGCGGATTCTGCGTAGCAAAGTAGACGCCCACGCCCTTGGACCGGATCAGTCGCACCACGAGTTCGATGCGCTGCACCAGTACCTTGGGTGCGTCGTCGAACAACAGATGTGCCTCGTCAAAGAAAAAGACGAGGCGTGGCTTGTCGGGGTCACCGATCTCGGGCAACTGTTCGTACAACTCCGACAGCATCCAGAGAAGGAAGGTGGCATACAGGCGTGGCGACTGCATCAGCTTGTCAGCCGCCAGCACATTGACGATGCCGTGTCCGGCGCCATCGGTTTGCAGCAGATCCTCGATGTTCAGCATCGGCTCGCCGAAGAATTTGTCGGCTCCCTGAGTCTCGAGTTGAAGCAGCCCACGCAGGATGGCGCCGATGCTGGCCGCACTGACGTTGCCGTAGGTTGTCGTGAACTGCGATGCGTTGTCGCCCACATGCTTGAGCATGGCGCGCATGTCTTTCAGATCCAGCAGCAGCAGGCCCTGGTCATCGGCAATCTTGAAAGCAAGATTGAGGACGCCCGCTTGCGTTTCGTTCAGATCCAGCATCCGGCCCAAAAGAAGCGGGCCAAGGTCGGCAATGGTGGCACGCACCGGATGGCCCTTTTCGCCGAACACATCCCAGAATGTCACAGGACACGCCGCTGGTGCGGGCACCTCAATCCCGCGCTGTTTGAGCACTGCTTTCAGCTTGTCGCTTGGGTTGGCCGTGGCGCCGATGCCTGACAGATCACCCTTGACGTCCGCTACGAACACCGGAACTCCCAGGCGGGAAAATCCCTCAGCCAGCGTTTGTAACGTTACGGTCTTGCCGCTTCCGGTCGCGCCGGTAATGAGGCCATGCCGGTTCGCCAGCCCCGGCAGCATCTCGAAGACGGTTGTGCTGTTGCGTGCGACGGGAATGGGCTGCGCCATGAGCGGCTTTCAGTGGATAAAACGGGAGACCAGTTTATCCAAGCTCCTTATGCGGGCGAAACGACCCGGACGGTAAAATCGCCCACTGCCCGGAGGTCCGGGCGCCAAGCGAGAGTCGACAGATGGCTGGACACAGCAAATGGGCGAATATTCAGCACCGCAAAGGGCGGCAGGACGAGAAACGGGGAAAGGTCTGGACGCGAGCCATCCGTGAAATCATGGTGGCTGCGCGGGCGGGCGGCGGGGATCTGAGCGCGAACCCCCGCTTGCGACTTGCAGTCGACAAGGCCAAGGCCGCGAACATGCCGGCCGACACCATCAAACGCAACATCGACAAAGCCACCGGCAATCTCGAAGGCGTCAACTACGAGGAAATCCGCTACGAGGGCTACGGCATTGCAGGTGCTGCGATCATTGTCGACACCGTAACCGACAACCGCGTCAGAACGGTGGCGGATGTCCGCCACGCGTTCAGCAAGTACGGCGGGAACATGGGCACCGAAGGCTCGGTTGCCTTTCAGTTCAGGCACTGCGGCCAAATGGTCTTTGCGCCTGGCCTCGATGAAGACGCGCTAATGGAAGCGGCGCTGGAGGCCGGAGCCGACGACGTCATCACCGGTGACGATGGTGCAACCGAGGTGCTGACCCGGACCGGTGAATTCGAGGCGGTACGGGACGCCCTTGTCGCAGCCGGGTTCACGCCGGAAATTGCCGAGGTGACCTGGCGCGCCGACAACCAGATCGAGCTCGAAGGCGAAGAGGGACAACGCATGCAAAAGATCCTCGATGTGCTCGAAGACCTGGACGACGTCCAGAATGTCTTTCACAACGCAGCGCTATGAAGGTTCTCGTCATTGGCGGCGGTGGCCGCGAACATGCGCTGGCCTGGAAACTGAGCGCATCACCGCGTGTGCAGAAGGTTTATGTGGCGCCTGGAAATGGTGGCACGGCGCTTGATCCGCGCCTCGAGAACGTGCCGTTCGAGGATGTAGCGCAACTGCGCGCTTGGGCCCAGCAGGAGCGTATCGGCCTGACAGTCGTGGGACCTGAAGCACAGCTGGCGGCGGGCGTCGTGGACGAATTTCGGGCCCATGGATTGCGCATATTCGGGCCATCACGGGCAGCGGCGCAGCTGGAGAGTTCCAAGGCGTTTTCCAAAGCGTTTATGCGGCGTCATAACATTCCCACCGCAGACTTCGAAAGTTTCACGGATGCGGTTCTGGCGCATGCCTACATCGACCGGATGGGCGCGCCCATTGTCGTCAAGGCCGATGGGCTGGCGGCTGGCAAAGGCGTAGTCGTGGCGGCAACGGCTGAAGAAGCGCATGCGGCTGTCGACATCATGCTGAGCCCCGAGGGTGTCGGCGTTGCGCACAATGCAGATGCTGATGGGCAGGCTGTGCCGCGCGTGGTGATCGAGGAATTCCTGCAGGGCGAAGAAGCCAGCTTCATCGTGCTGTGCGACGGGCGCACTGTGACGGCGCTGGCCACCAGCCAGGATCACAAGCGCCTGCTGGACGGGGATGCCGGTCCGAACACCGGCGGCATGGGCGCCTATTCGCCCGCGCCCGTGGTGACGGCAGACATCCACGCACGCGCGATGCGCGAGGTCATACTGCCGACGATCCGCGGGATGGAAAAGGACGGCATTCCCTACACCGGTTTTCTCTACGCAGGTCTGATGATCGATCTGCAGGGACATCTGAAGACGCTCGAATTCAACTGCCGGCTCGGAGATCCCGAGACACAGCCGATCCTGATGCGTCTCAAAAGCGACCTGGCCGAAGTCCTCGGCGCTGGCGCGGATGGCAAGCTCGAAAAGATCGAGCTCGAATGGGACCGGCGGGTGGCGCTGGGCGTTGTCATGGCGGCGCACGGCTATCCCGCGCAACCACGCAACGGTGACGTCATCAACGGACTGCCGACCGAGGCGGATGATGCGATGGTGTTTCACGCCGGCACTGCGCTGGTGGATGGCCAGCTTCGCACGTCGGGCGGACGGGTGTTGTGCGTGACGGTGCTGGCTGACAATGTGCGCCAGGCGCAGCAACGCGCGTATGACGTCGCCCGAACCATTCATTTCGATGGTGCGCAGTACCGCCGCGATATCGGCCACCGGGCGCTGCGGGGCAGCTGAGGTGCTTTCGCCACCCTCCCGCATGCGCGCCTATCTGGTCGGGCTGCAGGACCGTATCGTCAATGCGGTGAAGGCGGTGGAAACGGAGGCTGGTGGCACTTCGACCTTTGTGCACGATGTCTGGACCAAGGCCCCCGGCGAGCTGTTGCAGGGCGAAGGCGTTACGCAGATTCTGGAGGGCGGCGCTGTTTTCGAGCGGGCGGGCTGCGGTTTTTCGCATGTACATGGGCCGCGTCTTCCGCCATCGGCCACCGAGCATCGTCCCGAGCTCGCCGGAGCGGCATTTGAGGCGATGGGGGTCTCGCTGGTCTTTCATCCGCTTAATCCGCACGTGCCGACAGTGCACATGAACGTGCGCATGATTGCCGCGCATCCCGAGAATGCAGAGCCGGTCGCATGGTTCGGCGGCGGCATGGATCTCACTCCGATCTACGGGTACGAGGAGGATGCCGTCCACTTTCACGCGAGCTGCCGTGATGCGCTGGCGCCGTTTGGAGCGGACAAGTACCCGCGCTTCAAGGACTGGTGCGACCGGTACTTTTTTCTGCGACATCGGCAGGAGGCACGCGGCATTGGCGGTGTTTTCTTCGATGACTTTTCGGAGCTGGGCGAGGTCGAAAGCCAACGGATGACGCAGGCAGTCGGCGACGCTTTTCTGGGTGCTTATCTGCCGATTGTCGAACGACGCAAGGGCGCATCCTGGGGCGAACGCGAACGGCAATTCCAGCTCTATCGGCGCGGTCGGTATGTCGAATTCAACCTGGTCTGGGATCGGGGCACCCATTTCGGACTGCAGTCGGGCGGACGCACAGAATCCATCCTGCTATCCATGCCGCCACTGGCCGGGTGGCGCTACCAATACCAGCCGGAGCCGGATACGCCTGAGGCATTGCTCGCATCGAAGTTTCTCCATCCCCGGCAATGGGTTTGAGCGCTCACGCCTTGGAGCGCCAGCCGGGCGCCATCAAGCGTCTGGGGTTGTTCGGTGGCGCTTTCGATCCGCCTCATCTGGCCCACACGGCACTGGCGCGGGCGGCGATCGATCAACTTCAGTTGGATTGTCTTCATGTGCTGCCGACCGGCGGCGCCTGGCACAAGAAGCGTGAACTCAGCAGGCCCGACGACCGACTCGCGATGTGCCGGCTCGCATTTGCTGGGATGGCGCATGCCGAGGTAGATGAGCGTGAAATCAGGCGGCCTGGCGCTACTTACACGATCGACACGATCGAAGAGCTACAGGCCGTTTTCCCCGGTGCATCGCTGTATCTGCTGATGGGCGCCGACCAGGCGGTTTCGCTGCCAAGCTGGCATCGTTGGAAGGAGA
>JBBSUX010000178.1:0-7441 GCA_038234045.1 Burkholderiales bacterium
CCTGCTTCTGGCTCAGCTTCATCTTCTCGGCTTCGGGCAGGGCCATGTGCTTGTTCTTGAAGGTACTCAAGGTTCCAAGTGGCGACATCTCCGTCATGCCCCAGGCGTGCAGCACCTCCACGTCGTAGTCGTCCTGGAACGCGCTGATCATTGCGGGTGGGCAGGCCGAGCCGCCAATGACCGTGCGCTTGAGCGTGGAAAAGCGCAGGCCCGCAGGCTTCATGTGGCCGAGCAGCATTTGCCACACCGTGGGTACGCCGGCAGCGAATGTCACACCCTCGGCCTCGATCAGTTCATACACTGACTTGCCATCCAGCGCCGCACCCGGAAACACCAGCTTGCAACCTGTCAGCAATGCGGAATACGGAATGCCCCAGGCATTGACGTGAAACATCGGCACTACCGGCAGCACCGAATCGCGCGCGGACAGTGCCATCACATCCGGCAGCGCCGACGCATACGCGTGCAGCACCGTGGATCGATGGCTGTAGAGGGCAGCCTTTGGATGGCCGGTGGTGCCGCTGGTGTAGCACATGCTCGACGCCGTGTTTTCGTCCAGATACGGCCAGTCGTAGCGGTCGGAGGCCTTGCCGATCCAGTCTTCGTAAGCAACCAGGCCCGGAATACCGTCGCCGTCCGGTGGCAGATGGGCGGCATCGCACATGGCAACCCACTGACGTATACCGGGACAGCGCTCATGCACCGCTTGAACGATCGGCAGAAAGCAGATGTCGAAGCACAACACCTTGTCTTCGGCATGCTCGGCGATCCAGACGATCTGGTCGGGGTGCAGACGCGGATTGATGGTGTGCAATACCCGGCCCGAGCCGCTTACGCCGTAGTAGAGCTCCAGATGCCGATAACCGTTGACCGCCAGTGTTGCCACACGCTGGCTGCGTTCGATGCCCAGATCGTCGAGCGCGTTGGCAATACGCCGCGCACGGCCGGCGATTTCGCCATAGGTGGTGCGGTGAATATCACCTTCGACGCGCCGGGACACGACCTCGGCGTCGTTGTGATGACGATCCGCAAATTCGAGAAGCGTTGAAACCAGCAGTGGCTGATCCTGCATGAGGCCTAGCATCGAAATTCCTGTTCTTTTGTCGGGAGGAAAAGGCGATAGGCAAGTTATGCGCTGTACGCACCAGCGTGCCCATCGCGCGCGCTGCCGGCAGTATCGGCCAGCGCGAGCTCACAGGCGGTGGGGGAATGCCCTCATCCCGCGGGGGTGCAGGCACCTGCGGGACAATGATCCGATGCCTACTGTAGCCATTGATGTTCCCGAAGCCACGAGCGAACCCACGACCGAGTCCCTTGCCGAGGCGCCCGTCGATCTCGGCTTGCGCTGGCGCGACAGCGCTTTCGTTGCGCTTGGCCGTGCCTATTCCACCCCTGTGAGAGCCCGGCCTTTGTCGGAGCCGTACCTCGTTGCTGCCAGCGACGATGTTGCAGATCTCATCGGGATGGATCGCGCCAGCTTTGCCGACCCGCAGGTGCTCGAGGCTCTTGCGGGAAGTCGCGCAATCGTGGGAACCTCACCCGTCTCTAGTGTGTACAGCGGCCACCAGTTCGGTGTATGGGCAGGACAGCTCGGCGATGGCCGCGCGTTGTTGCTCGGCGAGGTATCGGCACCGGGCGATGTTCAAAAAACATTCGAACTGCAGTTCAAGGGAAGCGGCCCGACGCCGTATTCGCGCGGGGGCGATGGCCGTGCCGTATTGCGGTCGAGCATCCGCGAATTTTTGTGTAGCGAAGCCATGCATGCGCTCGGCATTCCAACAACGCGCGCTTTGTGCGTCGTCGGATCGGCCGCTCCGGTCCGGCGCGAAACCGTTGAGACAGCGGCTGTAGTGACCCGTGTGGCAGAAAGCTTCATCCGCTTTGGCCACTTCGAGCACTTTGCGGCCAAAGGTGAGGACGATGCGCTCAAGACGCTGGCCGATTACGTGATCGACCGGTACTACCCTCTGTGCCGCAAGACAGAAGCGTTCGGTGGCAATGCGTATGCCGCTTTCGTCGGCGCAGTGGCGGGCCGCACCGCCGAGCTGATGGCCCAATGGCAGGCTGTCGGGTTTTGCCACGGCGTGATGAACACCGACAACATGAGCATTCTGGGCCTGACGATCGATTACGGGCCGTTCCAGTTCTTGGACGGTTTCAACCCTGCGCATGTCTGCAATCACAGCGACAACCAGGGTCGTTACGCCTACAACCAGCAACCCAACGTCGCGTACTGGAACCTTTTTTGTCTGGCGCAGGCGCTGATGCCACTCATCGGCGACGAGAACCTGGCTCTGGCGGCGCTCGAGCCCTATCGCGAGCGGTTCTCGCAAGCCTATCAAAGCCGCATGCGCGCCAAGCTCGGTTTTGCGCAATCGCGGCCGGGCGATGGCGCACTGATTGAAGACCTCCTGCAACTGCTGGCCAAGGAGCGGGTCGACTGGACCATCTTCTGGCGCCGGCTCTCTCACCATGCAGCGAACGAGGCGAGCCCGGAACCGGTGCGTGATCTGTTCGCCGACCGCGCGGCGTTTGACGCGTGGTTACTACGATATAAAGAGCTGATAGCGCTTGAAGGTAAAGCGATAGATGCCGATTTGATGCTTAACTCTAACCCCGCTTACGTATTGCGGAACCACCTGGGCGAGGAAGCCATCCAAGCCGCACAAACCGGTGATTTCGAACCGCTGCGGCGCTTGCAAGCCGCTCTTGCCGCACCATGTGAAGAACAACCCGGCGCTGATCACTACGCCGATTTTCCGCCCGACTGGGCGTCCACCATCGAAATCAGCTGCTCCTCATGACTTCATCCTCCACATCCTCCTCCTCTACCGCCTCGATATCCCAGCTTCCTGTTCCCACCAACGATGCCGAATGGAAGGCTCGCCTGGCCGAGCGCGGCGCAGAGCCCAACGCCTTCGAGATCACCCGCCACGCGTCAACCGAGCGGCCGCACACCGGCAAATACAACGCCGTCTGGGACGACGGCAGTTACCACTGCGTGACCTGCGGCAATCTGCTGTTCGATGCCTCGACCAAGTTCGACGCCGGCTGCGGCTGGCCCAGCTTTTCTTTAGCCGTGCCGGGCTCCATACGCGAAGTTGTCGATCGCAGCCACGGAACGACCCGCACCGAAACTGTCTGCGCCCGTTGCGGCTCGCATCTGGGCCATGTGTTTCCCGACGGCCCGACCGACACCGGTCTGCGCTACTGCATGAATTCCGCCTCGCTCGACTTTGCCCCGGCGGCAGATGGCGACAATAGCGGCGGAACGGGTGACGCGAGCTGAGCAGGAATGCGGCGCAGAAGGCGCGTATACGTCCGCCCACTTCGCCCGTCTTTAGACTGCTCAGTCTTTCGCCTCCTTTTTGCACGGCCCTTCGCCTGCTGTGCTGTAACGCCTCACCGGCTCGGGTATGAAACTGCTTTTCGACTTTTTCCCCATCATCCTGTTCTTCGCTGCCTTCAAGATCGGCGGCATTTATGTGGCCACGGGTGTAGCCATCGCGGCCACGCTGGCACAGATCGGCTGGGTGATGGCGCGCGGCCGGCGGGTCGAGCCGATGCAGTGGCTGAGTCTGGGGGTGATCATCCTGTTCGGCGGCGCTACGCTGATCGCGCACAACGACACCTTCATCAAATGGAAGCCCACCGCACTTTATTGGCTGATGGGCGGCGCGCTGTTGTTCGGTCAGGTGGTGCTAAAGCGCAATCTGCTGAAATCAGTGCTGGGCTCCCAGATGGAAATGCCGGAGCCGGCATGGCGAGTCGCCAACTGGAGCTGGGTTGGCTTTTTTGCCTTTATGGGTGTGCTCAACCTGTGGGTGGCTTTTCACTACGACCTTGATACCTGGGTCAACTTCAAGCTATTCGGCGGAATCGGGCTGATGGTGGTCTTCGTCGTCGGGCAAACACTTTATCTGGCGCGCTACAACGTCGAGTCGAAGAACCCGGCAGAAGTGCCTTCGGCTCCGCCCGACGACACGGCCTCTGGCGCTTCGACCGTAGATGCACGGACTGGCCCGGCCGCAAGTGACGCCAACAGGACCAGCAGCGTTCGCGGGGGTACTTTTCGATGACTGATGGTTTCGCTACTACTGCGGCTGCGATCGACGCCGAACTTCAGCGTCTGCTGCAACCGCGGCATCTCGAAGTCCTCGACGAAAGCCACGAACACGCGGGCCATGCGGGCGCCAACGGCACCGGTTTTGGCACGCATTTTCGGGTTCGTATCGCCTCGTCACATTTGGACGGCAAAGGCCGCGTCGCGCAGCATCGCCTTGTGTATGATGCCTTGCGTCCGTTTCTGGACCAAGGGCTGCATGCTCTCGCGATCGAGGTAGTTTGAACCTTCGCAGCGCTTCGGCATCCACTCTTCCTGATCCGGCCGTGCCGCCTTTACAGCGCCGGCCGCAAAGTTTTCCTCCACGTTTCCTGACCCTTTCAATCCGGGTCCACAAGCACCATGCACATTTCTCGCGTGTCAACAGGCCTTGCAGCCGCCGCCCTTTTCGCTGCCCTTGCCCTCCCGGCAATGGCGCAAAACGTAGCCGTGGTCAACGGCAAAGCCGTTCCCCAATCCCGCGTCGATATCCTGACTGCCCAAGTCAAGAAATCTGGCCGTCCCATCACGCCCGAGATCGAAAAGCAGATCAAGGACGAAGTGGTTGCCCGTGAAGTTTTCCTGCAGCAAGCGCAAAAGGAAGGCCTCGAAGGCACGGACGATTTCAAAAACCAGATGGAGCTGGCCCGCCAGACCATCCTGATTCGTGACCTGTTCGCCAAATGGCAAGAGAAAAATCCTGTCACGGATGAAGAAGCCAAGGCTGAATACGACAAGTTCGTTGCCTCCAACGGTGGCAAGGAATACAAGGCACACCACATCCTCGTGGACAACGAGAAAGAAGCCAAGGCCATCATCGCCAAGCTGAAGAAGGGTGCCAAGTTCGAGGACATCGCCAAGAAGGAATCCAAGGACACCGGCTCGGGCGCCAAGGGTGGCGAGCTTGATTGGGCCAGCCCGAACAGCTATGTGCCTGACTTCACTGCTGCGCTGATCAAGCTCAAAAAGGGCCAGGTCACCGACGAACCCGTCAAGACCCAGTTCGGCTATCACGTCATTCGTCTGGACGACGTGCGCGATGCCAAGCTGCCTGACTTTGCCCAGGTCGAGCCGCAGATCAAGCAGCAGCTGGCCCAACAGCAGCTTGCCAAGTACCAGGAAGAACTGCGCGCGAAAGCCAAGATCGAGTGATCTTGCGGAGGTGGACGGCGCCGCGTGAAAACGCCCGCCTCAGCCACCATTCAGGGCATTCTCACAAAGCGACCTTCGGGTCGCTTTTTTCATGGTCTGCTGCACGCTGCAGGGCGCCGGTAGCGCACCGCTGCAGGCCAACGCCGCGCCGTAGTCTCACGCCGCGGATACGGCCGTGCGACGCCGGGTAAGGCGCTTGACCAGCATCACCGCTGCATAGACGCAAACGCCTGCCAGCAAGCCAATGACTGCATTCGGCAGCAGGTTGGCCAATTCGCCGGAGCCGACTGTGGCCTGCAGCGCATGGTGCAGCGGTGGAACACCGTGCACCAAAATGCCACCCCCGACCAGGAACATGGCGATGGTGCCAATGACCGAAAGGCTCTTCATCAACCAGGGGGCAGCCGCGAGGATCACCCGCCCGGTCGTCCGCGCAAATGCCGCACGCCGTTGGCTGAGAAAAAGACCCAGATCGTCGAGCTTGACGATGGCCGCAACCAGTCCGTACACCGCAATCGTCATGATCAAGGCGATTCCTGAGAGAACCACCACTTGCTGCAAGAAAGGCGCTGCCGCCACCGTGCCCAACGTTATCGCAATGATCTCGGCCGAGAGAATGAAGTCCGTTCGGACAGCGCCTTTGATTTTGGATTTCTCGACAACGCCGGCCGCTGCTGGATTCAGCTCGATACCGGCTACCGAAGCGATGTCGGGATCGACAATCGGCCCGCTTACAGATGCGCCCGCAGCAGCTAGGCTTTCCGCTTCAGGTTGCTTTTCGCGTCGATGCAGCCAGCTATGCGCCAGCTTTTCGACGCCTTCAAAGCAGAGATAAGCGCCGCCCATCATCAGCAGAGGTGTCACCAGCCAAGGCGCAAAAGCGCTGATCGCCAGCGCCGATGGCACCAGGATCGCCTTGTTGATCAATGATCCGCGCGCAACAGCAAACACCACCGGCAGCTCCCGCTGCGACGGCACGCCGGCCACCTGCTGGGCATTGAGGGCAAGATCGTCTCCCAGCACGCCAGCCGTTTTTTGTGCTGCGACCTTGGTCATCAGCGAAACGTCGTCGAGCATGCTGGCGATGTCGTCCAGCAGTAGCAGCAGGCTTCCAGCAGCCATCAGTCAGGCCCTCGTTGTCTCGGTGGTTGCATCGGTACGGAGAGGCAGGCGGCTTCAGGCCACCCAGCGCCGCGCATTGCGCCACAGCTGCATCCAGGGGCTGTGCTCCGATGGGTCGCCCCCGGTCCAGCTCATCTGGATATTGCGAAATACCCGCTCAGGATGGGGCATCAGCGCGGTGAAGCGGCCGTCTGCGGTGGTAACTCCGGTGAGGCCACCGGCACTGCCGTTGGGGTTCTGCGGATAGCGCTCCGTGGCATTGCCCTGGTCATCGATGAAACGCATGGCGGAGATGGCACTGGCTGCATCGCCCCGGCGCGCGAAGTTGGCATAGCCCTCCCCGTGCGAAACGGCGATCGGCAGGCGCCAGCCCGCCATCTTTTGCAGGAAGATGCTGGGCGAATCAAGCACTTCCACCATCGCAAGGCGCGCTTCGAAGCGCTCGCTGCGGTTAGTGGTGAAGCGCGGCCACGCGGTGGCACCCGGAATGATGTCTGCCAACTCGGCGAACATCTGGCAGCCGTTGCAGATGCCAAGACCGAAGGTGTCGCTGCGGCCGAAGAATTCGGCAAATGCGTCCGCAAGCTTTGGATTGAACGTGATGCTGCGCGCCCAGCCGATGCCGGCGCCAAGGGTGTCGCCATAACTGAAGCCGCCGCAAGCGACGATGCCGCGCACATCGGCCAGCGAGACGCGGCCGCTCTGCAGATCGGTCATGTGGACATCGATCGCTTCGAATCCGGCGGCGTCGAAGGCATAGGCCATCTCGACGTGGGAGTTGACGCCTTGCTCCCGCAACACGGCCACCCGTGGACGCGCTTTGCCGATGAATGCGGCGCTGCGTGTCGGCTCGCCCGTATCGGATGTCTCTACCTGGGCGCTCCAGCCCGGCACATGCCACTGAAGGCCGGTCGCAGCGGAATCGCCAGCGGCGGCGTGCTCTTCGTCAGCGCAGGCAGGATTGTCGCGCTCGCGGCAAATTTTCCAGCTGACGGCGTCCCACACCTGGTGCAGATCAGCAAGAGTTGCGCTGAAGACGTTCTTGGTGTCGCGCCAGATCTCCAG
>JBBSUX010000179.1:0-7398 GCA_038234045.1 Burkholderiales bacterium
AGCGGAATGTTGAGGATCACCAGAAAGACGTTGCCGATCCAGAAGCTCACTATCAAGCCCCAGAAGAGCTCGGGGTGGCTGGTTAGCACTTGCGGTCCAGGCTGGATCCCCTGGATCGTCAACGCGGCAAGCAACAGCGCCATGACGGCATCGCCCGGGATGCCGAGTGTGAGCGTGGGAATGAAGGCGGTGCCAACTCCGGCGTTATTGCAGGCCTCGGGGCCGGCGATGCCCTCGATTGCGCCTTTGCCGAACTCTTCGGGATGTTTGGAAATCCGCTTTTCGATCGCGGAGGAAAGAAAGGTTGCCATGCCGCCGCTTGTGCCCGGCAGGGCGCCAAAGAACGCGCCCAGACCGGAACCGCGCAGCATGGGACCGATGGAACGGCGCCAGTCTTCGCGCGTGGGCAACTGGTCGCGCAGCGAGAATTTTTGCTCCTTTGGACTCACGCGGTGCGAGCCGGCACTCTTGACGACTTCAGTGATGGCGAAAAGCCCCATGGCGATAGCGATCAGGCCGATGCCGTCAGTCAGTTCGGGCACATCGAAGCTGAAGCGGGCCACACCACTGTTGATGTCGGTGCCGACCACGCCCAGGATGAGGCCGAACACCATCATCGCCACACCCTTGATGGGCGAACCCTGGCCCACGGTCGATGCGGCAACCAACCCCAACAGCATCAGCGAGCAGTATTCGGCTGGCCCGAACTTGAGCGCGAATTCGGCCAGCAAGGGCGCGAACAGCATCAGCAGCACGATGCCCACAGCCGAGCCCCAGAACGAAGCCACGCACTTCATGAAAAGCGCTACACCGCCCCTGCCCTGTTTGGCCATGGGATAGCCGTCAAGCACGTCGATGGCAGCGGCTGCATGGCCGGGAACCCCCAGCAGGATCGAGCAGGTGCCGCCGCCGTAATCCGCACCGAAATACACCCCGGCCAGCATGATCATGGCGCCGGTGGCGGGCAGGTGATAGGTGATGGGCAGCAGCAGCGAGATCGCGATCAGCGAGCCCAAACCTGGCAGCACGCCCACCAGACAGCCGAGAAAAACGCCGACAAAGCAGTACCAGAGATTGCTCAGCGATACGGCCTCATGGATGCCGAGCGCGAAATTCGAGGTGAAGGTTGAAATCACGTCCATGAATCAGACCTCGAAGGCAAAAGCGGGCAGGTTCATCTGCAGCGCCAGGGTGAAGGTCAGCCACGCGATCGCCGAAAGAGCGATGGCGAGCAGCGCCGTGCGACGCATCTTGTAGGGACGCTCGGCAAGTGCGGCCACAAAGGTGAGCGCTATCGTGGCGGGCACGAGCCCCAGGCGGTTGATCAGCAAGCTGAAGATTGCGACAGCCGCCAGCACCGCCAGTAGCGGCCGCACCGCGAAGGTCGGCGGAACAAGGACATGTACAGCCGGACGAAGGGCGAACAGGACAACGATCACCCCCAGAAACGCCAGAAGCGATCCGAGCGCCACCGGGAAAAATCCAGGGCCCATGCGCGCTGGCTGGCCTATCTGATAGTGTGTCCAGGCATACAGAGTGACAAAGAGTCCGACCACCACCAAACTCAGTCCCGCGATCAGCTCGCGCTTGTCCAAATACTTCATCCGAAATTCCAGTCGTGTTTTACGCGGATCATAGGGTTTGCCGGCATGAAGCGCTTCCGGCAAATCCCTTGCAAGCCACCGGCGCCGTAGCTCGCGGTTTTCTGCCCCACACTACGGCTTTCCCGCCTGCGACGGAGCCCTGTTCGTGATCGAAGCATTCGAAGAACTCGCTTTTTCCAACCCCTATCGCCACGGCTTTGCCCGCCTTGCAGTGGCCGTGCCGCGCAATCGCGTCGCCGATCCGGTGTTCAACGCTGCCGAAACCATCCGCCTGTACCGCGAATCGGCTGCGGGTGGAGCCGTCCTGGTGGCGTTTCCGGAATTGGGGCTTTCGGCCTATACCTGCGACGATCTTTTCCATCAGGCCGCCCTGCTCGGCGCCTGCGAGGTGGCGCTGCAATCGGTCGTTGATGCTTCGCGCGATGTGGATGCCGTAGCCATCGTCGGACTGCCGTTGCGGGTCGACCACCGGCTCTTCAACTGCGCGGCTGTGGTAGCGGGCGGACAGGTGCTGGGTGTGCTGCCCAAAAGCTATCTGCCCAATTACGGCGAGTTTTATGAGGCGCGTCAGTTCAATGCCGGACGGGAGGCACTGGCTACCAGCATCACGGTGTGCGGGCAGCAGGAGGTTCCATTCGGCAGCGAACTGATGTTTCTGGCGCGCCAGATCCCGCTGCTGAAGTTTCATGTCGAAATATGTGAAGACGTCTGGGTGCCGATTCCTCCCAGCACGTATGCAGCGCTTGCCGGCGCCACGGTGCTGGTGAATCTGTCGGCCAGCAACATCACCATCGGCAAATCGGCCTATCGCCAGCAGCTGGTGCGCTCGCAATCGTCGCGCTGCCTTGCGGCATATTTGTATTCATCCGCCGGCATCGGCGAATCGACCACCGATCTGGCCTGGGACGGGCAGGCGCTGATCTGCGAGAGCGGCGACATGCTGGCCCAGAGCGAGCGCTTTTCCAATAGCTCGCATGCCATCGCCGCCGACGTCGATCTGGAGCAGCTCTCTCGCGAGCGCATGCGCCAGACCACTTTCGGCGACGCGGTGGCGGCGCATCGCGCAGCGCTCACCCACTGGCGCACGGTGAGTTTCGACATCGAGGTGCCCACGCATCCTCCCCACGGCCTGCTGCGCACGGTGGAGCGTTTTCCCTATGTGCCAGCGGATGCCGCCAGCCGGGATGCGCGCTGCCGCGAGGTGTTCAACATTCAGGTGCAGTCGCTGGTGCAGCGGCTCGAAGCCACGGGTACCGAACGCGTGGTGATCGGTGTGAGCGGCGGGCTCGATTCCACGCATGCGCTGCTGGTGTGCGCGCAGGCGATGGACCGGCTCGCGCTGCCCCGCTCCAACATCCTCGGCTTCACCATGCCGGGTTTCGCCACCAGCGACCGCACACTGGTACAGGCCCATCGCCTGATGGAAGCCATCGGCTGCACCGCGCGCGAAATCGACATCCGCCCGAGCTGCCTGCAGATGTTGAAAGACATTGGCCACCCGGCCGTACAAGCCGACGCGGATCTGGCCGAAGGCACGACGCTTTACGACATCGCGTTCGAGAACGTGCAGGCCGGCGAACGCACCAGCCACCTGTTTCGCCTGGCGAATCACTTGGGCGGCATCGTCGTCGGCACCGGCGACCTGAGCGAGCTGGCACTTGGCTGGTGCACCTACGGCGTGGGCGACCACATGTCGCACTACAACGTGAACGCCAGCGTGCCCAAAACGCTCATCAAGCACCTGGTGGGCTGGGTGGCAGGAACCGACATGCTGGGCGACGACGGCAGCGATGTGCTGCACGCGATCCTGGGGACAGAAGTGAGCCCCGAACTGGTTCCCTCAGCAGGTGCGGTAACTGGGCTGCCGTACCGAGCAGACCGGATGGTGGCACAAGAATTACATAATAAATCGACCTCTAGCGCTTATGCTGAAAGCGCTACCAGCTATCAAAATCTAAGTACGTTAGGTGCTCTGCCTCGCGTGCTGCCCCACAGCGCAGCGCAGCAGCCAGCCGCCGCACTGCAACCGAGCCAGCGCACCGAAGACAAGATCGGCCCGTACGAACTGCAGGATTTCAACCTCTACTACACGCTGCGCTACGGCTTTCGGCCGAGCAAGGTTGCGTTCCTTGCGCACACCGCGTGGGCCGACCGGGAGCGCGGCGCCTGGCCCGACGATCTGCCTGAGCACCACCAGTACACGCTGCGCGAAGTGCGCAAGCACCTCGGCACCTTCCTTTGGCGTTTCTTCAAGACCAGCCAGTTCAAGCGCTCCTGCGTGCCTAACGGCCCGAAGGTGGGCTCGGGCGGATCGCTCTCCCCGCGTGGCGACTGGCGCGCGCCGAGCGATTCGGAAGCAGCGGTGTGGATGGCGGAGTGGGAAACGATTCCGGACCGCGACTAGCACGTTGCGAATTCTTCAAGCAGTTGGTCTGCAGGCGTGCCTTGCACGCCTCGCGAATGCTGGAATCGCCTAAAAACCCGAGGGTAAACCCTGACATCAGCCCGCCGTGCGGCACATCGGCGCAGCGTCCTACGCGATTGTTGAAGCATTTGCTGAACCCGAAGCATCCAATCACGCGTACACCGTATCAGGACCGCGGCATCTGGAAGCTTCATCGTTTTCTCGCGCCGGATTCTGGGCTGCCTTTGGCCGCTTTTTGTGCATCCCGCACCATTTTCCCCCCTTGAGGAGATCACCATGATTAACGAACCATCCATGCTCGGCCTTGTCGACCAGCTCGGCGAAAAGCGCGCTGCGCGGCGCCAGTTCTTTCGCAAATCCAGTGGCTTTGCAGCCGGCATTGCAGGCGGCGCCATCCTGACCGCTTGCGGCGGCGGTTCCAACGACGCCTCGGCAGCCGACGGCCCCACCGATGCCGAGATCCTGAATTTCGCGCTGAACCTTGAATACTTGGAAGGCCAGTTCTATCAAAACGCGGTGTTCGGCGCTGGTATAGCGAGCAACCAGCTCGGTGGTGTCGGTACCCAGGGCGCTGTCGTCGGCGGTGGCCGTGCAGTGCCTTTCAAAGACCCGGTGGTTGCAGCCTATGCCCGCGAAATCGCCCAGGACGAAGCGGCCCACGTTGCTTTCCTGCGTTCCGCACTTGGTACATCTGCCGTGGCTCAGCCCGCCCTCGACATCAGCGGCACCAATCCGAATGGCGCGTTCTCCAACGCTGCCCGTGCTGCCGGCCTGATCGGCCCTGGCCAGGTGTTCGATCCGTATGCGAGCGACGAGAACTTCCTGCTTGCAGCCTTCATCTTCGAAGACGTCGGTGTGACAGCCTACAAGGGCGCGTCGCCACTGATCCAGAACAAGACGTACCTCGAAGCCGCTGCCGGCATTCTGGCAGCCGAGGCCTATCACGCAGGTTTGATCCGCACGGTGCTGTATTCGAAGGGTCTGCAAACACCGGCGCTGCGCACATCGGCCGACGCGATCTCTAACGCGCGCAATTCGCTGGACCACAACAAGGGTCGCGATCAGGGCATCTCCGGCACCCCTGGTGTTTCCAACATCGTTCCGCTCGACAAGAACGGCATCGCCTACAGCCGTAGCCCGGGCGCTGTGCTCAACATCGTCTACCTGAGCCCGAATGCGGTGAACAAAGGCGGTTTCTTCCCCGCCGGCCTGAACGGTTCGCTGGTTCTTAGCGACGCAGCCTGATGAAGGCTGCCTGCCGCGCCCTGAGCGCGGTGGGCAGCTGAGTGATTGCGATGGGTGATGCTGGGGCGGGATGCAAATCCCGCCCCTTTTTTTTGGTTCGGCTCTGCCAAAAGAGCGGCATCATCGCGATTGATGTCACCTGCCGCTGAACCTCCGCCCGGGCCGCCCGATTCATCCGTCCCCTCTGCGAACTCAGTTTCGCATCTGAATCGCGCGGGACAAGTCTTCCTCGTTTTCCTTCGATTGGGTCTCACCTCGTTCGGTGGGCCGGTCGCGCATCTGGGTTACTTCCGGACGGCCTTCGTGCAGCAGCGCCGCTGGTTGAGTGAAAACGACTACGCCGACCTTGTCGCGCTGTGCCAGCTTCTCCCGGGCCCGGCAAGCAGTCAGGTGGGCATGGCGATCGGACTGCAGCGCGCGGGCGGTTGGGGCGCGCTCGCAGCGTGGGCAGGCTTCACCCTGCCATCGGCGGCCTTGCTGGTGGCGCTGGCCTTTGGACTCGGCGATTTCCCGCAACTCGCCGGCTCGGGTGTCGTGCGCGGCTTAAAGCTGGCCGCGGTAGCGGTGGTGGCGCAGGCTGTCTGGGGCATGGGGCGCACGCTGTGCCGCGGCTGGCCGCGCATGGCACTCGCGGCGCTCGCAGCAGCGATGGTTTTGCTGCTGCCCACGGCCGCTACCCAAGTGGCGGTGATAGTCGTGTGCGCCGCCGCTGGTGTTTGGCTCCTGCCGGCCCAAGGTTCTGCGCCAGTCACCGTTTCTGATAGCGCTTCCGATATTTCAATCGGCCATACACCTGGCAAGCGCGCCGGCTGGATCGCCCTATGGCTGCACCTGGCCTCATGGTCAGCGCTGAGCGTGGCGGCTTTCGCGAGTGGTGAGTTGTTCTGGCAACTGGCAAGCGGCTTCTACCGCGCCGGCTCACTGGTGTTCGGCGGCGGGCACGTGGTGCTGCCGCTGCTGCAAGCCACCGTCGTGCCGGTGGGGGTCATCAGCAATGCCGAGTTTCTCGCCGGTTATGGCGCAACACAGGCCGTTCCGGGGCCGCTCTTTTCCTTCGCGGCTTACCTCGGCGCCATGATGCCGGATGTGCTGCCGCGCGGCTGGGGCGCGCTGATCTTTCTTGTGCTGCTGTTTCTGCCTGCTTTTCTGATTTTGCTGGCTGCCCTGCCCTTGTGGAATGCGGCGCGCCAGCGGCCCGGCGTGCGCGCTGCCATGAGCGGGATCAACGCAGGCGTAGTCGGGATTCTTCTGGCCGCGCTTTACAACCCGGTGTTCGTATCTGCCGTGCATGGCCCACCGGATCTGGCCGTGGCGGCTGCAGGCTTCCTGCTGCTGACGCGGTTTCGCTACCCACCGGTGCTCGTGGTGGGACTGTGCGCGCTTGCCGGCGCGTTTATGCCCCACATGGCTTGAGGCGGCCTCTGGGCCCGTACGGACAGCTACAGCCTCTCGGACAGCTTCCTGGATACTCCAAACAAAGCCTGGCCGCATCGCGCCGCAGGGTGACTTTTCTGCAATCTGTTCGGTCGATGCCAAGAGGCTCGCCGGGCACGCTCTTCGACTGCCAGCCGCGCGGCCAGGCAAGAGCGAAATCTGGAATCACGCACATGGAATGGCTGGGTATCAACTGGGTTGGCATCAGCACCGAAAACGGCAAGAAGCTGGTTCTGTCCCTCGTCTTCATCCTGGCGATCACGCTGTTGCGGATGCTGGTGCGCTGGCTGGTGGGCCAGGTGTTCAGCCGTACCAGCAACCGGATGGAACAGACGCGGTTCTGGACGCGACAGGGTGTGAGCCTGCTTTCGGCCATCGTCCTGGTTCTGGGCCTGCTCTCAATCTGGTTGAACAACCCGGCGCGGTTGGCAACGGCCTTCGGCCTGATGTCGGCAGGCCTCGCTTTCGCATTGCAGCAGGTGATCACCTCTTTCGCGGGTTATGTCGTGATCCTGCGCGGCTCCACTTTCACCGTGGGCGACCGTATTTCGATGGGCGGCGTGCGCGGCGATGTGATGCGACTCGGCTTCATCCAGACCACCATCATGGAGATGGGCCAGCCGCCCAGCGTGCAGTCCGCAGATCCGGCGGTCTGGGTGAAAAGCCGGCAGTTCACCGGCCGTATCGTCA
>JBBSUX010000180.1:0-7395 GCA_038234045.1 Burkholderiales bacterium
CAGCTCCACTGCGCTGCTCCCCGATGCCCCGGATGTGGCGTAGACCGGCAACACCACCTTGCTGCTGCTTTCGATGGCCCGGGCCAGCAACGCGTCGCCTTCGGGATCGAACAGGGCCGGCTCGGACAGCAGGAGGTCCAGCGCCACGCCGCGTGCGCCCACGGCAGTCAAGCGCTCAAGCAACCGTGCATGCACGCGGCGCGACCAGGGCCAGCGTCCAATTTCCGCAAGGCTGGCGCGGTCGATTTCCACCAACACGATGCGCGGATCGACATGTCCCGGGAGCAGATGCGCAAACGCGTCCTGGAACCACGCGTCCAATCGGGAGCTGGCCCCGGAGAGGGTGACCAGGACTACCAGCGCCGCAGCCGCCACGCCGGTCAGCAGCCGCGAACGGAGACGTGCCCGCACTGGCTTGGGCCGGTACTCAGGCATCGGCCAGGCGGCGATGGTCGGGCGCATCGGCGCACGTGCCGGGGGACCGCTGCAAGGCAGGAGTCGGGGCCCGCACGGGCGCGCGCTTGCGACGCATTGAAAAGATACCGGTCATGTCAGTGTCGCCCCTGATTCTGCGAGTATAGGTGACGCCGCTTACACCCTGCGCGCAGCAGCACGGAAGGGCCTTGCCAGGGTGTTGGGCATGCCCGCCTGCGCCTTCCTGGAGAAATCATGGCATCCACTGCCAATCATTGCGACGCGCTGCTGGTCGGCGCCGGCCACAACGGCCTGGTCTGCGCGACCTACCTCGCGCGGGCAGGGCTCAAAGTCGTCGTGCTGGAGCGCCGCCACGTGGTCGGCGGAGCGGCGGTGACCGAGGAGTTCCATCCCGGTTTCCGTAATTCGGTAGCCGCCTACACCGTGTCGCTGCTTCAACCCAAGGTAATTACCGATCTGGACCTGCACGCGCACGGCTTGCGCATCGTGCAGCGCAGGCGCAACAACTTCCTGCCGATGGCGGACGGACGCTATCTGCTGACCGGTGGCGGTGAAACCCAGGCGCAGGTGGCGAAGTTCTCCACGCGCGACGCGGAGCGCCTGCCCGCCTACGAAGCCCGGCTGGAGGCCATCGCCGATGTGCTGCGCGCGCTGGCCCTGCAGCCACCGCCCAACGTCACCGACGGCGGCTGGTGGAAGGCGCTGCCCGAGCTGCTGCGCGGCGCCAAACTAGGCCGCCAGCTGCACACGCTGGACGAGACCCTGCGCCAGGAATTGCTGGACCTGTTCACCATTTCCGCCGCCGAGTACCTGGACCGCTGGTTCGAGAGCGCGCCAATCAAGGCGGTGCTCGGCTTCGACGGGGTGGTCGGCAACTACGCGAGCCCGTACACGCCCGGTTCGGCCTACGTGCTGCTGCACCACGTGTTCGGCGAGGTCAACGGGGTCAAGGGCGCGTGGGGCCACGCCATCGGCGGCATGGGTGCCATCACCCAGGCCATGGCCAGCGCGGCGCGCGCGGCAGGGGTCGAGATACGCACCGGCGAAGGCGTCGGCGAAGTATTGGTGGAGAACCAGCGTGCGGTCGGCGTGCTGACGTCAGACGGCGAGACCCTGCGCGCCCGCGCGGTGGTCGCCAACGTCAACCCGAAGCTGCTTTACCAGCAGCTGTTGCCTGCTAACGCCGTGCCCGAACCCACTCGCGAGCGCATGCACAACTGGCGCTGCGGCTCGGGCACGTTCCGCATGAACGTGGCGCTGTCCAGGCTCCCGGATTTCACCGCGCTGCCGGGGCAGGGCGACCACCTCACCGCGGGCTTCATCATCGCCCCTGATCTGGACTACATGGATCGCGCCTACCGCGATGCCTGCGACTTCGGCTGGTCGCGCGAGCCCATCGTGGAAATGCTGATCCCATCGACACTGGACGATTCGCTCGCGCCGCCGGGCCAGCACGTGGCCAGCCTGTTCTGCCAGCATGTGGCACCGCAGCTTCCGGACGGGCGCAACTGGGACGACCACCGCAGCGAGGTGGCCGACCTGATGATCGCCACGGTGGAAAAACATGCGCCCGGATTCGCAGATTCGGTGCTCGGCCGCCAGGCACTGACTCCGCTCGACCTGGAGCGCACCTTTGGCCTGATCGGTGGCGACATCTTTCATGGCGCCCTGTCCTTGAACCAGCTCTTCAGCGCCCGACCGATGCTGGGCCAGGCCGGCTACCGCGGCGCAATTCCTGGCCTGTATCTGTGCGGCGCCGGCACCCACCCCGGCGGCGGCGTCACCGGCGCCCCGGGGCATAACGCCGCGAAAGTGGTCATCGCCGACCTGCAGTGAACGGGCCCCTGAGGTAGAAGCCTCCTGCGGGCGCGAGCGTTGCGTTTCCAGTGGCAGAACGCCAAAAGCCTCCCCTCAAGCCACGGCCACAGCATTAAGTGGTCAGCCCTGCCAGGTCCGGCGGGAGAAGGGTTCTTCGTTGGGCCAAAGCTGAGCCGACCCGTATCCACGCAACCCCTTTATCCGCGGATCAGGGCGCGTGCCCTTGGCACTCCCTGCTTAGCGCCAGTTGCGACAACCTCGCCACGCGCGGGTCCTGGCCGAACTTCTGATCGACGATGTCGGCGGCGCCACCGGTGACCTGGTGCACCTCGGTCATATAGCGCTTGGTGGCCCCGACACTCTTCTTCTGTGCCGATGCGATCGCTGCCGTCGCGATGGGGGCGCCTATTGGGCCGGGCAGCATGCTGGCGGTTTGCAGCGCAGCCGCTTCGGGAGCGGATTCGATCGCACTCATCCGCGCGTGACGCTCGTTCATCGTCCGCCCCTGTTCGACCAGTGCCTCTTGCCGTGCGGCTTCCTCGGGCGACACGCCGGCCGGATTTCGGGCTTCAAGTTCGGTGAAGATCTGCTCGCAGGTCATCGCCTCGTCGCCGGGACGATGGGTGCTGGGATCGTCGACGGCGATGCGCATCAGCTTCCTGCACGCGTCGGCGGTCATGGGCGCGTTGGGCATGGCGGCCAACTGGTCGCACATCGCCGGATCCACTGCAGGTATGGCCGTCTGTGCAACGGCGCCGGGAGAGCACACCAGGGCCAGGCACAACAGGCAGGTCGGGTTCGTCATCGGAAATTCCTCCATGGGCGTTACCTGATAACGCAGACCGGCGCGTGTGACCGGTCAATCGGCACTGACAGGAGAAGGAACCGCCCCCTGAGCAGCAGCCCATGTTGGAGCCGCGCGTAATCCCGCCTCTACTTTCCCGCCTTCGTCAGAATGCAAGCGCCGACAGCCGCCCCGCGATCCCTGCATACCAGAGCACCCCAACCGCCATCAGATTGACCAGCACGCACAACCAGAACCCGGTCTGGAACGATGCCTTCGCCGTCTTGTGCCGGCTCTGCTGCTGTGCCATCAGCCCGCCCGGCCAACCCCCCAGGGCATCGATCATGTGCAAGGTGGCCTCGGGCGTGCGTTGGCGCCGTCGTTTGCCCGCCGCATCCTTGTCCAGCACGTAGGCGATGTAAGACACCGCGCTCATCACCAGGTAAACCAGCGTCACCAGCGCGGGCAGGGCGTCTATCAGCGTCAGCGCAACCGCCAGCAGCAGGAACACCACGGCGATCTCCACCCTGGGGATGCGCACGGCGGCCCTACGCCTTGCCGCAGCGGGCGCGGCGATGCGCTGGCCCGCAAACCGCACCTCAATTGCATTCAACCGCCCCCTGGCATCGGCCCGAGTCGCATAGGAGACCAGGTCATCGTCCAGCGGACGGCGCGTCGCTCGCTGGAACGCCTTGATGTGCAGGAATGCGCGTGCGCCACCGTCGTGCGGCGTGACGAAGCCGTAGCCCTTGCCATCGTTCCAGCCGCTGATGCGTCCTGCATGTCTCATGGTGATGTCCGGCGCAGAATGCTGCGAAGTGAGGGTTCGGAGTTACTGCTCGTTTGTACTATGCGGAGCATTCCGGTCGTGAATCTACCTGTTGGCCGGTCGAGTTTCCATAAGATGAGCGGTAACTCGAAATCGGCCCCACTTCCAACGCTTGCCGACTCTGTGACCCGCTCTCTCAAATGCTCGCTGCGCTGCAGGAGCAGTCCCTGCCCGCGAGCTCTCACCAACTCCAAAACTAAACTCCGCAGCCCACTGGCGCTAAAAGCGCTTATGCCGAATGCGGGAGAAAGTCTGAGCGCCTGCCCCCAACCCCGAGGTCATGGTTCGACTGCACTTTCCGGGATAGGTATCGAACACAATCGACGGCGGAGAAGGCTCATCGCCCCGCCAGGAGCACCCCTCCTCAATCCTCCCCTTGCTATGCAAAGGGAGGAAGCCAAAAGCGAATGACCGCACAGCGCTTGTTGCAGCGAAGGGCTCGTTTCCGCGCAAGGGGAGGGGTGCTGATTCAGCGGTGGCTCTCACTCGTAGCTTGCGCGCAGCGCAGAGAACGGTTTAGGAGGCCCGCACTCGCCCTAGCCATAGCTCTAGCTACTGCTCTCGCTACCGCTACCGCTACCGCTACTGCTCCTGCCCCTGCCCCTGCTCCTGTTCCTGTTCCAGCCTCCTCCCTTGCGCACAGCGCAGGGGAGGATTGAGGAGAGGTGCTCTTGCCCCGGAATCAACCGTAGCGGGGAATCCTCCACCCGAATCAGGTCAGGGAACAATCCTGTTGCGAACCGGGATGTTCTCTGACCTGTCTCCCGACAGCCGCCCCCTGCTGCAGGTGATACGAGAGATGCGACCCTAGTCCATCGCCCAACTGGCCTGGGCTACAGGCTGCAAGCCGGGCAATCTGTCGCGCACGCTCAAGATGTTTTCGTACTGATAGGTCATCGAGATCCACCGCGAGTGTGAAACCTTACAGGCCCTTGGGACGGCAACTCGGCTCAGTGTATTTGCTGCGTAACTGGTGACTCTAAAATCGATGTGGCTGATTGATCAGCGCTACTCAAGAAGGTTACTCTGAGATCAAGTACGCGATCGACTGCGATACGATCCATCGGAACGCAACATCAAGGAGGATGAATATGCGAATGAAGTCACGCCTGCCCCGCACCGCCGCTGTGTGCGTGCTGATCACATTGGTTGCAGTCGCGTGTTCGACGTCACCATCGAGATCGAATTCCAAGGCGACTGCACAAGCAGCTAGCGCCGTAAAATCCTCGCAGCCGGCTGCGGCACGCCCAGAATCAGCCGAGGGCAGCGAAGAGCTAGCCAAGTTCTTTCCAGATGGATTCACTGTCGCAAAGGAGAAACGCGGCGACGTCGATGCAGATGGCGATGAAGACGTGATTGTCGTCTTGCAGGACTCGAGCGACGAGCAGGCAATGTTCAAGCCGCGAACCTTGAAGGTTTTGCAGCGAAATGAGCGCGGCGAACTTGAGGAGAGCGTCTCGAATCCAAACGCCGTGCTTTGCTCGAACTGCGGTGGAATGGTTGCCGAGCCACTGTTGGAGATCCAGATTGAACCGCACGGATTCTCGCTCTACTACGAAGGCCTCTCGCGCGTCATGTGGTCTCGTACGTATCGCTTTGGTTTCTCTTCAAGCAAAGCCGACTGGATCCTCACGGGAATCCAGAGCGGGGTCTCGGACAGAATCAATGGTCAATCCTGCAACGATGAGCTTGGCGCTGAAGACTTCGGCTCAATCTCACTGCGAGAATTCGATCCGGCAGAGCTGGAGACCTGTTCTGTTCCATAGGAGCTGTACCAACACGGAGCTTGGGTATGCCAACTGCAAATGAGATTGCAATGCTTCAAGCGGCGCGCGCAGCGGGTGTCGACTCGCGCGAGGAACTGTCAAATCTGATGGCGCAGATCGGCGCCGAGTCCGGTGGCCTCACGCAAATGCAGGAGAGCTTTCGGTATACGCGGGGCGTAGACCAGATTCCCGTGCGTTCGGTTTTTCGGGAAGGTCGGCAGGCGGCTGACGCTGCTCGACTTGAGGCCGTTGCCGGTCGTCCGCAGGAGCTTGCTCGCCTGATGTATGGAGGGCGCATGGGCAATGACGACGCAGGCGATGGTTATCTCTACCGAGGGCGGGGTTACACCCAGCTCACCGGGCAAGACAATTACAAAGCGGCCGGCAATGCGCTCGATCTCGACCTGCTTGGCAATCCTGATCTGGCCGTTGATCGTGAAAATGCTGGGAGGATCGCCTTGTGGTTCTGGCAGAACGAAGTGCCCCGAGCGGACAGGGACGATGTCACTGGAGCAACTCTCGCCATCAACAACGGGACCAACGGCTTGGCCGATCGCCACAACCGCTTCGACGCCTGGCATGCGCAGCTCACGCCTCAGTTCATTGCCGATCTGGATGCAGGTCGGGTCCGGCCCGGCGGAGGCGTGGGGCCGGCGGCGGGGCGTGCGGTCATGGCGGATGGAGCGCTGCGTCGCTTCGAGTCGGGGCCTGAAGTCAGGAAATTGAATTCCGACCTGCGAGAGCTGGGGATAAGGGCAGGGGGGAATCGCGAACTCAGGATCAACAGCCAGTATGGGGAAGGCACTGAGCAGGCAGTCCGGAATTTCCAGATGCAGCGCGGGTTGCCGGTCACCGGACGCGCGGGACCAGAGACGTTGGCAGCCGTGCAGGACGCGCTTGTGGAGCGTCGGCAGCATGGCCAGCCGGCAAGACCTGGTGCGCCCGGCAATATTCACCCGGCTGCGCTTGGACGTCCAGCTGACAATGGCCCTCGGGTGCCAAGGCCCCAGCCACCAGAGCCGCACGCACGGCTTCAGAGGGACAGCCGCGATGAACCGCTATACGACGCGATCAGGCGGCAGCTGCCCGAAGGAACCTCCCACGAGACAGCAGCTTTCATCCTCCTGCAGGCGAAGCGTAATGGCGTTCACCAGCTCGACAAACTGGACAAGGTGATCGTGCATGAGGGCAATGTGTGGATCGCAGGCAAGACGGCCGGGGAATGGGCGAAGGTCGACCTTTCCGGCCCAGCGCCGCCGCTGGAGGGAACGCTGCGCGGATTAGAGACTTTCGACGCGCAGCGCTTGCAGCAACTTGGGCCAGCTCAGCAGCAAGATCAGGCGCAAAGACTCGACGCACGAACGTTGAGCTGAGCCAAAGTCAGCAACTCAAAGCGCAGAGAAGCGCCAAACCTGGTGCCGAGTTCTCAATAGCCACTGAAGCCTGCCTCGACTTCCTCGCATGCGCGCAGCACAGGGGAGGACTGAGGAGGGGTGTTCGTGCCGTTGCTCGCGCTGCAGGTCCCGCCCTAGCCCCAGCCTCCTCCCTTGCACGCAGCACAGGTGAGGATCGAGGAGAGGTGCTCTTGCTGTTGCTCCCGCCTCAGCTCCCGCCCTTGCCCCAACCTCCGCCCTTGCTCGCAGAACAGGGGAGGACTGAGGAGAGGTGCTCGTGCCGTTGCTCGCGCCACAGCTCTCGCCCTAGCCCCAGCCTCCTCCCTTGCGCGCCACACAGGTGAGGATCGAGGAGAGGTGCTCTTGCCG
>JBBSUX010000181.1:0-7288 GCA_038234045.1 Burkholderiales bacterium
CCCCAGCGCTGCTTGCGAACCGATTCATAGCGTGCAATGCGGCCATCGGCCGGCGCGTTGGGCCCGGTGATTCCGCTTGCGTCGTATTTGCCGGTGAGCAGGCCAAAAGCCAGCGGCGAGTATGCCAAAAAACCGACGTTCAGACGGTGCAGGGTTTCATCCAACGCGCTTTCAAGTCCGCGTGCCAGCAGGCTGTAGACGTTCTGCACGCTCGCCACCCGTGGCAAGCCATGCTGCTCCGCAAGCCGGACAAATTCATGCACGCCGTAGGGCGTCTCGTTGGAAAGCCCGATGGCGCGTACCTTGCCAGCCTGCACCAGCCGCCCCAGCGCCTCCAACTGCTCATGCAATGAAGTCTGCGAGCGCTCCTTTTCAGGTTCGTAGTACATCGCGCCGAACATCGGAACATTGCGCTCGGGCCAGTGGATCTGATAGAGGTCGATCACGTCGGTCTGCAGGCGCTTCAGGCTGGCATCGCAAGAAGCCGCAATGTCGGCGGGCGTCAGGCCCTTGCCTTCACGCACCCAGGGCATGCCGCGCGACGGGCCGGCAACCTTGCTGGCAAGCACCAACTTTTGCCGGGCTCCCGGGCGGGCGGCAAACCAGTTGCCGAGGATGGATTCTGTGGCGCCAAAGGTCTCAGCCCGCGCCGGCACCGCATACATCTCCGCCGTGTCGAGAAAATTGATGCCGCGCTCCAGAGAGCGGTCGAGGATGGCGTGCGCCTCTTTCTCGGCGACCTGTTCGCCGAAAGTCATGGTGCCGAGGCACAGCGGGGTGACTTGCAAGTCGGAGGAGCCGAGCGATCGAAGGGGAAAGGACATGGTGCTTGGCAGCGGCCAAAAGCGCCGCCGCAGGGGGGTGGAGATGCGACGCATCTTAAAGCGGCGCCCTCATCAGCGCGGCCCTTCAGACGCGAAAATATTCATCATAAAAAGTGACTCTAGCGCAATTGCATATAGCGCAATTAGCTATCAAATCTGGTAGGTCGGAACCCCGGCAGTCACTGGCACCTATGAGACTGCACAAGCGCGCCCACAGGCCTGCAGCAAGGCAAAGCGAAGCGCCTGAGGTAGTGCTGGCCTGTCCCGGTCCACGACCTTTCGCTTCCGAGGTGACTGCTTTCCAAGCGCAGCCTGCTTAATATCGCCGCGCATGTACACACCTCTTCGCACCGCTCGCAGTCTGTTCGTTCCCATTCGCTCACAGCGCTATCACCTGCTTTCCTGGGGCGACAGCAAGGCGGCGGCGTCCCCGGAGCAGACACCGCTGGTTCTTCTGCATGGCTGGATGGATGTGGGCGCCTCCTGGCAGTTCGTGGTCGATGCGCTCACTGCCGAGCGGCCGGTATTTGCGCCCGACTGGCGCGGTTTCGGCCAGACCACCGGACCGGCTACCGATCATTACCAGTTCGCCGATTACCTGGCCGACCTCGATTTTTTGCTCGATGCGCTCGCGCCCGGCAAGCCGGTGGACCTGGTGGGCCACAGCATGGGCGGCAATGTCGCCGCCCTTTATGCGGGAGTGCGGCCGGAGCGGATCAGGCGTCTGGTGAATCTGGAAGGCTTCGGGCTGCCCGCCAGCAAGCCGAGCGAAGCCCCGGCCCGGCTCGCCCGCTGGATCGACGAGATCAAGGCGCTCGCTGCCGGGGAAAAGGAACTGCGCACCTACGCCGACTTGAACGGCGTGGCGGGCCGACTGATGAAGACCAATCCGCGCCTGACGCGAGACAAGGCCGAATGGTTGGCACAGCACTGGGCAGAGCCGTCCAGCGTTGGCTGGAGCATCCGGGGTGATGCCGCGCACAAGGTGGTGAGCCCGCAGCTCTACCGGGTCGACGAGGCCGAGGCCCATTTCGCCGCCATCACTGCACCCACGCTTGTGGTGGAAGCCAGCCAGAATGAAATGCAGCGTTGGTGGGGAGACAGATACAGCCTCGGGGAGTTTCACGAGCGGCTGCGCGCCATCCGCGACGTGCGCATCGCCCAGGTGGACGATGCTGGCCACATGCTCCATCACGATCAGCCGAAACAGGTGGCAGGCATGATAGAGACTTTCCTTCGCTGACGAAGGGCCGTCACAGGGCGCCACGCAGGGGCTGGGATTGCCCGCAGAAAATCGTGTTCACTTTTCGGACGCCGGTGGCGGCTGGAGCTCATATCAGAGTCTCGCCTCTGGAAGCCTCACCACGTGATCCATCAAAATTACGTGCACACTCCTGCGCTGCGCGCGGACAGGGGACACAGCCTGCCAGCGCTTTTGTTGATTGCCCCGCATTCCATGACCCGAACCACTTCCATCGATTCCAGCATCTTCCAACGGTTTCTCGTCCGCAATATCGCGATGCCGGTGATCGGTGGCTTGGTCAGCCTGGCGCTTTTTATCGGGATGGTGCTGTATCTGCTCAACGCGATCGGATGGGTGCAACATTCCAACCGGAGCATCAGCAAGGCTTACGAAATCTCTGCGCTGACCTCGGATATGGAATCCGGCGTACGCGGTTTCCTGATCGATGGCAACGAAGGCTTTCTCGATCCCTATGCGCTGGCGGTGCCGCGCGTTCTGCCGCAGATCAAATCGCTGGAGCAGTTCGTCTCCGACAACCCCGAACAAGCCGAGCGCATGAAGCGCGTTGCAGTCATTGAGCAGGAATGGATTCGCTACGCACAGGATGTCATCGCGCTGAGGCGAGCCGGTGACACCAGCTATCGCGAGCAGGCAGCTTCCGGCCGGGGCAAGCGTTTCATGGATGACGTCCGTAGCGAAATTACCAAGTTCGTCGCTGCTGAACAACGCCTGTTGACCGAGCGCAACGATCGTGCCAGCAGCAGTGCGACGCTGACTCTGGTGCTCTATGCCACCTTCAGTCTGCTGCTGACGATCGGCCTGTCCATCTTCGGGCGGCGTGAGCTGATGCGCCTGGCTGCCACTTACAACAGCTTGATGGAAGAGCAGGCCAAAGGCAGGCGTGCGCTCGAGCATCTGGCGTGGTTGCGCGAAGGCCAGGCGCAGCTCGGAACCTGGCTCATCGGTCAGCAGACCTTGCCCACCCTGGGCCGCAACTCGCTGGAATTCGCGGGAAAGTACCTGGGTAGCGTCGTTGGCGCCGTGTACGCACGTAATGATCACGGAGGTTTGCAACGGGTCGCGAGTTATGGTTTCAGCAAGGAGCTCGAATCCGAACATCCGGTCATTCAGGGAGCGGAAACGCTTGTCGGACAAGCAGCTTTCGAGAAGCGTGTATTGCGGCTCGACACCCTGCCCGGCGATTACATCCGGGTGAGTTCGGCGCTCGGTGAGGCACCGCCGCAGTCTGCGTTGGTGGTGCCGGTAGAGCGCGAAGGCGAAATCAACGGCGTGGTGGAGCTCGGCTTCATGCGCCCGCTGCAGCCACGCGACGTGGAACTGATGCAGCTGCTCGCTCGTGACATCGGCAGCTCAATTGAGGCAGCACGCTACCGGCAGCGACTGCACGACGTATTGGCCGAAACCCAGCAGCTCAACGAGGAGCTTCAGGTACAGCAGGAAGAACTGCGCACCGCCAACGAAGAGCTCGAGGAACAATCCCGCGTGCTCCATGAATCGCAAGCCAGCCTCGAGGTGCAGCAGGTCGAGCTGGAAAACAGCAACCACCGGCTGGCCGAGCAAGCCAATACCCTCGATCTGCGCAACACCGCTCTCAAGGATGTGCAACATCAATTGGAGACACGGGCAGACGAGCTGCAGCGCGCAAGCCGCTACAAGTCCGAATTTCTGGCCAATATGTCGCACGAGCTGCGTACGCCGCTCAACAGTTCGCTCATCCTTGCGCGCCTTCTGGCTGACAACAATGGCGGCAATCTCACCACGGAGCAGATCAAGTTTGCCGAGTCCATCTATTCAGCTGGCAATGATCTGCTGAACCTGATCAACGACATCCTGGACATCTCCAAAGTCGAGGCTGGCAAGCTCGAGATGCGGCCGCAGGATGTGCGGCTTTCGCGGCTGGTCGATGGTTTGCGCGATATGTTCGAACCGCTTGCGGCGCAGAAGAAGCTGCAGCTGCAAACCCGGGTCGCGAGCGACGCGCCGCAGATGATTCACACCGACCGGCAGCGGCTCGAGCAGATCGTGAAGAACTTGCTCTCGAACGCTGTCAAATTCACCCACAGCGGCCGTGTGGCGCTGGAGCTTGAAGCCGGCGCAGACAGCGAGACGATCGTATTCAAGGTGCGCGACTCCGGCATCGGCATCGCAGACGACAAGCACGAGGGACTCTTCGAAGCCTTTCAGCAGGCAGACGGCACTACCAGCCGACGCTATGGCGGAACGGGCTTGGGCCTGACAATCTCGCGTGATCTGGCAAGGATGCTGGGCGGAACACTCACTCTCCAGAGCGCACCCGGAGAAGGAAGCACCTTCACGCTCACGTTACCTGTGAACTATCGCGAGCCCGCAGCAAGCATCGCGTCCGGCGATGGCGCCGCGGCGGCGGGAGCCTTGCTGAAGAGAGCCGGGGCTGCACGCTTCGGCTCTGCCGCAGCGGCTTCCTCGCGGATGCCCGCCCCGGTTCCCGCTGCCACCTTCACCGACGACCGCGACGAAACCAGCCAGGGCGCGCGCGTCGTGCTGGTGGTGGAGGACGAGCCAAAATTTGCGCACATCCTCTTCGATCTTGCCCATGAACTGGGTTACCGCTGCATCGTGGCGCACGGAGCGCAGGACGGCTATGTCCTGGCAACACGCCACGCGCCGCATGCGATCCTGCTGGACATGGGCTTGCCCGACAGCCCCGGCCTGAGCCTGCTGCAACGCCTCAAAGAAAACCCGCAAACGCGTCACATTCCCGTGCATGTGATCTCGGCCGAAGACCGCAGCGAAGCAGCCATGCATCTGGGTGCCATCGGCTATGCCACCAAGCCCACCACACGCGAGCAGCTCAAGGAGATTTTCCGCAAGCTCGAAAGCAAGCTGGCCCAGAAGGTCAAGCGGGTTTTGGTGGTCGAAGACGACGCGCTGCAACGCGAAAGCATCGCCCACCTGATAAGCGACGACGATGTCGAGATCACGGCGGTAGAGCTCGGCGCGCGCGCGCTCGAGCTGCTTTCGACAACGGTCTACGACTGCATGATCATCGACCTGAAGCTGCCCGACATGACCGGCAACGAGCTCTTGCGGCGCATGTCGGGTGACGAGATCTGCTCGTTCCCGCCGGTGATCGTCTATACCGGCCGCAACCTTACGCATGCCGAAGAAGCCGATCTGATGCACTATTCGCATTCCATCATCATCAAGGGAGCGCGCTCACCCGAACGGCTTCTGGACGAAGTGACGCTGTTCCTGCACAAAGTGGAATCGCAGCTCTCGGTCGAGCGACAGACCATGCTGCGCACCGCCCGCAATCGCGACAATGTGTTCGAAGGTCGCAAGATCCTGCTAGTGGACGATGACGTACGCAACATTTTTGCCCTGACCAGCGCGCTTGAGCACAAGGGCGCAATCATCGAGGTCGGGCGCAACGGGCTTGAGGCACTGGAGCGCCTTTCGCAGATGCCCGACATCGATCTGGTGCTGATGGACATCATGATGCCGGAGATGGACGGCCTGGAAGCCACGCGCGAGATTCGCAAGAACCCGGCCTGGCAAAAGCTGCCGGTGATCGCCGTCACAGCCAAGGCCATGAAGGACGACCAGGAGCAGTGCCTGAAGGCCGGCGCGAACGACTACCTGGCCAAGCCGGTGGATCTGGATCGCCTGTTCTCGCTGCTGCGGGTCTGGATGCCCAAGATGGAGCGGTCTGGCAGATGATGCAGGATAGCGCCGACCCACCCGGCGATGTGGAGGGGGAAATCGGCGCGCTTGCCGAGGCTATCTTCAGCCGCTACAACCACGATTTTCGGGACTATTCGCCCGCATCTCTGCGCCGTCGCGTGCTGTATGCGCTGACGCAGTTTCAGGTGACCACCATCGCAGATTTGCAGGAGCGTGTGCTGCGCAGCCCCGACGCTTTCCTTCGCCTGCTGCAATTTCTCACCGTGCCGGTGAGCGAGATGTTTCGCGATCCGGGCTATTACCGCGCCTTGCGCGAGCAGGTCATGCCTGTTTTGCGCACCTATCCCTCCATCAAGGTGTGGGTTGCCGGCTGCAGCACCGGCGAAGAGGTGTATTCAATGGCCATCCTGCTGCGCGAAGAGGGCCTGCTCGAGAAGTCGATCCTGTATGCGACCGACATCAACCCGCAATCGCTCGACAAGGCACGCCAGGGCATCTTTGCGCTGGGAACGCTGAAGAATTACACCGCCAACTACCAGCGCTCGGGCGGGCTTCGTTCGCTTTCGGACTACTACACCGCCGCCTACGACGGTGCCCGCTTTGAACGCTCGCTGCGGGACAAAATCACCTTTGCGGATCACAGCCTCGCCACCGACAGCGTCTTTGCCGAAACCCACCTCATTTCCTGTCGCAACGTGCTGATCTACTTCAACAAGCGCTTGCAGAACCGGGCGCTTGGGCTGTTCCACGAATCACTGTGCCGACGCGGCTTTCTTGGCCTTGGCAGCAAGGAAAGTCTCGACTTCTCCTGCCACGCCAAAGGTTTCGAGGATGTGGTGCGCACCGAAAGAATCTTCCGCAAGCGATGAACGCAGATCACATGCCCCACGACCCAGCAGCGGTCCATGCATCTGCCGCGGCTGCGGTATTACCAGCAGCGACGCCGGCGTATGGCCCAGCGCCGCTGGTGTGCTGCCGGCCGGAGGCGATCGTCATCGGCGCCTCTGCGGGCGGTGTCGGCGCGCTGATCGAACTGCTGGTACCTTTGCCTGCTGATTTCAGGCCGAGCCTGGTGGTCGTCCTGCACATGCCAAGTCACCACCAGAGCGGACTCGCCGAGCTCTTCTCGCAGCGTATGAACCTGCCGGTGCGGGAGGCGGAAGACAAGATGCCGGTTGCAGCCGGCACGCTCTACTTTGCGCCAGCAGGCTATCACCTGCTGGTGGAGGCCGATCACTCGTTTGCACTGAGCTGCGAGGAACCAGTGCTCTTTTCACGCCCTTCTATTGATGTGCTTTTCGATTCCGCCGCCCTCGCCTACCGCCAACGCGTGGCCGGCATCGTCCTGACCGGCGCGAGCGACGACGGCGCGACGGGCCTCGCCGCCATCAAGGCCGCCGGTGGTTATGCCGCCGTGCAGGAGCCATCCGAGGCACAGATTTCCACCATGCCGCAAGCCGCCATCCTCAAGGCGCGGCCGCATTACGTCGCACCGCTTGCAGGACTACGCCAGATGCTTCTCGATCTCAACGCCCAA
>JBBSUX010000182.1:0-7210 GCA_038234045.1 Burkholderiales bacterium
CACTGGAACGAACTGAGCGAAACGCAAAAGCTCAAATGGATGGCGCTTTCTCGACACTTCGATGCACTTCCCCCACCCGAGCAGGAGCGCCTGCACGGCAGGATGAGCGATTGGGCGGGGCTGACAATTCAACAGCGAGCCCAAGCGCGGATCACATTTGCGCAAGCGTCGGCGCTCGCGCCTGCCGAAAAAAGAGCCCGCTGGGAGGCCTATCAATCCCTGAGCCCGCAAGAACGCGAGCGGTTAGCCGCAGAAAGCCGGGCGCGGCCACATGGCGCCGCGCCAGCGGTGCGCCCGCTGTCAGGGGAACGCCCGTCCGGCACTGCGGCGCAACGCGACAATGAGCACGCGATGGGCAAACACGGACTGCACGAGTCACGCGTCAATCGAACGACGTTGCTGCCTCAGCGAAATTCTCTGCACAACCATGCGTCACCCGCTCCCCAACGGACTCCGGGCGGGAATAGCGAAATCCCAGCGGCATCGTCCATCTCCATCCAGTCTGGACGGCGCTGAATAGAACCGGTGTGCGACATCTCCGCCCTCGGTAACTGCTGACTTACGAATCGAAGCTGAGCCGTTCGGCCGATGCGTTCCGGCGCTTTCGACCAACCCCCCGCATTGAGCGGCACGGTTTGCGTGGCAACCGCGTCGATTCATCGCAAAATCGGTGTTCCGGATCCTGAGTCCGGGTCCCTGTCTGCGGTTCGTCACTGCCCCGTTTCCCTGCCTCTGCCTGATGCCATCCAATCCCGCGCCAGCCTCTTCTGCACCAAGTGCGCCTTCGGGCCTGCCTTCTTCGATTGATCAACGCGCGCCTTCGCTCTACCGCCGGATGGCCTGCTGGCTTTACGAGGGCATGCTCATGTTCGGCGTAGTGTTTATTGCCGGCTACCTCTTCGGCACACTGAGCCAGACGCGAAATGCCATGGATAACCGCCATGCGTTACAGGGGTTTCTCTTCGTCGTCTTTGGCATCTACTTCACCTGGTTCTGGTCGCGCGGGCAAACGTTGGCGATGAAAACCTGGCACCTGCGTCTGGTTGATTTAGGTGGTGCTCCGGTTTCTCAGGGACGCGCCTTTGTTCGCTATCTGCTGGCGTGGCTTTGGTTTCTGCCACCACTCGCCGTCCTGGCTCCGTTTCATGTTGGTAGCGGAGCCATGTTCTGCGTCGTTACAGCATGGGTCGCCCTTTGGGCTGTTGCGAGCAAACTGCAGCCGCAGGGCCAGTTCTTGCACGATGCGATCGCGGGAACACGCATCGTTGACTGGAGGCCGCACCGTGGCTGACTCTGTTCTTCGATGCCCGCACGCGGCGGAATGCCGATCAAGGTTGCGGCGTGTCCGATGACATCAACATCCCCAATGCGTGAGCCGACCGACGCCCAGAAGCGCCGGCGAGGCCTCGACCGCATTCTCCATGCGACGGGCTACTCGATCGCCGGGCTGCGCGCAGCCTGGCCACAAGCTGCCTTTCGCACAGAGGCCGTCCTTGCCATGGTTCTCGTGCCTGCTGCATGCTGGCTCGGGCGCAGCTGGATTGAACGCTTCATCCTTGCGGCAACGGTAATGCTGGTATTGATCGTCGAACTGCTGAATTCGGGAATCGAAGCCGCCATCGACCGCATCGGGCCCGAATGGCACCCGGTTTCAAAGCAGGCCAAGGACATGGGCAGTGCGGCGGTTTTGCTGTCTCTCCTGCTGTGCGCGGTTGCCTGGATTTCTGCGCTTGTGAGCCGACTCATTTGAGACCGCCTCCCGTGCTGTCAAACCTCAATATTGCGACGACCAATGTCTGACATCACGCCCATTTTTTCCCTCTGCGTCTACTGCGGCTCACGAATCGGCACTGATCCCTCGCATGCCGACGCTGCACGTGCCGTGGGGCACTGGATCGGCAGCCAAGGCGCGCAGCTCGTCTACGGCGGTGGCCACAACGGGTTGATGGGTATCGTCGCCGACGCCACGCAGGCGGCGGGCGGGCGGGTCGTCGGGGTCATTCCTCAATCGCTGGTCGACAAGGAACACGCCAATCAGCGGTGCGATGAATTGCACGTCGTTCAGACCATGCATGAACGCAAGGCGTTGATGGCCGAACGGGCTGACGCTTTTCTGGCGCTGCCCGGCGGGATCGGCACCTTCGAAGAGCTGTTCGAAGTCTGGACATGGCGCCAGCTTGGGTACCACGACAAACCGGTCGGCCTGCTCAACGTCGGCGGTTATTTCGACCGGCTGCTTGATTTCCTGAACCATGCAAGTGGCAGCGGCTTCATGAACGCGTGGCAAATGGACATGCTCTTGCAAGGCGTGGTGGTTGAAGACCTGCTGTCAACCCTCAGAACGCAAGCCGCCAAAGCTCCAAGCAGCCCGGAATTGCGCACCAGCATCTGAAGGCCGGCGTGGACGACGTCCGCTGGTAGGTCACCTCAGCAGAGGCGACAGTTTTATACGGCTGATTCGTCTTCCTCGCCGGTGCGAATACGCACGATGCGCTCCACCGCTGTGACAAATATCTTTCCGTCACCGATCTTTCCAGTGCGCGCAGCGCCCACGATGGCTTCCACAAGGCGATCGACATCAATATCGTTGACGACAACTTCCACCTTGACCTTGGGCAAGAAATCAACCACGTATTCCGCACCCCGGTACAACTCGGTGTGACCCTTCTGGCGGCCGAAACCCTTGACCTCGGTGACGGTAAGCCCCGTGACCCCGCAGGATGCGAGCGCTTCACGCACCTCTTCCAGTTTGAATGGTTTGATGACGGCGGTGATCTGCTTCATGAGAAAAATCCTGTTTGAAATGTGATCGGCGAGAGGCAAGTGCTGGAGGAATGAACCCGAGTCTGGCTTCAGGCACTTGCCTTTACCTCCGACCCCGCCAATGAGCGGGCCAAGTCCGGTGCGGCATCATCGAACCGCAACCGGTCGCTGCCGTTTGCAGCAGACACTGCGGACGCTTGAGTCGGTCGTCCAGATTCCCTCCAAATCCAAAAAAGCGCTCGTGAAAAGTAACAATCAAAACGATTATGTCATCCGTGTTCTCGGATCGCCGCTCGATATCGACGACGAGGCCTGGGACACATTGCTTCTGAAGGACGCAGGCAGCGATCGCTTTGACGTTTCGCCCTTCATGCGCCACGCGTATCTGGCGGCGCTGCATGCGAGTGGTAGCGCTTCACCGGAAAGTGGATGGACGCCCGCATTCATCACCCTTTGGCGCGGCAATGCGCTGGTCGGCGCCTGTCCGCTCTACCTCAAGACGCATTCGTACGGCGAATATGTCTTCGACTGGGCATGGGCCAACGCCTATGCACAGCACGGCCTCGGCTACTACCCTAAGGCTCTGATCGCTGTTCCGTTCACGCCGGTCCCTGGCGCGCGCCTGCTCGCCAGCAGCCCGGATGAGCGCGTGCTGCTGCTTCGCGCGGTGGTGGCGTGGTGCGAAGCGCAATCCCTGTCGTCATTGCATCTGCTGTTTGCATCGGACCCGGATATCGATGCCTGTCGCGAAGCAGGCTTGATGCTGCGGCATACCGTGCAGTTTCATTGGTCAAATGCTGCGCTCGTGCACGGCGAGCCGCAAGCGGTTGTTCCGGCAGCAACAGGCTATCGGGATTTCGAACACTTTCTCGCCAGCCTGACACAGGAAAAGCGCAAGAAAATCCGCCAGGAGCGCCGGAAGGTCGCCGAGCAGGGTGTGAGCTTTCGCTGGGCACGGGGTGCCGACATCACCGATTCGGATTGGGACTTCTTCTACCGTTGCTACGAACGCACTTACCTCGAACATGGCAACGCACCCTACCTGAGTCATGACTTCTTCCGCAGCATGCAGCAGACCATGCCGGAGAACTGGCTGCTTTTCACGGCAGAACGCTCTGGTCATCCGATTGCTACCAGCCTGATAGCGCTTAGCGCTCAAGCATCAAGCATACCGGGCATATTTGATGCGCAGTCTGCGCTCCCGCAGGGTGCCGCCTATGGCCGCTACTGGGGTGCGCTCGAACGGGTTGATTGCCTGCACTTCGAAGCCTGCTATTACCAGCCGATTGCCTGGTGCATCGCGCATGGTGTCATGCGCTTCGAAGGCGGCGCGCAAGGCGAGCACAAGATGGCGCGCGCATTGCTCCCCGTCGCCACCACCAGCGCCCACTGGTTGGCGCGGCCCGATTTTTCAGATGCCGTCGAGCGCTTCCTCGCGCGGGAAGGCGAAGGCATTGCCGACTATATGGAGCATCTGGAAGCGAGGTCGCCTCTGCGCCAGGCTTGAGACCGATAGCGGGCGGCCGCTTGGCACGTTACTTCGCGCCGCTGGGGTAGTTGGCAATACCGTCTGCCACCTCCTTTTGCGCCGCCTCAACACCTTCCCAACCCAGCACCTTCACCCACTTGCCGGGTTCCAGATCCTTGTAATGCTCGAAGAAGTGGCTGATCTGCTTGAGCAGGATCGGATGCAGGTCTTCGGGCTTCTGGTATTGCTCGTAGATCGGCAGAATCTTGGTGGTGGGCACAGCCAGCACCTTGCCGTCCACGCCGGCTTCGTCTTCCATCTTCAGGATGCCGATGGCACGGCACGGCACCACCACGCCGGGCGGCAGCGGGAACGGCGTCATTACCAGTACATCGACCGGGTCGCCGTCGCCTGACAGCGTTTGCGGCACATAACCGTAGTTGGTCGGATAGTGCATCGCGGTACTGAGGAAGCGGTCTACGAACACTGCGCCGCTTTCCTTGTCGACCTCGTATTTCACCGGATCGCCATTCATCGAGATTTCGATGACCACGTTGAAGATTTCGGGAGCTTTTTTGCCGGCGGAGACTTTGTCGAGGGACATGAGTGAGTGCGAGTAGTTGTTGTAAAGGGTTAGGCGGGGCGCAGCACGTTCGGCGCCATCTGCGCTGGCGCAGGGATTTTACCGATGGCGCTGTCGCGAAGCTTGCTGGAGTCAAACGCGTCGTCTCGGCACAATGGGGGCATGCAGACCCATTACATCGCCAATTCGTCGCTCCCCTCCTCGTCGGGCCGTACGCTGCCCGTAATCGACCCGTCAGACGGCCAAGTGTTCGATGAGATCGCCCGCGGCAATGCCGAGGATCTCGACAACGCGGTACAGGCAGCGCGCCAGTGCCAGGATGCGGTCTGGGCACGCACCAGCGCGGTCGACCGCGGTCGCCTGCTGATGAAGCTTTCTGCGCTGGTGCTCCAGCACGGAGACGAGCTCACTGCGCTCGAGCAGCGCGATTGCGGCAAGCCGACGCGACAAGCCCGCGCCGACGCCGTCGCGCTCGCCCGGTCTTTCGAGTTTTACGCCGGCGCTTGCGACAAGCTGCATGGCGAGACCCTGCCCTACCAAAACGGCTACAGCGTCATGACCTGGCGCGAGCCGCATGGCGTGACGGGCCACATCATTCCCTGGAACTATCCGATGCAGATCTTCGGCCGCAGCGTGGGCGGAGCGCTGGCGGCGGGCAATTCATGCGTGGTAAAGCCCTCGGAAGACGCTTGTCTGTCGATTCTGCGGGTCGCAGAACTGGCGGCCGACGCTGGGTTTCCGGCGGGCGCGCTCAATATCGTGACCGGTTACGGGCACGAAGTGGGCGACGCGCTGGCGCGGCACCCGGGGATCGACCACATCAGTTTCACCGGCAGCCCCAAGGTGGGCACCTTGATCCAGCAGGCCGCCGCCGAGCGCCATTGCCCCGTTACTTTAGAACTGGGCGGGAAAAGCCCACAGATCGTTTTCGAGGATGCCGATCTGGACGCCGCCGTACCGGTGATCGTCAATGCCATCGCGCAGAACAGCGGGCAGACCTGCTCGGCCGGCTCGCGTCTGCTGGTGGCGCAATCCATTTATGAGCCGCTGCTCGAACGCCTGGCCGGCGCGTTTGCGGCGCTGCGCGTTGGTCCGGCTTCGTCAGACCTTGATCTCGGTCCACTGATCCGGCAGAGCCAGCAGCAAAGGGTGTGGGATTTTTTGAGTGACGCGCAGGACGCGGGGATTGAACTGGTGGCCGAAGGAGTAGTCGTGGACGAAGCGCCGGAATCGGGGTTCTACCAAGCGCCGGCGCTGCTACGGGATGTGCCACCGCAGCATCGCCTGGCTCAAGAGGAAGTGTTCGGCCCGGTGCTCGCCGCCATGTCGTTTCGCGACGAGGACCAGGCAGTGGACATCGCCAATGCCACCCCTTTTGGACTCGTAGCGGGGATCTGGACACGCGATGGCGGCCGGCAGTTCCGCATGGCGCAGCGCGTGCGCAGTGGCCAGGTCTTCATCAACAACTACGGCGCTGGCGGCGGGGTCGAGCTCCCCTTCGGCGGCGTGAAATCGTCGGGATACGGGCGGGAGAAAGGTTTCGAGGCGCTGTATGGCTTCACCACTCTGAAGACTGTAGCGTTCCGCCACGGCTAAGGGTGGATATGCCGAAGCATTCGGACCGAGCGCCCAAGTTGCCCACGTGGCACAAGGGCACTCTGAGGTGGGGCAAAATCATCGGATGGCTTCCCGCGTAATCCCTCTGACAGACGAGCGCAATTCAGCGCTCAGGTTGCCGATATTTGCGGGGCCCGTTGGGGTTCAAGTGCCAGGACAAACGTCTGATCTCTTGGGGCGCCCATTGCGCGATCTCCGCATCAGCGTCACGGATCGGTGCAACTTCCGCTGCAGCTATTGCATGCCGAAGGACGTGTTCGACAAGGATCACGTCTACCTGCCGCACAGCGCGCTGCTTAGTTTTGAAGAAATTACCCGACTGGCGCGCAGTTTTCTCGCATTGGGCGTACAAAAGATACGGCTGACGGGTGGCGAACCTCTTCTGCGCAAGAACATCGAGTCACTCATCGAACGGCTTGCCGCGCTCAGGACGCTGGATGGCAAAGCGCCCGAGCTGGCGCTCACCACCAACGGCTCGCTCTTGGCGCGCAAGGCCTCGGCTCTTGCGGCGGCAGGTCTCGATCGTGTCACCGTCAGCCTCGATGGGCTCGACGACACGGTTTTCCGGCGCATGAACGATGTGGACTTTCCGGTGGCAGAAGTGCTTGCCGGTATCGATGCAGCCCTCGCGGCAGGCCTGGGCCCGGTGAAGGTCAATATGGTCGTCAAACGCGGGACCAACGATCAGGAAATTATTCCGATGGCACGGCATTTCCGGGGAACCGGCGTTGCGCTGCGATTCATCGAATTCATGGATGTCGGTGCAACGAACGGCTGGC
>JBBSUX010000183.1:0-7207 GCA_038234045.1 Burkholderiales bacterium
AAATCGCCATCGACCACCGAGCGGGCCCGATTGATGGGCGTGATCGATGTGGAAGCGCCCTCGGCGCTTTTAGCCGTCGCGGGTGCCGATCTGGTCTTGCTGGCCGTACCGGTCAGCGCCACAGGGTCGAGCCTCCAGGCCATCCGCCATCTGGTCACGCCCCAAATGCTGGTGATGGATGTGGGTTCCACCAAGGCCGATGTTGTCAGCGCTGCCCGATCCGCCCTGCGCGACAGGGTCGGCTCCTTTGTTCCGGCGCATCCGATCGCGGGTGCCGAACGCGCTGGCGTCGCCGCAGCGCACGCGGATCTTTATACCGACCGCCAGGTAGTGCTGACTCCGATCGAACGTACGCTCACTGGGCAACTGCAACGAGCCCAGGAGCTTTGGGAGGCGCTGGGGTGCCGTGTGCGTCGCATGTCGCCCGAAGCCCATGACGCTGCCTTTGCTGCGGTGAGCCATCTGCCGCATCTGGTCGCGTTCGCAGCCATGAACGCCATCGCAGAACAGCGACTCGCTGCGGATTTTCTCGCCCTGGCCGGACCGGGTTTTCGCGACTTCACCCGCATTGCCGGCAGCGACCCGACGATGTGGCGCGATGTGCTGCTTGCCAACCGGGTCGAAGTGCTGAGCCAGCTCGACGCATTGCGAACCTCGATCGCCGCACTCGAAAGTGCGATGGCAGCCAACGACGGCCCTGCTTTGCACGCGCTCATCACCCATGCCAGCGAAATCCGCGCTGGCTGGCGCATGGGTAAAGGCGCTACAGACGTTTGATGCGGCCAGACAGCCGCCCGGACTGGGCATTGCCGATGCTCTTCAGAACCCGAAACTTTCCCGAATCGCCGGAATTCCCATGCGGGACCCGGAAGGAACCTGCTCATGTTCTCCATCCCGTTTCTGGATATTCCGCCGCTGCAATCCTCGGGCGGCACCGTCGTGTTGCCCGGCTCCAAAAGCATCTCCAACCGCGTGCTGCTGCTGGCCGCACTCAGCGAAGGCACGACTGCCATCCATGGCCTTCTCGATTCGGACGATACGCAGGTCATGTTGCGTGCCCTGTCGCAACTCGGCTGCGGCATCACGCGGAAGCATGACCACATCGCCGTGACGGGTCTTGGCAGCCGCGCGCCCACCTCACCGTGCGAGCTTTTTCTGGGCAATGCCGGAACCGCCATGCGGCCGCTGGCCGCTGCACTGGCTGTGCTCGGTGGCGACTTCACACTCGACGGCGTTGCCCGGATGCGGGAGCGCCCGATTGGTGACTTGGTGGATGCGCTGCGCACGCTGGGCTGCCAGATCGACTATCTGGCGGAGCCTGGCTATCCGCCCTTGCACATTGGCCCACCCGCATTGCAGCTGTCGAACCCAATTCCGGTGCGCGGCGATGTCTCCAGCCAGTTTCTGACGTCACTGCTGATGGCATTGCCGCTGGTCGCGCGCCAGCACGACATCGTAATCACGGTCAAGGGCGAACTGATCTCCCGACCGTATGTGGAAATCACCCTCAATCTGCTGGAGCGCTTCGGCGTGACGGTTCAGCGGGACGGCTGGAAAGGTTTCGTCATCCCGGCGGGCAGTCAATTGCGCTCGCCGGGTGCCATCCACGTGGAGGCCGACGCCTCATCGGCTAGTTATTTCATAGCTGCAGGCGCAATTGGAATAAGCGTTTCTGGCACAAATGGCATCAAGATAATTGGTGTGGGCGAAAACTCCATTCAGGGCGACATCCGATTTGTCGAAGCTGCACGCAGCATGGGCGCCCACATCCAGAGCGGGCCCGACTGGCTGCAGGTCTCACGCGGCGCGTGGCCGCTCAAGGCCATCGATCTGGACTGCAATCACATTCCGGATGCCGCAATGACGCTCGCGGTCATGGCTCTTTTTGCCGACGGGCCAAGCACCTTGCGCAACATCGGCAGCTGGCGCGTCAAGGAGACCGACCGAATCGCGGCGATGGCGATCGAATGCCGAAAGCTCGGCGCGCAAGTGGATGAGGGGGATGACTGGCTGCGCGTCACGCCACCTGCAACCAACACCGACTGGAAGCCCGCCAGCATCCACACCTACGACGACCACCGCATCGCCATGTGCTTTTCGTTGGCGGCCTTCAATCCCTCCGGTTTGCCGGTGCGCATCGAGGATCCGCGCTGCGTCGGCAAGACGTTTCCCGATTACTTCGAAGCTTTGTTCGCGGTGGTTCAACCCGTCGCGGCCGCTGTTCCGGTGCTGTGTATCGACGGTCCCTCCGCATCCGGCAAGGGCACCGTTGCCGCAGCGGTCGCCGCGCGGCTCGGCTACCACCTACTCGACTCCGGCTCGCTCTACCGCCTTACTGCGCTGGCTGCACGAAGAGCGGGTCTGGCTCTCGACGACACTGGCGAGAAAGCCATTGCCGCACTTGCTGCCCAGCTGCCGGTTCGCTTCGAGATGGGAAACATCCATCTCGATGGCGAGGAGGTAACCGAGGCGATCCGCACCGAGCAGGCTGGCATCGATGCGTCACGCGTTTCGGTGCTGCCGGCAGTACGCGAGGCACTCGTTCAGCTACAGCTGGGGTTTTGCCGGCTTCCGGGGCTCGTCGCCGATGGCCGTGACATGGGAACCGTGATTTTTCCAAAAGCGCTACTCAAAGTGTTTCTTACCGCAAGTGCGGCGCAACGGGCCGAAAGACGCCACAAGCAATTGATTTCAAAAGGAATTTCCGCTAAAATTTCCGACCTTCGCGCTGACCTCGAAGCGCGCGATCTGCGGGATTCAACCCGAACGACCGCGCCCTTGAAACCAGCCGAAGATGCGCTGCTGTTAGACAGTTCCGAGCTCACCGCCGAAGAGGCGGTGAGCCAGGTGTTGCTCTGGTGGCAAAACAAACAGGTGCTTCCGCCGCCCGGCGATCGCACCTCTGGCCGTAACGGCCAATAACGTCCCCGTGATTCCCACCGCGCTTGCTGCGCACTGATCACGGGGTTTGCAACCCCAGCGGGACCTACCCGCGAACCTTCCGCCCGGTCTTGGAAAAAGCTGCAATCCCGCAGCTTTCGAACCCGTGGCGCCCACAAGGAAATCCATGTCTGAATCATTTGCCGACCTGTTCGCCGAGAGCGTCAAGGAAGCCGATACCCGTATCGGCGAGGTCGTGCCCGCAGAAGTCATCCGCCTTGAGCACGGCTTCGTAGTCGTCAACGCTGGCCTCAAGTCCGAAGCCTATGTGCCAATCGCCGAATTCAAAAGCGATACTGGCGAGCTCGAAGTCAAGGTCGGCGAATTTGTACCAGTGGCCATCGTCGCCATGGAAAACGGCTATGGCGACACCATCGTCAGCCGCGACACCGCCAAGCGTCTGGCTTCATGGATGAGCCTCGAAACGGCGCTGGAATCCGGCGATTTCGTCACCGGCACCACCAGCGGCAAGGTCAAGGGCGGCCTCACAGTGCTGGTCAACGGCATTCGCGCGTTCCTGCCGGGCTCGCTCATCGATACGCGTCCGGTCAAGGACCTGACGCCGTACGAGAACAAGACCATGGAATTCAAGGTCATCAAGCTTGACCGCAAGCGCAACAACGTGGTGCTGAGCCGCCGCGCGGTGGTCGAAGCGTCGATGGGCGAAGAGCGCGAAAAGCTCATGTCCACTTTGAAGGAAGGTGCCATCGTCAACGGCATCGTCAAGAACATCACCGAATACGGTGCGTTCGTGGACCTGGGCGGTATCGACGGCCTGCTGCACATCACCGACATGGCATGGCGTCGTGTTCGCCACCCAAGCGAAGTGGTGACGGCTGGTCAGGAACTTACCGCCAAGATTCTCAAGTTCGATACCGAGAAGAACCGCGTTTCGCTGGGTCTGAAGCAGTTGGGCGACGATCCCTGGATGGGCGTTTCGCGCCGCTACCCGCAGGGCACGCGTCTGTTCGGCAAGGTCACCAACATTGCCGATTACGGCGCATTCGTCGAACTCGAGCCAGGTATCGAAGGCCTGGTCCATGTGTCCGAAATGGACTGGACCAACAAGAACGTTGCTCCCTCCAAGCTCGTGTCGCTGGGTGACGAGGTCGAAATCATGGTGCTGGACATCGACGAAGACAAGCGTCGTATCAGCCTCGGCATGAAGCAGACCAAAGCCAACCCGTGGCAGGAATTCGCGCAGGACACCAAGCGCGGTGACCGCGTCAAGGGCCCCATCAAGTCGATCACCGATTTCGGCGTGTTCGTGGGCTTGGCAGCTGGTATCGACGGTCTGGTTCACCTCTCGGACCTTTCCTGGAACGAGACCGGCGAAGCCGCTGTGCGCAACTACAAGAAGGGCCAGGAAGTCGAAGCTATCGTGTTGGCCGTCGATGTCGATCGCGAACGCATCTCGCTGGGAATCAAGCAGCTGGATTCGGACGAATTCACCACCTTCACCACGGTCAATGACAAGGGTCAGATCGTGACAGGCAAGGTGAAGACGGTTGACGCACGCGGCGCTGAAATCGAACTCGCTGACGGCATCATGGGCTATCTGCGCGCTTCGGAAATCTCACGCGACCGCGTGGAAGATGCCCGCAATGTGCTGAAAGAAGGCGACGAAGTTACCGCTGTGGTGGTCAATGTGGATCGCAAGACCCGCAACATCCAGCTGTCGATCAAGCAGAAGGATATGGTCGACGAGCAAGGTGCCATGGCCAACCTGAGCCAGCAATCCAGCCGCGAGAGCGCCGGCACGACCAGCCTGGGCGCCCTGCTACGTGCAAAGCTGGACAGCAACAGCGAGAAATAAGGCTCACCCCCAGCCTTCGCGCACCCCCTTCCGGGGGCAATGCCAGCGGTCCGGCAAAGCCGGTCCCGCGGCATTTCTTGATTGCGCTCTCGGCGATCGGTGGCAGCGATCATGCAGTTGCTGGGGAGATTTGAAACTGGCGCTTCCGGGCGCCATTTTTTATTTGGATTTGACTGATGACACGCTCTGACTTGGTCGAGGAACTTGCTGCCCGCTTCGGTCAGCTTCCGCATCGCGATGCAGAAGCTGCTGTCAAAGCCATTCTGGACGCGGTGGGCGACGCACTGGTGCGCGGCCACCGTATCGAGATCCGTGGGTTCGGCAGCTTTTCGGTCAATCACCGGCCGCCGCGCATGGGGCGCAATCCCCGCAGCGGCGAAAGCGTTGCGATTCCGGGCAAGCGGGTACCCCACTTCAAGCCGGGCAAGGCACTTCGTGAAGCTGTCGACATCCGTACCAAGGCACTTAAGGGCCGGAGCGATAGTCCATCTTGAGCCACTAGAATCGTTTTCCGCCAGGTACGGAGAAACGGTGCATGAAGATCCTCACGTGGCTGCTCAAGGCAGCCATTTTTTTTACCCTTTTCGCATTCGCGCTGAACAATCAGCAGGATGCGGCAGTTCACTTCTTTTTTGGCACGCAGTGGCGCGCGCCGATGGTTCTGATCGTGCTCACGGCATTCGCAGCTGGCTTGTTCGTCGGCGTGCTGGGCATGGTTCCACGCTGGTGGAAGCATCGCAAGGCAGCACGACAGGCGCATCTTGCCGGTCAGGCTGACGCGTCCAATGAACCCATGATTGCTGGCGAATCCTCGACGGGTCGAAAATCTGCGTCTAGCGTTGAATCTTCCACTAAGCGGGCTGCGGACAGCGCCTCCGTCATGCCGCCTTATGCACTCCCACTGGACGACGACAGCCAGGACGCCAAGTACCCTCATGGAGTTTAATCTTGGCCTCGGCTGGATCCTGCTCGGGCTTCCAGCTGCATTCGTATTGGGATGGTTTGCGTCGCGTTTCGATCTGAGGCAACTACGGCTGGAAAACCGGCAGGCGCCTAAAGCTTATTTCCGCGGGCTGAACTTTCTTCTGAACGAGCAGCAGGATCAGGCCATCGATGCTTTCATCGAAGCTGTCCAGAACGACCCGGATACATCGGAACTGCATTTCGCGCTCGGCAACCTGTTCCGGCGGCGCGGCGAATATGAACGAGCTGTGCGGGTGCACCAGCACCTCCTGTCGCGCGGCGACCTGAATCGCGCAGACCGGGATCGCGCGCAACACGCCATGGCGCTCGATTACCTGAAAGCGGGGTTGCTCGACCGGGCCGAAGAAGCACTCCTTCGGCTCGAGGGCAGCTCGGTCTTCGAAGAACAGGCGCGGCTTGCTCTGCTGGCCATCTACGAACGCTCACGCGACTGGGCTCAGGCTGCAGAGATCACTCACCGGCTCAGCCTTTCGGGGCAAGGCAACTTTTCGATACGGCTCGCGCACCATCTCTGCGAACAGGCCAGCGCGCGAAAAATGGCGGGTGATTCTGCAGCGGCGATGGCGCTTTTACTCCAGGCCACCGAGAGAGCACCCTCGGCTCCGCGCCCGCGTATCGAAACCGCTGTCCTCCAGCGGCAACTCGGCAGGCACAGGGAGGCGGTCGACACCTTGCTCGAACTGAGTCGCATCGCCCCTGCGTCGACACCCCTTTTCGCGGGACTGGCAGCAGAAGCCTCGATCACCAGCGAGCGAGCGCAAGAAGTCAGGTCCATGCTGAGCGAGCACTATCAGCAGCACCCATCCCTCGACGTTCTTGACGCCCTGGTGCAGCTGGACACGGCATTGGGCCAGCTCGACCCACCCCCACGGGACCGCTATGTGCGCCATCTGGAGCGCGAGCCGTCGCTTGTGGCAGCTGCGCGCTGGTTGACCGGTGAAGCTTTGGCAGAGGAGCGATTTCACCCGATTGTGCAGCGCGCCCTCGACCACGCCGCCAAACCTCTCACCCGGTACCGGTGCGCAGCCTGCGGTTTTGAAGCCAAACAGCACTTCTGGCAATGTCCCGGCTGCCAAACCTGGGACAGCTACCCACCAAGGCGCGTCGAGGAACTTTGAATTGCTGCCGGCCGGCTGTCCGAACGCTGCAGAAAACGACTAAGCTGAACCGTTGGGAAAGGGTGGCGTAACCAGTCGAATGTCAGCGGAGTGAGCAGTAAGCGTCCACCGCCGCGATCGCTGTCGCGGCCTGAACGTTATGCGCAAACCGAAATGGCTCCCCATCGATCGTGTCGTCTGGAAACTCGGTGATGAGTGAGATCGCGGCGGCGTCACGCCCATCCTCGTTAACTTCGACCGGAATTCCATTGAGAGTGGCAAAGGTGTCTGCCATTGCGTGAGCGCGAAACATACTGATCTGACGGGCGTTGAACTCCACCAGGCCCGGAATCAGTGCGAGTTGTGCGGT
>JBBSUX010000184.1:0-7122 GCA_038234045.1 Burkholderiales bacterium
CCCAACGGATGACGGCAAGCTCGAACCCGAAGCGCTCAATGGCAGCAACCTGATCGAGCTGCGCGTGTATCCCAACGAGGAATCGCACCACGCATTGCTGGTGGCGCGACTCGACAATTTAGGCAAGGGCGCGAGCGGTGCGGCGGTGCAGAACCTGCGGCTGATGCTGGGGATTTGACGACGGCGGCGGCGCCCATTGCCAGCGATTCGATCGCTATTTTTTAAGTAGCTAGTAGCGCAGGTGGATAAAGCGCTACGAGCATTTTCTTCTCAAATTCCAAGAGCTGGTGCCCAAACACACTGCTCGCGATCTGCTTGGACGTCAGCCGCGCGACGCGATGACAAACGACGTTCGGGACGTTCAGCGCAGCAACGCCGACATGGCCGAGCAGCAATTGAGCATGCGCACCGCCGCCTCCACCGAAGGCGCTTCGAATCGCAGCTCAACCGGCGTCACGCGCTCGAAGGTCGGCCACTGACAGAAAAGGTCAGCCAATGCTGGCGTCTGCGTCTGCAGCGACACCGCCAGCGGCGTCTTCAGCAGCAACGGCCTGGCGCCCGAGCGCGCCGCCAGCCCTTGCATCACACCCGCGCGAATCCGCTGGCATGACGCGGCTGGCGAAAGCGAAACGCCGCTGGTCTGGCCGGTGGCACGTTTGGTCTGCACAAAAACCGTTTCAGGAAAAAGCGCGCGGTTCTCGGCGATGAACACATCGTCGCCGCTGGCCATCAGCACAGGCGCGCCGTATTCGCCCGCGAGCGCGCCGTAAATGCCGGCTTCGCTCATCGCTTCACCGTTGAAGGTAATGCCGGCAAAGGCGAAGCTGTTGATGGTGTGCGCCAAGATGCCGGAGCCCTGTGCCCGCGAGTGATAGCCCACCATGCACACGCCATCGACACCGATATCGACGCCCGCCACCATGCTCAGGGTGCGCGGTTTGCCCTGGATGACTTGCGCCCGCGCGTCGAGCACATCGGGCAGCAGGTTGCGGAAGTCGCCATGGGAATCGTTGACATAGACCTCGGTGGCGCCGGCCGCAAAAGCACCGTCGATGGCGGCGTTGGCCTCGTCGGTCATCCAGCGCCGCGCGCGCTCGTATTCGGGATTTCCAGCTCGCGTTTGCTGCGAGTGGTAGACGCCAGCCACGCCTTCGATGTCGACGGAGATCAGGATTTTCATGGTGTTCGCGTGGGCTGAAACGAGAGTTGCATGGGGTGCGCGAGTGCTTCGAAAGCATCTATCGGCCAGCCTCGCAGCAGGTCGGAAAGCGCGTGCCGAAAATTCCCGTCGCGACCGGTAAAGGATCGGGCGTGCCAGAGCGCATGCAGGATGCTTTGCTCGACGCTTGCGGCGGCCGCGTGGAACAAGCCATCGAGCAAGCCGTCATGCAGCAGCGCCGGTGCCGGCATCGGCTCAGAGGCGCTTTGCGGAACGGTGTACGCCGTGGAAAAAGCCAGTGCGATGTCGCCGCTGCCATGGCCAAAGACAGAACCGGTTCGCGCCAGACCCGCGCCGGCGCGACGCGCTAACCGTCGCAACTGGCGCGCATCCAGCGGCGCATCGGTGGCGAGGATCATGATGATCGAGCCTTTTTCGGGCTCGGCCGGCTTGGCGGGTTCAAGCTGCGGCGCAAGAGCTTGACCGATGGCGCGCCCGGCGACGACCAGATCGGCTAGCAAGCCGAAATTGGCCAGCACCAGCGCACCGACGGTGAAGGTACCACTGTGCCCCGCATGTGCGCGACGAGACGCGGTACCGATGCCACCCTTGAGGCCGAAACTCGACATGCCGCGACCAGAGCCGACCGAACCTTGTTCGACATCCACGCCAGCGGCATCGAACGCAGCCCGGTAATCGGCCTCGGTGATCCCCATTTGCTGGATGTCGTTCAGGTATCCGTCGTTGCATTCCAAGACCAGCGGATTGACCGTCGGCATGCCGCGGCCGCTTTCGGGGTTCATCTGCACGCAGTGCCGGATCTGCGCTGCGGCCACCGCCGGCACAGAGAACGTGTTGGTCAGCGCGATCGGCGCTTCCAGCACGCCCAATTCTTCGACCTGCAGCAAGCCAACGCTTTTGCCGAAGCCGTTGAACACCGCGACGCCTGCCGGCACCCGGTGCAGAAAGGGATCGATGCCATGCGGTCGTATGACAGTCACACCGGTGTGCACATCACCACCATCATCACGCGTGCAATGGCCAACCGTCAGACCGAGCACGTCGGTGAGGGCGTCACGCGGGCCGGATGGCAGCGGGCCGATTCGGGGGACTCGTGGCGCCTGCATCTCGTGGGTCATCCCATCAGAGCCGATCGATCTTAGGATCGAGCGCGTCACGCAGGCCATCGCCCAGCAGGTTGAACGCCAACACGGTAAAGAAGATTGCCAGCGCCGGAAACAGCGCCACATGCGGCGCGTTGACCATGTCGGCGCGTGCTTCGTTCAACATGGCGCCCCACTCCGGCGTGGGCGGTTGCGCACCGAGGCCGAGAAACGAGAGACTCGCCGCTGTGATGATCGACGTGCCGAGCCGCATGGTGAAGTACACGACGATGGCCGAAATGGTGCCCGGCAGGATGTGGCGCAGCAGGATCGTCCAGTCGCTTGCGCCAATGCTGCGGGTGGCTTCGATGTACGTCAGCTGCTTCAATACCAACGTGTTGCCGCGCACCAACCGCGCGAAAGCCGGCACGCTGAATACCGACACAGCGACGATCACGTTGGTCATGCTGCTGCCGAGGATGGCGACCACGCCGAGCGCCAGCAGGATGCCGGGGAAAGCGAAGAGCACATCGGAGATCCGCATCACGATGCGGTCCCACCAGCCGCCATAAAACCCGGCCAGCAAACCGAGCACGGTGCCGATGACAGCGCCTATCACCACCGAAAGAAACCCCGCCGCCAGCGAGATGCGGGCGCCCATCAGGATGCGGCTGAAGATGTCGCGGCCCAAAGGATCCACGCCGAACCAGTGCGCAGCGGACGGTGCGGCATTGATCTTGTCGTAATCGAAAAAATTCTCCGCGTCGTAGGGCGTGATCCACGGCGCCAGCAGCGCCACCAGCACCAGCAGCAGCACGAACACCAGCGCGCCTACGGCCACATGCTGCTTTTTAAACTTGCGCCAGAACTCGGTCCACGGGGTGCGGACGGATGACGTGGCGATGGAGGCGACTTCAGCTGGCGGGGTTTCGATGAGGGGTTGGCTCATGTGGGTTGCTCCATTGCACCTTGAATAGGCCGCACCGTTTGTGGGCACCGCAAACATCTAGAGGCGCAAGCATTCGGGGTGCGTACCGACGCCACGGGGTATTCCCCTCCGCGAATGTCCCCCGGCTTCGCCTCCTCCTTGATTTCGCTGCGGGGAACACCCCATACCCTCGGCAGGTCGGCACACTCGTTCCGCACTTCGATCATCGGCCGACCTGTGCGATCCCGTCGATGGTGGGCTCTGCGCGGCGAAATCAAGGAGGAGCGGAGGCCATAGGCCGAGCGGGGGACATTCGCGGAGCAGAGTACGCCGTCGGCGGGATCGCGCCCACCGTCCGTCGCAACACGAAGAATGATGAGCTTCATTTGTACCGAATGGTCGGGTTGATGAATCCATACAAAACATCGACGACCAGGTTGATCAACAGAAATTCCAGCGAAAACAGCAACACCAACACCTGAATCACCGGGTAGTCGCGCATGTTGACCGCATCGACCAGCAGGCGCCCGAGACCGGGCCAGTTGAATACCGCCTCGACCACGATGGAGCCTCCCAGCAGAAAGCCGAACTGCAAGCCCATCATCGTGACCACCGGGATCAGCGCATTGCGCAGGCAGTGCTTGAACAGCACGCTCTTCTCAGGCACGCCCTTGGCACGCGCGGTGCGAACGAAATCCTCCTGGATCACTTCGATGAACGAAGCCCGCGTGAAGCGCGCCATCACCGCTGCCACCGCCGCGCCCAAAGTAATCGACGGCAGCACATAGTTGCGCCAGGAATCCGCGCCGATTGCCGGGAACCAGCCGAGCTGCACCGAAAACACCTGCATCAGCAGCATGCCGAGCGCGAAAGCGGGAAACGAGATACCCGAAACCGCCAGCGTCATGCCGAGACGGTCGGGCCATTGGTTGCGGTACACCGCCGACACGATGCCGATCCCCATACCGAAGATTACCGCCCACACCATGCTGGTGATGGTGAGCATGACGGTCGGAAACATGCGCTCGGCGATCTCGACCGCGACCGGCCGCTTGGTGCGGATCGATCGGCCGAAATCGCCATGCAGCATGTTGCCGAAGAAGTTGATGAACTGCTGCGGCAATGGCTTGTCGAGACCGAGATCCTGCCGCACCAGCTCCACCGTCTCCGGACCGGCGTCAGGCCCTGCGGCCAGCCGCGCCGGATCGCCCGGCAGCAGATGCACGAACATGAACACCAACACCCCAACGATCAACAACGTCGGCAGCAAGCCGAGCAAACGTTTGAGGACGTAATTGATCATCGTTGCCAGCGGCTACCTGTTTTCAGATCGTTCGAGAACACCGCGGAACCGGCTTTGCCGGACCGCTGGTGTCGCCCCCAGTTGGGGGCTGGCGAAGACACGAAGTGCGCAGCCCCGGGGAGAGCGTCACTTCAGTTCGACTTCATCGAAATTGAAGCTGCCATCCGGAATGACATAAAAACCGGTCAGGTTGCGAGCTCGCACCGACAGCAGTTGCTCCGTCACCAGGAAGGCCCACGGGGCATCCTTCCAGACGCGTTTCTGCGCATCAGCGTAGAGCTTCGCCCGGTCGGCATCATCAGTGGCCACCAATGCCTTGGCGAGGTCGCTGTCAACCTCTGGATTGCTGTAGTAGGCGATGTTGAAGAGCTTCGGCGGAAAGGATTCGGTCGCCAGCAACGGCCGAAGTGCCCAGTCGGCTTCACCGGTGGAGGACGACCAACCCACGTAATACATCCGCACCGGGGCGGTGGCAGGGTTCTGGGCGCTTTCGACACGCTCGACGCGTTGGCCGGCCTCAAGTGCCTCGACCTTGACCTTGATGCCCACCTGCGCCAGCTGCTGCTGCACGAACTGGATCACTTTCTGCGCGGTGGTGTAGTTGTAGGCTGACCAGAGCGTGGTCTCAAAACCGTTCGGGTAGCCCGCTTCCTTCAACAATTGTTTTGCCTTGGCCGGGTCGTAGGGCCACGGGCCGAGCTTGACGTTGTAGGCAACGCCGTTGGGCACCACGCCTTCGGCCGGAATTGCATAGCCGGAGAAAGCCACCTTGACGAGCGCTTCCTTATTGATTGCGTAGTTGATAGCCTCGCGCACCTTGACGTTGTCGAACGGTTTGTGCTGCACGTTCATGGTGATGTAGCGCTGGATGATCGAGGGCGCTGACGTCACTTCCAGGCTTGGCTTGCTCTTTAGACTTGCGACTGCCTCAGGCGGCATCGGAAAGGCGAACTGCGCCTCGTTGGTCTGCATGATCGCCGCGCGGGTGTTGTTGTCGACCACCGGACGCCAGGTAATGCTGTCGATTTTGGGATAGCCCTTGCGCCAGTAGTTGTCGAACTTCTCCACCTTCATGTAGTCGGAAGCCTTCCACTCGACGAACCTGAAGGGCCCGGTACCCACCGGGTGCTGGGCGATGCCTTTGCTGCCGTACTTCGCGAGCGCTGCGGGCGAGATGATCACGCCCGATGGATGAGCCAGCGTATTGACGAAAGGCGAAAACGGCTCTTTCAAGGTGAAGCGCACCGTCGTTGGATCTACGGCTTCGGTCTTTGCGATGTTCTTGTACAGGTTGTAGCGCTTCAGCTTGTTGTCGGGGTTAGTCACGCGGTCGAAATTGACCTTGACCGCTTCGGCGTTGAAAGGTGTGCCGTCATGGAACTCGATGCCCGACTTGAGCTTGACGGTGTAGACCAGGCCACCGTCGCTTACGGTATAGCTGTCAGCCAGCACCGGCACCATCTTCATGTCCTTGTCGAAGCCGTAGAGGCCCTGATAGAACGATTTGGCGACCGCTTGCGAGAGGGTGTCGTTCGCATCATAGGGATCGGTGGTGGTGAAGTTCGATTGAACCGCCACTACCACATCCTTGGTGGCATGGGCCGAGGCGCACAGGCTTGCGAGACTGGTGGCAGCGATGGCAGCGGCGAACCGGGAGAAACGTGGGTTCATGCGGAAACTCCTTGAGGAAAAGGCGGGGCGAAAAGTGGAAAAGCAAAAAAGCAGATAACAAAGGCGGGATGAACCGTGGCTGCTCGACGCGGTCTCCTCAGAAGTCGCCGCCGACGCGATGGCGCGCGACGAAGTGTCCAGGGCCCACCTCCACGAGAGGCTGTATATCGGGCTCATAGCCCACTGGATGCGCCGCGCTGGGTATCTCGCCGGTTTGCAGGCTGCGAACGATATGGCGGCGTGCCGGATCAGCCACCGGCACTGCCGCCATCAGGCGCTGGGTGTAGGCGTGCTGCGGGTTCTCGAAGACTGCACGGCGCGGGCCGATCTCGACGATCTGGCCCAGGTACATCACCGCCACCCGGTGGCTGACGCGCTCCACCACTGCCATGTCGTGCGAGATGAAAAGAAAGGCCACGCCGAATTCACGCTGCAGATCCAGCAGCAGATTGACGATCTGGGCCTGGATCGATACATCGAGTGCCGAGACCGATTCGTCCGCCACCACCACCTTGGGGTTCAGCGCAAGCGCCCGGGCGATGGCGATGCGCTGGCGCTGACCACCGGAAAATTCATGCGGATAGCGCTCGGCGTTATCGGCCGGCAAGCCCACTTTCTGCAACAGCCAGCGCACGCGCTCCTGTGCTTCGGTGCCTTTGGCGATGCCATGCACCAACAGTGGCTCCATGATCGAGAAGCCCACTGTCACGCGCGGATCGAGCGATGCAAACGGGTCCTGAAAGATGAACTGGATATCGCGCCGCAGCGACTGAACCTGCTTGGTCGGCAGATCGAGAATGTTGCGGCCGTCGAATTCGATCATGCCGCGCTGGCTCTCCACCAGCCGTAGTAGCGACCGCCCGGTAGTCGATTTGCCGCAGCCTGATTCTCCCACCAACGCCAGCGTTTCGCCGGCATGCAGATCGAAGCTCACCTTCTCCACCGCATGCACCTCGCG
>JBBSUX010000185.1:0-7114 GCA_038234045.1 Burkholderiales bacterium
CTCGGCGAAGAAAGAGGCGGTCGGTCGCAGGCCGCGTCCGTCGTACGTCAGGTGCTGGCTGACGCTGCCTGCCCGTGACCCGTCAGGTGATGCAACGCAACCAGCTGGCCTACATCACGGCGGAAGGCTGGTCTGACGTCGTGCCGGTCGGCATTTTTGATATTAATCCCACAGCAGCGGACTGCCTGGCGCACTGGAAGGCGGCCGGACTGCCACTGGTGGTGACACGTCAGCCGTGTCATGCATCTGAAGGCAGTGAGTCGCCGATAGCGCTAGGTCTGCCCGCGCCACTGCAATGGGGGCGCAATCCGCTGGCCATGCGGGCGCCGGCGGGATCGATTGCCCGACTGGAGTTCTTTCCCGCCGCAAGCGCGGCAATTCCCCTGCTCCCGAGCTCATTGCAAAGCGATTTCACGAAGCTTTGCACCGCTCTTGAGCAGGCTGGAATCCGGGCGCATGTGTATGGGGGATACGGATGGCAACTGCTGACAGGTCTGGCTTATTTGCGTGCGACTTCCGACATCGATCTGAGCCTGGAGGTGCGCGATGCTGACGAAGCTGACGAAGCTGCGCAGCTGGTGTCATCCAGCACCGTGCCGCACACGCGCATCGATGCCGAGCTTTCATTTCCTGATGGCCGGGCCGTCGCGGCGCAGGAGTGGCAACGCTGGCGCCAACGCCGCGTATCGCAAATTCTGATCAGGTCGTTGCGGTCAGTAACGCTGCAGTCGGCACCGCACTGGGAGGCAGGGTGTCTTTCGCAATGACGACGGCAGCCCCTTGGGCGGCAGACCGCCCAGTCGAGCGTCTTGCCTTCAGCGCCCGGGACCTTGGCCACGCAGCCATCGCGTCGCTCTACGCCGAACTGGAGCTGGCGCCCAAGCCCGGTCTGGTCAGCTTTGTCGATCAAGGCAGCCATAACGACATGGACGCGCGCACCTTCATGCGCAGCATGTTTGCGCTGCGCCACTACTTTCCCGCCACCGCCGAGGCGGGAGCCCGGCAGCTTCCCTTTTTCGCGCTGCGGGCCCTCGGCATGAGCGCCGAACAGCGCATGCTGCAGGCAACGTGTGGAATCAATACCCACCGAGGCGCTGTCTTCGCGATCGGACTTTTGTGCGCCGCTGCAGGAGCGTGTGTGGAAACCGAATCTGGAACTGCGCCCGAGCAGCTGCGCTCGACCTTGATGACGATATGGGGCCAAGCCTTGCAAGAACACGCCGCTGAATCGGGCACAAATTTCTCCCATGGGCAGCGCGCAACAGCTGAGCTTGGAGTCACCGGAGCCAGGCACGAAGCAGCAGCAGGATTTCCCACCGTTTTCTGCGTTGCGCTGCCTGCACTCATGGCTGCCCGCGCACAGGGTCTCGACAGTCGCCTCTCGCTGCTCCAGGCCTTCTTCAGCACCATGGCCGTCACACCGGATACCAACCTGGTTCACCGCGGCGGCGCTGCCGGCTTGCGCTTTGCGCAAACCGAGGCGCGCAACTTTCTGGACGCCGGGGGTGCACAACGGCCGGATGCAATTGATCATGCCCGCAGCATCCACCGTGCGTTCGTGCGCCGTCGCCTTTCGCCGGGGGGATCAGCTGATCTCCTGGCAGCCGCCAGCTTTGTGCACCGGATCTGTGTAAAACAGTGACTATCGCACTGCTCTTTCCCGGCCAGGGTGGGCAACACGCAGCGATGCTGCCGTGGCTGGAATCCTCACCGGCCGCACGCGGCGCGCTGGAAGCACTGACAGGGGTTTTGGGCTCAGACTGGCGGGCGCGCGCCACCGACTCGGCATGGCTCAGCGCCAACCGGAATGCACAGCGGCTCATCGTAGGAGTCAGCGTGGCGACGTGGCAAGCGCTCGCAGCCGAGTTGCCACCCACAGTCGCTGTTGCGGGGTACAGCGTCGGGGAACTCTCGGCGTGTTGCGCAGCAGGCGTCTTCGACTTACCCGGTGCGTTGGACCTTGCACAGCATCGAGCCGATGCAATGGATGCCTGCACAGGCGCCGACGGGGGCGCAATGCTGGCCGTTACCGGTATGACCTTGGCCGCAGTTAAAGCAGCTTGTGAAGCTCATAAGCTGTCAATTGCGATCCGCATTGGTCCACAGCGGTGCGTCCTGGCGGGCACTCCACACCAGGTACAAAAAGTAAAAGGCGAACTCGATGCCGCCGGAGCGACGTGCAGCGTGCTATGCGTGCGCGTTGCGTCCCACACGCCAGCAATGCGGGAAGCTGCGGCATTTCTCTTCAAGCATGTGGAGCCGCTTGATTGGCGCATCGCACAACGACCGGTGGTGTGCAACGTTGACGGGCGCGGGCGACGTGATCCTGCAGCACTGAAAGTCGCGCTTTGCGCGCAAATGGCGCAAATGGTTCAGTGGGATAGCTGCATGGACGTCATCGCCGAACGACGCCCTGATTGCGTCCTTGAAGTGGGTCCGGGCACCGGGCTTTCTCGCATGTGGACAGCCCGTCACCCGCACATCCCGGCAAGGTCTGTGGACGAATTTGGAACCCTGGAAGCAATTTGCCAATGGGTGCAGCGCCACCAGGGATGAGCCGCTCAGGCAGTCAGGCAGCAGGCCACTCCATGAACTGCGGCTCGATTCCCCGCCCACGCAGCCAATCGGCTAGCGCATAGCCGGTGCCGGCTGGCCAGCAACGAACTTTTTCGGGTTCGACAAGCCGGTATTCGACCAGCTCGGGCGAGAGCTGCACCTCTCCTGTCGCCACTGCGTGATAGATGATGAGCACCTGGTTCATGCGCTGGAAGTCGTACACCCCCACCAGATCCAGCGACTGCACATCAAGCGCCGTCTCTTCGGCAATTTCTCGACGAATCCCCTCTTCCGTTGTTTCGCCTGCCTCCATGAAGCCGGTAATGAGCGCGAACATCCGGTGCTGCCAGGCCGCATTGCGAGCCAGCAGGATGAGGCCGTCTTTTTCTACGATCGCGCCGAGTACCGGCGTAGGGTTGTTCCAGTGCGTCCAGCCGCAAGCCGGGCAGCGATTGCGCAGCTTGTCACCGCCATCTTCGGCCTGGGCGATCCATTCCAGCGGCGTCGCGCAGCGCGGGCAGAAACGGAATTCGGACGCTGAGCTCGCAACGTTGGACATGGGATTTACTTCTTTATTGATAGCTAATAGCGCATGCTTGAAAAGCGCTAGAGCTACTTTCCATTCATATTTTTTCAAGCTGCGGGCGAGCACTGACAAACCACCGTTACCGCTGGATCGCGACGCCGTCAGGCGGGGAACACGCCCGTGGAGAGATACCGGTCGCCCCGGTCGCAAACGATGAAAACGATGGTGGCGTTCTGCTCGCGATCGGAGATCTGCTGGGCGACCCAGCAGGCGCCGGCAGCCGAAATTCCGGCAAAGATGCCTTCTTCGCGTGCCAGGCGCCGCGCCATCTCTTCGGCATCGGCCTGGCTCACGTTGACGGTTTCGTCGACCACGCTTTCGTCGTAGATCGCCGGCATGTACTCGGCTGGCCATTTGCGGATGCCGGGAATGCGCGAGCCTTCCGACGGTTGCGCGCCGATGATCTGCACTGAAGGCTTTTTCTCCTTCAGGTACCGGCCAACGCCGGTGATGGTGCCGGTCGTGCCCATGGCGCTGACGAAGTGGGTGATGCGCCCGCGCGTCTGCTCCCAGATCTCGGGCCCCGTCGTCTCGTAATGGATGCGCGGGTTGTCGGCATTGGCGAACTGGTCGAGCACCTTGCCCTTGCCGTCCTTCTGCATCTGCATCGCCAGGTCGCGGGCGTGCTCGATGCCGCCGCTTTTGGGCGTGAGGATCAACTCGGCGCCATAGGCTTTCATGGTCTGCGCCCGCTCGATCGACAGATCCTCGGGCATCACCAGAAGCATCCGGTAGCCCATGATGGCGGCGGCCATAGCCAGGGCGATTCCGGTGTTGCCGGAGGTTGCCTCGATCAGGGAATCGCCAGGCCGGATTTCTCCGCGCTCCTGGGCGCGCCGGATCATCGACAGCGCGGGTCGGTCCTTGACGGAGCCAGCGGGATTGTTGCCTTCGAGTTTGCCAAGCACCACATTGCCCGCCACAGAACGCTCAGCAGCACCAATGCGCTGCAAAACGACGAGCGGCGTATTGCCGATGGTGTCTTCAATTGTGGGGTATCGCATCCGCGCACTGTGCCATAATTTCCAACTCCCATCCTGTCGCCGGAGTGGTGAAATTGGTAGACGCAGGGGACTCAAAATCCCCCGCCGCAAGGCGTGCCGGTTCGATTCCGGCCTCCGGCACCATTGATGGCACTCACAGAGCCTCAAGAGACCTCAAAACCTGCATGCCTTATAGGTATCGCAGGTTTCTTTTTGCCTCAAATTCGGGGCCGAATCAGTGCAGCGTCGTGAGGTAGCCCACAACGGCGTCCAGTTCCGCCGCATCAAGAGGAACCACGGGCATGGCACTGCCGGGCTTCACCTCCTGGGTGTGGGCGAGCCAGCGCCGCAGTTCCGAAGCGCCATTCGGCAGGGTACCCGCGGCGATGGTCTCGCGGCTCATCAGGTGCGTCAGGTCCGGCGCCAGAGCGCCCTTGGCTGCCGTGCCCCGGACCGCATGACAGCCGGAACACTTCTCCATGAAGATGTGCGCACCGCTGACGGCCTGGGGCGGTGGCGAGATGGCTGGCTGCCGTTGTGCCTCCACCCAGCGCTGGTAGTCCGCGGGGGTGTCGACGGTGACGTCGAAGCCCATGTGGGCATGTTGGACGCCGCAGTATTCACTGCACTGCCCGCGGTAGCGCCCGAGCTTGTCTCCTTGCAGCCAGGTCACGTTGGTCTGGCCCGGCACTGCGTCCATCTTGCCGGCCAGAGCCGGAACCCAGAAGGAGTGGATGACGTCAGCACTCGTGAGCCGGAAAAGCACGGGCTCACCTTGCGGAATGTGAATTTCGTTGGCCGTGGTGAGCAGCACGGCGCCATGCTCGTCCAGATAGCGCACCCGCCACCAGAACTGGTAGGCCTGCACTTCGATCATCACCTTGGGCTTTGTGGCCGGAATCGCGACCGCGCTGAGGGTGAAGAGCGTCCAAACCGCGCACGCGAACAGCACGACCGCCGAGATCCCGGTGCCGATCGTGATCCAGCGCATCCCGGCGCGCTCGCGCAACGGCATCAGCGACCGTTCAGTGGCTGGCGGGCTGCCGCGGTGCTTGCGAAAGATTGCCAGGATCAGCAGCACGGCGATGATCACCACCACCGTCACCGAGACGATGCCGAGGCCCCAGCCCAGCCGCGTGACGGGATCGGCCGCGGGGCCGGCGGTATGGAAATAAGCCAGAGGGGTGTTCGAATCACTCATAAGAAGATATCCTTTTGCCGGCGGACGATGATCTGCCTCAACGCCCCTGTTTTTGCATCGCCTGCCACTTTCTGCATCAAACCATGAAAACCGCCATGCTCCATTCCCGATCCGCACGCTGGCGCCGCCGGGTGGGCGGGGCCGCCTTGTCGTTGTGCGGCTGGCTGGCATTGACGGGGGCCGTGGCGGCGCAACCGAAAGCCGTCGCAGTGCCGCAGCCCGCTGAAGCGTCGGCCAGTGTCGCGTCGCCCAAACCGCCGAGCGACGCGCAGATCGCACGCGGCGCCTACCTGGCTCGATTGGGTGATTGCGCCGCCTGCCATTCCGTGCCCGGCAAGCCGGAGTACAGCGGCGGCCTGCGGCTGCGGTCGCCGCTCGGCGTGATCATTTCGACCAACATCACGCCCGACCGCGAAGCGGGTATCGGCAGCTACACCCTGCAGGACTTTGACCGGGTTTTGCGTCAGGGCCGTACGCCGAAACACAATCTGTACCCGGCGATGCCCTACCCCTCGTTCACGAAGACCACCGACAAAGACGTCGCTGCGCTCTACGCGTACTTCATGCACGGAGTGAAGCCGGTACCACGCAAGCCGCCACCGACCGATCTGCCGTTTCCCTTTAGCCAACGCTGGGGCTTGGCGTTGTGGAACGGGCTCTTCGTCGAACACGGTGTCTACCAGCCCGACAGCGGAAAGAGCGCCGAATGGAACCGCGGTGCCTATCTGGTGCAAGGGCTCGGGCACTGCGGCTCCTGCCACACGCCGCGCGGCGTGGCGTACCAGCCGCTGGGCTTCAGCGAAACGTCCCCGCATTTCCTGGCCGGCGGCATCACCGACCACTGGACCGCGCCGAACCTGACGGGCCAGCGCGAAAGTGGGCTCGCCGATTGGAGCGCCGAGCAGATCGCGCAGTTCTTGAAGACCGGCCACACGGATCGAAACATGGTCTTCGGGCCAATGAAACAGGGCGTCAGCGACAGCACTCGCCATTTCGACGAAGCCGACTTGGCGAGCATCGCCACGTATTTGAAGTCGCTCGGCCCGCGTCAGGCTGAGGCTTCGTTCCTGCCCGCCACGGCGCAACAGCGCACGGTGGCATGGTTGCAAAGCGGCGACGTGCGCATTCCCGGCGGCGGCCTCTATGCCAACTTCTGCGCCAAGTGCCACCAAGCCGGCGGTGAAGGCGACCCGACCAAGGCGCCCGCGCTGGCGCTCAGCGGGGTGGTGCGTTCGCCCGACCCTTCTTCGGTAATCCATATCATCATCAGCGGCGGCAGTGGGCCGCCTGCGTCCGACATTCCCGCCATGGACAAGATCGATCCGATGCCGGCATTCGGCAAGCAGTTCAGCGACCGCGAGATTGCAGAAGTGGCCAGCTTCGTCAGGCGCTCCTGGAGCAACGACGCACCGCCCGTGACCGAGCGTCAGGTACAGAAGATCAGGGCTGCGGCGGCTGCCGAGACGCACTGATGCCGAAGCCACAAGGCACGAGATGGGTTTCATGCGTGCGCCACCTTGCGCGCTCCGCTCGCTAGCCAAGCCACGAACAGCAGGCATAACGCGATCAGATCGACCACGCCCATGACCGCCCACATCAGCACGCCGGCGAGTTGCTGGTCTTCCAGCGGGGTCAGCGGGCTCCACATCGGCAGCGCCGCATGAACCCCATAGAGCACGCGCGGAGCGAAGATCAGGATAGCAGCTAGCATGGCGCTCTCCATCGCGTAGCTCAGCACGAAGACCATCGTCGCAGCGATCGAGATCCGGCCGCTGCGCGCACCGTCGA
>JBBSUX010000186.1:0-7043 GCA_038234045.1 Burkholderiales bacterium
GGCGGCTTCCTGGAACGAGGCGATCTTGTCGAAGTTCAGGTACTGATAGACCTGATCGCTGTGGGCGTCCAGAGCGCTGACATCGGTCATGTATTCGGCCTTTGTCGGGATGCGTCCGAGCTTCGCGCAGATGGCTGCCAGTTCGGCAGAACCGAGGTACACGTTGGTGTTGCGGCCGAGCCGATTCGGGAAATTGCGGGTACTGGTGGACATCACCGTTGCACCCTCCCGCACCTGCGCCTGGTTGCCCATGCACAGACTGCAGCCTGGCATTTCAGTGCGGGCGCCCGCAGTTCCGAACACGCCGTAGTGACCTTCTTCGGTGAGCTGCTGCGCATCCATCTTCGTCGGCGGCGCGACCCAGAGCTTGACGGGGATATCGCGCTTGCCTTCGAGCAGTTTCGATGCCGCCCGGAAATGGCCGATATTCGTCATGCAGGAGCCAATGAACACCTCGTCGATCACAGCACCCGAAACATCCGACAGCGTCTTCACATCATCAGGGTCGTTCGGGCAGGCAACGATGGGCTCGTGAATATCGGCAAGGTCGATTTCGATGACGGCTGCGTATTGCGCATCGGCGTCGGCCTCCAGCAATTGCGGGTCTTTCAACCAAGCCTCTTGCGCAGCAATCCGGCGCCCCAGCGTGCGGCCGTCGGCATAGCCCTCGGAGATCATCCAGCGCATCAGGGTGATGTTGCTGTGGATGTATTCGATGACAGGTTCCTTGTTCAACTTGACCGTGCAGCCAGCCGCCGAACGCTCAGCCGACGCGTCGGACAATTCGAAAGCCTGTTCGACCTTTAGATTGGGCAAGCCCTCGATCTCCAGAATGCGACCAGAGAAGATGTTCTGCTTGTTTTTCTTCTCGACCGTGAGCAGGCCAGCCTTGATGGCGTAAAGCGGAATGGCGTTGACGAGGTCCCGCAGGGTGACACCCGGCTGCATCTTTTCGCCCTTGAACCGCACGAGGACCGATTCCGGCATGTCGAGCGGCATCACGCCGGTAGCTGCTGCAAAGGCTACAAGCCCGGATCCAGCGGGAAAAGAGATGCCCATCGGGAAGCGCGTATGGCTGTCGCCACCCGTACCTACCGTGTCGGGCAACAGAAAACGGTTGAGCCAGCTATGGATCACTCCGTCTCCTGGCCGCAGCGAAATACCGCCACGATGGCTGATGAAGTCCGGCAGTTCGTGGTGCGTCTTGACATCGACCGGCTTGGGATAGGCAGCGGTGTGACAGAACGATTGCATCACCAGATCTGCTGAGAATCCGAGGCAGGCCAGATCCTTCAGTTCGTCGCGCGTCATGGGGCCGGTGGTGTCCTGCGAACCGACGGATGTCATACGCGGTTCGCAATACGTTCCAGGACGGACACCCTTCTGCTGACCGTCGACTTCCGGAATCCCGCAAGCACGTCCGACCATCTTCTGCGCCAGCGAATAGCCGAAGCCGGACTCTTCCGGGTCATGCGGCAGCCGGAACAGCGTGGACGCCGGCAGCCCCAGCGCCTCGCGCGCCTTGGCGGTCAAGCCGCGTCCGATGATGAGGGGGATACGACCGCCGGCACGCACCTCGTCGAACAGGACATCGCTCTTCAACTGGAACTCGGCAACCACCTTGCCGTCCTTCAGAGCCTTGCCCTCATAGGGCCGCAGCTCGATCACGTCGCCCATGTTCATCTGGCTCACATCGAGCTCGATCGGCAGCGCGCCCGCGTCCTCCATCGTGTTGTAGAAGATCGGAGCAATCTTGTTTCCGAGGCAGACACCGCCGAAGCGCTTGTTCGGCACGAAAGGAATGTCTTCTCCGGTGAACCACAGCACCGAATTGGTTGCAGATTTACGGCTGGACCCGGTTCCTACAACGTCGCCCGCATACGCAACAAGATGGCCACGTGCACGCAGATCCTCGATGAACTTAATCGGCCCACGCTTGCCGTCTTCCTCGGGCGTGATGCCGTCACGCGCATTCTTCAGCAGCGCCAGCGCATGCAGAGGAATATCGGGCCGACTCCAAGCATCGGGCGCCGGGGATAGATCATCGGTGTTGGTTTCGCCGGTCACCTTGAAGATGGACACGGTCAGGCTTTCAGGTACTTGGGGCCGACTCGTAAACCACTCCGCATCGGCCCAACTTTGCAGCACGCCCTTTGCATGGGCGTTGCCGCCGTCCGCCTTTTCCCTGACATCGTGGAACTGGTCGAACATGAGCAAGGTCTTCTTCAACGCCTCGGCGGCAGTAGCACCCATGTCGGCGTCATCGAGCAACTCGATCAGCGGCCCGATGTTGTAGCCGCCCAGCATGGTGCCCAGCAATTCGGTAGCGCGGGTACGGCTGATGAGCGGAGAACTTTCCGTGCCAAGCGCCACAGCGGCCAGATAGCTCGCCTTGACCTTGGCGGCATCGTCCACGCCTGCGGGAACGCGGTGGGTGATGAGATTGAGCAGCAGATCGCCCTGGCCTGCCGGTGGGCTCTTGAGCAGCTCGATGACATCTGCCGTCTGGCGCGCTGTCAGCGGCAGCGCCGGGATACCCAGCGCCGCCCGCTCAGCCACATGTTCAACATATTCTTTCAACACGGCATTTCTCCAAAAATTCTTTTTTTGATGGGGTCTGACGAAAAAACACCCGCCAGCATCGGTGCGGCGGGCGTCATAACGACCATTCGTTTAGGCGCGCTCGGAGCGCGCCGCAGATGCTCATTCGAGCAGGCTTTTAGGTGGGTTTTTCTTCATCTCTTCAGATGTCGTCACCTGTTGCGAGCTGCGGCATTCATCGGCAACGCGCTCACCGATTTTTTGGTTCATCAGCATCGACTTGTTGCCCAGCTGAATCCACACGGCACCGGCGCGAGGATCTTCCAGGCGGATAGCACCGGTGCGGCTTTCAACCGGATGCATGCGGTAGTGCATCTTCTTCACTTGCACGTCGAAGAAGCCTGGATGCGCTGCGTCGGCCGTGATGAACACGTTTTCTCCAAGCTCGCACTTGATCGGACCGACATAAACCTCCTTTGCCACCTCAAGATCACCCGGCGTCAGCGCGATGTCCGAATCCTGCTTGACGGGCGTGACCTCTTCAACGGCCTTGGCAGCCGACTTCTTCAGCTTGTGCGCAGGCACATGCTTGCGAGCCGAAGTCTTCTTCGCCGGGGCCGATGACTTCTTGGTCACCTGCTTCTTGGCGGGCGCCTTGCTGGTCGCAGCAGGCGCTTCGGTCTGAGCCCAGGCTGCAACCGGCAAAGCCAGCGAAAGAACCGAGGCCAATAACAAGCTTTTCATGGTGGAAACAATCAATCAAGAAAGAAAGGCCCGCAACCTTTGAGGCGCAGACCGAACGGATACGCCCACCCTGGAGTGGCCGCATCCAGTGAAACCTCAGAGCAGATGTTGCACGCCAGCTTGTTCGTCCTGCAATTCCTTGAGCGTCTTCTCGATCCGCTCCTTGCTGAACGCGTCGATCTCGAGCCCATCAACGATCTTGTATTTCCCGCCTTCGGTCGTTACCGGGAAGCCGAAAATGATGTCTTTGGGAATCCCGTATTCGCCATTCGAAGGCACACCCATCGTGACCCATTTGCCGTTCGAGCCCAACGCCCAGTCGCGCATGTGGTCGATGGCTGCATTGGCGGCCGATGCGGCGGAAGAAAGACCGCGCGCTTCGATGATGGCTGCACCACGCTTGCCGACCGTCGGCAAAAAGGTGTCGGCGTTCCACGCCTGATCATTGATCATGTCTTTAACGCTCTTGCCGTCGATCGTCGCAAAACGGTAATCGGCATACATCGTCGGCGAATGATTGCCCCAAACCGTCAGCTTTTCGATATCGCCGACTGCTTTGCCGGTCTTGGCGGCAATCTGGCTTGCAGCGCGGTTGTGATCCAGCCGCAGCATCGCGGTGAAGTTCTCGCGCGGCAAACCGGATGCGCTCTTCATGGCGATGTAGGCATTGGTGTTGGCCGGATTGCCAACGACGAGTACTTTGACGTCGCGGCTTGCGACCTGGCCCAAGGCCTTGCCTTGGGCAATGAAGATCTGGCCGTTGATGGAAAGCAGCTCGGCACGCTCCATGCCCGGGCCGCGAGGACGCGATCCGACCAGAAGTGCGTAGTCGGCATCCTTGAAAGCCACCATCGGGTCGCCACTGGCAACCACGTCCGCAAGCAAAGGAAATGCGCAATCCTGCAATTCCATGATCACGCCCTTGAGCGCCTTCTGGGCCTTCTCGTCCGGGATCTCAAGGAGCTGAAGAATGACCGGCTGATCCTTGCCCAGCATTTCACCGGATGCAATACGGAAAAGCAGGGCGTAGCCGATCTGGCCTGCGGCGCCGGTGACGGCGACCCGGACGGGTTTCTTACTCATGGAAATTCTCCAGCAATGAACAATAAAAAGGCGATGACCAGACCGGCTGATGCGGGCTGGCTGTCAGGGCGGGCTTTCTGACACGCGTTCGGAGTCGCAAATCTGCGATGAGTTCGAGTTTAGCGCTGATGGCAAATCGCGGGTCAATTTGTCTTATGTCTTATATAAGATAAAATCGATTTCCTTGGCTTCGGCAATCCGCACGCGCGGGCGTGCCAGCTCTCGTATCCCGAAATGCTGGCAAAGGAATGCAATTTTGGATCGGTCGCCCAGAAACCCATCGGCCTGTTGTGAAGATCATCGACCACTCCTCTGCGCACCAACCCTCACCGGCTTTCAGCCCGCTGTATCGTCAAATCAAGGCGCTGATTCTTCAGCGCCTGGAAGCCGGCGACTGGAAGCCGGGCGAAGCGATTCCCAGCGAAATTGAATTGGCATCGCAGTTTCGCGTGAGCCAGGGCACGGTGCGCAAGGCGATTGATGAACTGGGCGCCGAGAACCTTGTGATACGCCGCCAGGGAAAAGGCACCTTCGTAGCCACCCACAGCGAGCAGCAGGTGCAATATCGGTTCCTGCGTCTTGCGCCAGATGTGGGAGATCCGGGAACGGAAGGCCCAGCGCAGCGCAAGGTTCTCGAATGCAAGCGAATCCGCGCTACGGCCGAGGTGGCCAAAGCGCTTGCCCTGCGCACCGGCGACTCGGTGCTGCAGGCCCGCCGCCTGCTTTCATTCACCGGAGTGCCCGCAATCCTGGAGGATCTTTGGTTACCCGGCGCCGCATTCAAAGGCCTGACCGCCGACCGGATGGCGCAATACCCGGGACCGACCTATGCGTTGTTCGAGCTCGAATTTGGTGTACGTATGGTGCGCGCGGCTGAGAAGCTACGTGCCGTGGCGGCTGATTCCAGGCAAGCAGAAGCGCTCGGCGTACCTGCTGGCTTTCCATTGCTCAGCGTGGAGCGAATTGCCTACACCTACAGCGATACGCCCATGGAGTTCCGCCAGTGCGTCTATCGCACAGACACGCACCACTATCGCAACGAGCTGAACTGAACGTTCTCAGAACCCACCATGGAATCGAGAAAGCGCGCTCGGCAAGACTTGTTGCATTGCAATAGAATTTTGTGATCCTGCACACGTGGGGTTACCAAGCAGTTACATCAGGAACGACATCCAACATGCCAGAGCTCACCAAAAAGCGGCCGGAGTTTCGCAACATCAACGCGATCACCGATCTTCCTACCTATCGTTTGCCTGCCGCGGGTTGGGTTTCCATTCTTCATCGTGTCAGCGGAGCCCTGATGTTGGTGCTACTGCCGCTGGTGATCTGGATGTTCGACACCTCGATCTCATCCGAGATTTCTTTTGCGCGCCTGACCTCTGTATTTCATAACGGCGCTGGGGTGATGCCCGCTTTCGTCTTCAAGCTGATTTTGCTCGCGCTCATCTGGGCCTACCTGCACCACTTCATTGCCGGCCTGCGCCATCTGTGGATGGACATGAGCCATGCCGCGGTCAACAAGAAAACCGGGGCAAATTCCGCGCGGGTGACGTTGATTCTCGGCGTCCTGCTCACCATCATCTGCGGCGCCAAGCTCTTCGGCCTGTATTGAACCGAACTGAACTCTTAAGGACACCCAAATGGCAGTCAATTACGGAACACGGCGAATTGTCGTCGGAGCACATTACGGCGTGAAGGACTGGATTGCGCAACGCGCAACAGCAACGCTGATGGCACTTTTCACCATCGTGCTGCTCGCTCAGGTGCTGATGACGAACGGGCCTCTCGGATATGACCGTTGGGCCGGCATTTTCTCGACGCAGTGGATGAAGGTCCTCACCCTTGTGACCATTCTCTCGCTCACGTACCACGCCTGGATCGGTGTGCGTGACATCTGGATGGACTACGTCAAGTCGGTGTTTCTCCGGCTCGTATTGCAGATCGTCTCCATTGCCTGGCTTGTTGGCTGTGCTGGCTGGGCGGTTCAGGTTCTCTGGAGGCTTTAAAGACAATGACTTATTCCAAAAGCAACATCACCAAGCGCAAGTTCGACGTCGTGATCGTCGGTGCCGGCGGTTCTGGCATGCGCGCATCTCTTCAATTGGCCCGGGCAGGCCTTAATGTCGCCGTGCTTTCCAAGGTTTTCCCAACCCGCTCGCACACAGTTGCGGCCCAAGGTGGCGTGGGTGCCTCGCTTGGCAACATGGCGGAAGACAACTGGCACTACCACTTCTACGACACCATCAAGGGTGGCGACTGGTTGAGCGACCAGGATGCAGTCGAATTCATGTGCCGCGAAGCGCCCAACGTGGTGTATGAGCTCGAGCATTTCGGCATGCCCTTTGACCGCAACGCCGACGGCACGATCTACCAGCGACCCTTTGGCGGCCACACCGCCAACTATGGCGAAAAGCCTGTTCAGCGCGCCTGCGCAGCTGCGGACCGCACCGGTCACGCCATGCTGCACACGCTGTATCAAAAAAATGTCGAGGCGCACACGCAGTTCTTTGTCGAATGGATGGCGCTCGACCTGATCCGCGACGCCAGCGGCGATGTTCTGGGTGTCACAGCGCTCGAGATGGAAACCGGCGACCTGCATGTGCTCGAAGCCAAGACCACGCTGCTGGCCACCGGCGGAGCAGGACGTATCTTCGCGGCATCGACCAACGCATACA
>JBBSUX010000187.1:0-7010 GCA_038234045.1 Burkholderiales bacterium
ACGCCGGCTGCAGCACCGACCCGCGCGCGCAGTTTCTGCTACTGGCGGCACGCCGTCGGAAGACGCTGAACCGCCTTCGCCTTGGTGGCCGTTGGTGACCCTGGTGTGGGTATGTCTGCAAGGCGCGTTCGGTGCGCTGACCGTGACGATGAAGCTTTTTCCGGCAATCGTCGTCATGCATCTCGTGGGAGCGGTCGTGCTGCTTGCGCTGTTGTGCGTGCAGGCAGCACGCTACGCGATGGTCCTTGGTCAGCGTAGCCAGGCGGTTGTTAGTGCCGGGTTGCGAAGGCTAATTCTGCTTGCCGCCGCCATGGTCAGCATGCAGGTGCTGCTGGGCGGCTGGGTAAGCACCAATTACGCAGTCCTAGCCTGCACCACGTTTCCCACCTGTCAAGGGTCATGGTGGCCACCTATGGATTTCTCACAGGGGTTTGAGATCTGGCGACCGTTGGGTCGCCTGGCTGACGGGCGCTATCTGGATTTCGCGGCACTGACGGCAATTCATTACGTCCATCGCCTGTTTGCCTATGCGGTGTTTGCTGTCCTGATCCTGCTTGTCGTACGCCTGTGGTGTCATCCGTCGTTGCGGAAGATCGGAAAAACAATCGGGCTGCTGACGCTTCTGCAGGCGCTTACGGGTCTTGCGAACGTCGTGCTGAACTGGCCCTTGTTCGCTGCGGTGTTGCATACCGGCGGTGCCGCGGCTTTGATCGTCGCGCTCGTGTGGGCGCTGAGCGTGAGTCGGAAGCAAGGCAGGACCTACGTCGTGCGCAGCCCGGCTGGCTCCTCTTCGCCAAGGCCGCAAGCCCTGCGATCCGGTCGCGGTTCCGGTCTCGCTGCTTCTGACGCGCGCATCGTGCAAAAGGCCTCATGACAACACGCGCTTCAACGCCGCCTTCTTCGTCGACACCCCCCACTTCCGGCGCTGCGGCAGCCGGCGCCGCCGGGCCTCAGCTTGCGCGCTGGCGCCAGTTCTATTCGCTCACCAAACCTCGTGTGGTGCAGTTGATCGTCTTCTGTGCACTGATCGGCATGGTGCTGGCTGTGCCCGGATTACCCAGCTGGGCAGACATCCGCATCGCTGCGATCGCCTGCGTGGGGATCTGGCTGGTAGCCGGCGCAGCAGCGGCATTCAATTGCCTGGTTGAGAAGGGCATCGATTCACGCATGCGGCGCACTGCCTGGAGGGCTACGGCGCGCGGTGAATTGAGTGACGGGCAGGCGCTTGCCTTCTCCGCCACACTGTGCGCGGCAGGTTCTGCAGTGTTGTACTGGGCTGTAAACCCGCTGACCATGTGGCTGACATTTGCGACCTTCGTTGGCTACGCAGTCGTCTACACAGTGATCCTGAAGCCGCGAACTCCCCAGAACATCGTCATAGGCGGTGCCTCAGGCGCGATGCCGCCGGTGCTCGGCTGGGCCGCGATGACCGGCCATGTGAGTCCTGAGGCGCTGATCCTGTTTCTCATCATCTTTCTGTGGACCCCGCCCCATTTCTGGGCACTTGCGCTTTATCGGGTCGAGGACTATCGCAAATCCGGCTTGCCGATGCTGCCGGTAACGCACGGCAACGAATTCACGCGCCTGCAGGTGCTGCTTTATACGTTGATTCTGTTTGCCGGATGCCTGATGCCTTTCATTTACGGCATGAGCTCATGGATCTATCTAGCTGCAGCCGTCGTGCTCAATACGATGTTCTGCGGCTATGCGTTCAAGCTCTGGCGAAATTATTCCGACGCGCTGGCCCGTCGGACATTCCGTTTTTCGCTCATTCATCTCAGTGTGCTGTTCGCTGCCTTGCTGGTGGACCACTATGTCTTTTGACAAGGCTTTAACGCCACGACTTTCGCAAAGCTTGCTTCTATGACACTACCCATCAGCTTCGTGCCGAAGCGGCGAGAAATACTCCGCAGGACATTCGCGCTGGCTGCAATAGCCTCCGCATCGGTTGTTACGCCGCTTCTTCTGGGTGGATGCTCCAAACCGGCCCCTGAAGCGCATTTCAATTCCGTGGATGTGACCGGTGCAGACTACGCCAAAGGTTTTTCCCTTCCGGACCAGAACGGGAAAGTCCGAACCCTCGACGAATTCAAGGGCAAGGTCGTCGTGGTCTTTTTCGGCTACACACAGTGCCCGGATGTGTGTCCCACCACGATGGCAGAACTGGCCCAGGTCAGGCAACAGCTCGGAGCGCAAGGCGATCGCTTGCAGGCAATTTTCATCACCGTTGATCCAAAGCAAGATACGCCGCAAATTCTGTCGGCTTACATGAGCAATTTCGACCCCAGCTTCATCGCCCTGCGACCGAGTAGTAGCGATGAGCTCGCAAAGCTCGCGCAGGATTTCAAGGTCTACTACAAGCGGGTGGATGGCAAAACGCCCGGCAGCTACACGATGGACCACTCGGCTGGGAGCTACATCTACGATCCGCAGGGGCACCTTAGGCTATACACCCGGTACGGTGTTGGCGTGCCGGCGCTGACAGCGGACATCAAGATGCTAATGGGTAACAAGAGCGCTTGAAGAGGATTTAGCGCATTTCAGGACCCTGATTTGAGAGGATATTCGCTATATAGTTGAGAGCTAGTGGCGCTTGTGGAATAAGCGATAAAAGCATATTTTCTTTATATTTTTGACGTCGCCAACACAAAGGGCTGCCAATCGGTAGCCCTTTGTGTTTTTCGAGCCCCCGGGTGTTCGCCGCGGCACTTATTAGCTCAAGCGAACTCCGTCAGTGCTTTCTTCATTTTCTTCATGGCTGCCGACTCGATCTGCCGAATGCGCTCGGCACTCACATGGTATTCGGCCGCCAGTTCGTGCAGCGTCATGCCGCCAGAACCATCGTCGTTCACATTCAGCCAGCGCTCTTCCACGATGCGTCGGCTGCGGTCGTCCAGCACCTCGAGGGCGTCAGAGATACCGTCAGTGGCCAGGACATCGCGTTGCCTCGATTCGATCATCGCGGTCGGTTCATGACCTGCGTCGGCCAGGTACGAGATCGGGCCAAAAGCATGCTCGCCATCGTCCGACGGAGCGGGATCGAGTAGCACGTCGCCGCCTGACAAACGCATCTCCATCTCCCTGACCTCTTCGCGCTTCACGTTGAGTCGCGCGGCGACCGAATCGACCTGTGCATCGCTCAGCGTTTCGCGATGCGTTTCCACATCGTCGGCAAAGGAGTCGGCCTTGAAGGCCTGCTTCATCGATCGTAGGTTGAAAAACAGCTTGCGCTGGGATTTGGTGGTTGCCACCTTCACCATGCGCCAGTACTTCAATACATATTCATGAATCTCGGCCTTGATCCAGTGCATGGCGTAGCTCACCAGCCGTACGCCCTGATCCGGATCGAAACGTTTCACCGCCTTCATCAGACCGACGTTGCCTTCCTGAATCAGGTCGCCGTGGGGCAGGCCATAACCGAGGTACTGGCGCGCGATGGACACGACCAGCCGTAGATGAGACAGCACGAGCCGACCGGCGGCTTCGACGTTGCCATCGTCGCGCAGCAGACGCGCACTTTCCTGCTCTTCTGCGAGTGTCAGCAGTGGCAAGCGGTTCACCGCCGTGATGTAGGCATCGAGGTTGCCCAATGGAGGTACTAGCGCCCAAGGGCTGCTCGGTGCGACAGCGGCGCTCGTTGCGTTGGAAATGTTCATTCCGGCAATCCCTTCCTGTGTTGCATGTTTCAATATTAGCACTCGGTATGAGAGAGTGCTAAGCAAATGGTTCCCCCACTGCGGCTATGAGCGCGATAGTCGTTTTGGAGGCGTGAATTCGTGCGGACTGCGTCAATCAGGAACCGCTGACCTGACCAGCACATTCAGGCGACTCTTGCGCACTTAATGGTGGACCGGCGTTCTGTGAAGCCCTCGGACTTCGAGATTTACCTTAAAGCAAGCCTGATCAACGACACGCCCGCCCTTGCCGCATTGCCCTGTGGGACATCGCGGACGCACCCGACCGTTGCCTTGATGCTGCGTGTCAACCCAGCAGGGCCTGCGCGAACTCCCGCGCGTTGAAGGTCTCCAGATCGAGCACGCTCTCTCCGACCCCGACAAAGTACACCGGGATCGGGCGCTCCTGGGCGATCGCAGCCAGAACACCGCCCTTGGCTGTGCCGTCGAGCTTGGTGACGATCAGCCCCGTTAGTTGCACGGCGTCGTCGAATGCTTTTACCTGTGCCACAGCGTTCTGGCCGGTATTGCCATCGATCACGAGCAAGACCTCATGCGGTGCGGTGGCATCGGCCTTTTGCACCACGCGGCGGATCTTCTTTAGCTCCTCCATCAGGTGCACCTGTGTCGGCAAGCGTCCAGCCGTGTCTACCAGAACCACGTCCTTGCCGCGCGCCTTGCCGGCCGTGACGGCGTCGAAGCTCACCGCCGCGGGGTCGCCCCCCTGCTGGCCGATGATCTCGACCGTGTTGCGTGTCGCCCAGACGCCCAACTGTTCCCGGGCAGCAGCGCGAAAGGTGTCGGCGGCGGCGAGCAATACCGATGCGCCCTCCTGGGCCAGATGGTGGGTCAGCTTGCCGATGGATGTGGTTTTGCCTGCGCCGTTCACTCCCGCGACCATGATCACAGTCGGCAGGTGCTCGCCAATCACCAACGCCTTCTCCAGGGGACGCAGCAAATCGGCAATCGCATCAGCAAGCAAGCCGCGTACCGCCGAAACCTCGGTGGCTTTCGCGTCCTTGACGCGTCGTTTCAGGTCCGCCAGCAAGAACTGGGTGGCCTTCACGCCGGTGTCCGCGAGCAGCAGGGCGTCTTCCAGCTCTTCGTACAGCGCCTCGTCGATCCGGGTTCCCGTGAAAACGGTCGTAATGCCAGAACCAGTCTTCTTCAAGCCTGAACGCAATCGGTCGAGCCAGCGGGCCCGGGTTGCCGTCGTGTCGGCGAGCGGAAGATTTGCTTCCGATTCAGGAGGCAAGGCAAGAGCTGAAGGCACCACCACGGGTGAAAACGCTGGCGCGACAGCTGCCGGCAGTTTCGCAGCGACCGGACCCGGTCGGACGGCTGGCGCTGCTGGGGGCGCGCTTTCCCGAGCTGAAGCGGTGGGGAGGGTATTTACGGGCTTCACTGGCGCCGTCACCTGCAACGCCGGGCGCGGCGTTTCAGCTGACGGCGGCGCAGCGGGTTTGACCGCAGGCGTGACTCGCGCCAACGGAGCAGCCGGCACCGGACTAGCGATCGAAGGGGGTATGCGCTCCGCTTCAACAGGCGGAGTGCGCGGAGCAGGCTGAGCAACGATCTGCGCCGCTTCTTCCGGCGCAGTCGTCTCTTGACTGAACGTACGCTTCAGCCAGGCGAGTGCCACTGCAGCCGGCGCAGGCCCCAGGCCTTCGGGCGAGGGTACCGCAGCGCTCAGCAAGGATGAAGACGGTGCCGCGCCAGGGGAGGGCGGCGGTCGCAGGGCATCCTGATCGGGCGCCGCTATGTGCTCCGCTGCCGGGGCAACCGGATTGGCGGCTTGCGCTGCATCCTGCCTCTCTGGGGGCGACAGCGGATTGGCTGGGGCAGCCTCGGGGCCTGGACGGGGGTCGGCGATCTCGGCCGGTGCGGAATTTTTTTTCCGGAAAAAACTGAACATGGGGTCCGTTCTTAGAATCGGAGGATTCTATGAAACGCACCATCGCCACTCTGGCCTCACTGTCTGCACTCGGGGCGCTTGTCGCTTGTGCGCATCTTCCTGCCACTGGCCCGGCACCGCAATCGATCACTTCGAGCGTCACATCAGCAGCGCCTTCGGCAAAAACCTCAGCATCACCGGCAACGCTTTCGACCTCTGCCGGCGGGAAGCAGGCGTCATCCGCAGCTTCGGAGTTCAAGCTCGCCAACGGCATGACGCTGATCGTCAAGGTCGACAGGCGCTCCCCGACTGCCGTGCACATGGTGTGGGTGCGCGCCGGTGCGATGGACGAGGTGGACGGCACCAGCGGTATCGCCCACATGCTCGAACACATGATGTTCAAGGGCACGCCTACCGTGCCTGCGGGTGAATTTTCGCGTCGTGTGGCAGCGCTGGGTGGCCGTGAAAACGCGTTCACCAATCGCGACTACACCGGCTATTACCAGCAGATTCCGGCCGATCGTCTGGGCGATGTGATGCGGCTCGAATCGGACCGTTTCGCTCATATCCAGTTCGACGAGAGCGAGTTCCAGAAGGAGCGCCAGGTCGTTACTGAAGAGCGCCGCATGCGTACAGAAGAAAATCCGCGCGCATTGATGCGCGAGCGGATGAATGCGATTGAGTTTCTGGCCTCTCCTTACCGCCGTCCGGTGATCGGCTGGCCTTCGGATATTGCCGAATACACAGCCGACGATGTGCGCGCCTTTCACGATCGCTGGTATGTGCCAGCGAACGCCGTGGTGGTGGCGGGCGATGTCGATCCGCAAAATGTGTTGAAGCTGGCCCAAGAAACCTACGGGCGCATTCCTGCCCGAGCGGTGCCGGTTCGCAAATCGCGCGCCGAACCGATGCAAAAGGGAATGCGCCGCTTCGATTTCAAGGCGCCCGCAGATCAAGCCTATGTGGCGCTCAGCTTCAAGGTTCCAGGTCTTGATTCGCTTGACCCGGCTCAGGCGCGGCCACAGGATGACCAAGCACTGGCGCTGACGGTGCTGGCTGCAGTGCTCGACGGCTACGGCGGCGCCCGTCTTTCCCGGTCCCTTGCGCAGGGTGCGGGGCGCGTTGCCGACGCTGTCGGTGCCGACCACACGTTGATCGCGCGCGGCCCCAAAGTCTTCAGTCTGTCGGGCGTACCGGCTAAGGGGCACACCGCTGCAGAGGTCGAGGCTGCCTTGCGTGAAGCAGTCGCCCGAATCGCCCGGGAAGGCGTGGGAGAGGCGGAATTGAGGCGAGTGAAAACGCAGTGGCGCGCCAGCGAGGTGTACAAGCGCGATTCCACGTTCGGCCAGGCCCAGGAACTCGGCAGCAACTGGGTGGAAGGACTGCCGCTCGATGCGTCGGAAGAGATCCTGCGCCGGCTCGAACAAGTCACCTCAGCGCAG
>JBBSUX010000188.1:0-6992 GCA_038234045.1 Burkholderiales bacterium
AACCCTTCACTCAATTGTTTTGTAGCGCTTCCATTGTCACCAGCGGCCATGACGATTGCTGATCCTCGCGGCACTGTGGCGAAACAAGTGATCGCGGCGTAAATACCGCCGCGCGTTCCAGCGACCTCCATGCTTGAGACGCGGATGTTCTGCATGCCTACTCCGCTCATTGCCGAGGAAGCGAAACTCAAACACGTCTTAACCGCTGCGCTCTTTACCGGAGTTTTTGTCCAATAGAGCGGAACGACGTTTGCGTTTCCTGCCGTAGAAAAAAATGCGACTGCGGCAACTGTTGCTGAGATAACCAGCTTGTTAAGGAGGGGCGAAGTAGTTGGTCATTTGAGATTCTCCTATAAGTTGAAACACATTTGTCGCGTGCAATTTCTTAACAGCCAACATCACCTCCCAAGTACCTTTAGCGCCAATGAACAGATGGAGTTCATTGCATTCACCCCCAACCAACGCAGGCTGCAAGATATTCGTGGTCCCTTGATTTTGCTGCTAATTCTGCTGAAAAGAACAATTCGACCCTGGCCCCTTTGATTGCACGTCGGCATCGTTCGTCAGCCACTTGTGACGACCCGGCAGCGAAGCTGGTGAGTCCTGGACTTTCCGAAATACAGCCTCGCTCACAGGAACTGTCTTTTTCTGTTTCATGCTATTACCTCCCGTTGATATCAGAGTAATTCGGAACTTGGCCTCTTTGATTTTGGTCAGAGCCCGTTGCGCCAAGCCCACTTCAAGATGCCGCGGTATGCCTCGCCTACCTCATGCTGGACGGGGCCAGCGAAGCCAGTGTAAGAGTCCGTCATTGGCGCCGGTGACCCAGAGGCGACCGTCGCGAGTCCTACAAGAGCATCGTCCACGAGCCCGGCCCCTGCTGTAAGAACCGCCACTGCGAGCCCATTTGTGGCCGCATTGAAGTTTCCCTGGTTGTTGGCACGTACGAGATCGGCCGTGAGCTGCCCCTCGCTAACCGCGCCCGCGACCACCACTATCTGGCCCGCGAGCTTCACCGCTTTGGGTGCAGTCTCCATAGTCCACGCGGCCGCGCGCGCGGAGCGGCTGGGCACGGCTTTCACCGGTAGCATAGGTGCAGACGCTGGCGCGACAGCAGTTGGTGCGGGAGCGACAGGAGCGGGCGCAGCGGCTTGCGCTTTTGATGCCGGAGCGGCAACAGTCGCAGAGGGTGCGGGACGCCCATCCGGCTTGCCCTTGGTAGCCACGGCATAGGCCTCTCCTCGCCTGACTGCGCTTGGATTGGGATTCTCGGGCACATCATGAAGCGCGTTGTGGGACGTTCCCGTCGTCTTCGCGTTACCCCGCGCGAGAACAAGCCCGGTTGGGTTAGCTGCGCCCCCCGGATCAGCAGCTCCGCCTACCGTGACGGGATTCATGTGATGGAGTTGTGTGCCCTCCCAACTATATTTCGCGAGCTCCGGATCCTTAGCAATCTCCCGCCTGAATCTGCTGTAAATTGCGTTGTATTCGTCTCTACCAGCTCCGCTCACATCTGCTGCACCCTCAATCTTCGCTGTCGATGCTGCGAGGTTTTTTTCAAGGCTTCCCTGCTTATAGCGCCACTCAACAGCAGCCTCCCATTGCGCATTGAACTTGCTTTCTGCGAGGACGCCTTCTGGATGTTGCCCGACCTCAGGAACGCGGGGCGATGGCGCGGCAGAGTTGGGCAACCCATCCTGGCAACCATCAGGATCTGTGGCATTTACTGGAGTGCCATGGCAGTAGGCCAATAAGTTAATCCCACCACGTAGCCCAATCGGATCGCACTTCACCCACCTCCCCAACCACGCCGCGTAATATCTCGCCCCATGATAGGCAAACCCTGTCTCCTCATCCCGCTCCTTCCCCGTGTACCGATACCGCTTCGCTGCAGCTTTGATGCTCTGATCCACAGTCTGATACGACGTACTACCGTACGGAAAATATTCCTCGTATGAAATGAGCCTGGCCGTGTCATCCAATTCCAAACTAGCCGAACCAAGATGATTCGCGAACTGATACCGAACCAGCTGCGCTAGTGAACCATCATTCCCCTGAGTTCTGGTTTCCACCAAAGCAATCCGTTGCTTGTCATCCATCACATGCAAGGTCTCGCGTTCAAGCGCTACAACATTGCCACCACTATCAAACTCGCGGTAAACCTCGAACCCACCGAGATAAATTCGCTCCGCCTTGCGCGACCCGTTCTGTCGTTCAGTGATCTTGCGCACGCGCTGCCCGGCACTGTCGTAAACATAGAAAGTCGTCTCTGGCACTTTGTCCGGTGGCGGCGTCGCATTGACGGCCTGGCGTGAGGTCACGCTCAATTGATCCTTGAAATCCCACTGCATCAGCGTGAGGTGCGGCATGCTGGTTATGTTGCCGTGGGCATCGTGGGTGTAGGGCTCGGTCGTTGCACCCACGTTCGTGCTGCTCAGCCGGTTACTCTTCTTGGCCGCCTCGATCAGGCTCGCTTCGTTGTAGGCGTAGGCGCGCGTCCAGTTGCCATTGGCCGCTTGATGGATCAGCTTCTCGAAATTTCCGACGGCGTCATACAGATATTGTTCGGTGTAGTTGCGCATCGCATGGCCGTCGCCGGGTTGGGGAAGGTTGATGCGGAACTCGTCGTTCCAACTGGTTTGCGGCTGCACGAGTTGGCCCATGTGCTCGCGGCCCGTTGCCTTGATCAGCCGGAAAATGGCGTCATAGGCATAGTCACACTGCGGCGGTACGACCTGGCCTTTGAAAATAATCGTCTGCTGGGCGTCGTCGCGAATGTGGGTGATGTTGCCGGCGGGGTCGTAGGTGTAGAACAAGTCTTGGAATACCGCGCTTCCCTGGGCTGCGGCCGTGCGGCTGGTTTTCAGATGAATCAGGCGGAAGGTTTTGTCGTCATAGGCGTACTCGGTCTGCGCGCCGTTGCCGTAGGCGATGCGGGTGCGCTGGCCCTTGGCGTCGTAGTCGATGTTGGTGACGGCATGCAGATTGGCCGACGGCGGGCCAAGTAAGGCGGAGGGCTCGGCGGCCTGCCCCAGCCAGGCATCGACCCGTTCCAGCAAATTGGCCTCGTTGTAGCCGGGCCGGATGACGTTGAATTTGGTGGTGGGCTGGTTGCTGTGCGGCGCAATCATCTGGATCGGCCGATTGAGTGCGTCATAGCGGGTGCTGCTGGCGAAGATCTCTGTTTCCAGAATCGGCAGTGGACTTTGCGACCAATCCGGTGTGGCCTTGTAGTCCTTCACCAGTTGCCGGGTACTGCGCAACAAATTGCCCTTGAAGTCATGCGCCTCGCTGGTCACGACACCGGCAGTGTCGTAGTGCTTGTAGGGCTTGCCGCGCAGATTGCCCTGCAGGATATCGGTGGGCGTGAGGCCGCTACCGGCGGATTCGCCGTAGATGGTTTCCTCGAAGCGGATTTCGCGAGCCGGGTTCAGCACATCGGCGCCAGTTACATATGAGCGCATCGGCCGGCGCAGTTCGTCGTATTCGGTACGCAGGCTGTGGTCACGGCTATCCCAGGCGCGGATCGGTTTGCCGGTGACATCGTTCAGCATCCAGCGCCTGCCCGCCTCCATGCTGGATTGATGGATGCGGTTACCGAGCATGTCGTAGTCGTAGCGCATGACGGCGCGGTTGTTGGCGTCCTTGACTTCGCGCTGATTGCCTTCGATGTCCAGCGTCACGCGGGTGGCGTATTTCTGAACCGCGCCGCTGGCATCCTTGCCGTTGTCGGCCACCGTCAGCATGGGCCGGCCTAGCGTGTCGAACCAGGCCACGGTGGGCGTTTCAGCATGGGCGGCGGCTTTGTCGGCTGCTGCTTTTTCGTCAGCGCCTTTGGCGCCATTGGCACGCTGCTGGTGCCATGTCGGCAGGTATTCGGTATCGGGCAGGCGCCTGAAGAACTCGCCAGCAACCGGGTCGGTCTTGGGGTCTAAGGTCACCGTGTCGTTCACATCCCAAGACGTTTGTTGCCACGGGTCGAACACGACTTTCTCGAAGCTGTTGTTCGGGTGCAGCGTTGCAACGATGCGTTCCGCCGCGTCATAAAACAGTGTGCTGCTCACGCCGCGTTTCTCGATGCCGAAGCCAGGCGTTGGACTGAAGAAGGGCTCGTATTGCCGAACAGTCTTGCCCTTGTTGTTGAAGATGGTCCAGCCGCTGCCCACCCAGCGTGGCCCGCGGGCCACACCGTTGACCGTCTCGGGCTCGGCCTGGATTTTTTTCTGGATTTCACGACCGAACCCGTCTGAATACGAGAAGGCAATTTGAATCTTCAGACCCTGTGGGGGCAAGGAGGCAGTGGCATGCGTTTCGCGCGCCAGCGTCGCTGCACAGGCGGGCAGCCATGCCGTCGGCTCGTTCGGGTTGGCGCGCCGCGAGCGTTGAAACCGGTCGATGTCGTAGACGATGCGCGTGGTGGCGCTTTGAAGCAGGGCCGACGCACCGGCGTGTGGGTCGGCAGCGCCATGAAAACTGTCGATCTGCGTTTGTGTCAGGTCTGCCGAAAAGCCATCCAGGCTGTCGCCCTCGACGACAGCGGGCAAGGGCTTGCCCATGACAGCGGTGCCTGCCACCATGCCCAGCAGATCAAACACGACCGCGGTGCCGTTCCCGTTCGGGCCGCGTACTTGGCGCGGCTGCAGCACGCGGTAGTCGTTGGCCTCCACCGTCACCCGGTTGCCGACGGCATCACGTGTTTCGACCATCAAAAAATCCGCCTTGTCGAAGCTGACCGTGGTGTCCTGGCCAAAAGGGTCGCGGTATCGACGGGGTAAGAAGAAGTGTGCGCGGGCGGCTGCAAGTTCTGCGGCTGCCGCTGCATGGCCTTCGCTGAGGAATGTTTGGCCCGAGCCTATCCACCAATGGTCGTCGGCATCGGTGCTCGGGAAGCGACCATCGGCCTTGAGCATCTGGCTCTGCAGGTAGCCGCCTTTGTCACCGGCCTGGCCGGCCAGCACGGTGACTGGGTTTGGCAGCAGCGGCTCGGGTGGCTGACCGGCACGGGCACGATTGAACACTTGTGCCAGCAAACCTGGTGTGAACGCGAGTTTGTAGCTCTCACCGGTCAAGGCCAGTGATGCGACCTGGCCCAAGGGCATCAAACGTGTCAGGTCATCACTGCGGTACAGCGCGCGGGTCCTCTCGATGGAGCGGCGTCCCTGCGCGCCCGCAGCGGTTTCTTGGTAGGCAAATTCCTTGTGGAACACATGACGAAGGCGACCGGCCCCGACGGGGTCGGCTTCCACAAAGTCAGACGGAACGAAACGACCGCCTGGGCCGCTGGGCACATAGCCGGTCAGCTCAAAGGTACGGGACTCGCAAGGCAACGGATTGCGCTGCGTTTCTGGCATTGAGATGGCATTGGTGAACCGGTTTTCTGTGTAGGTGACGAGCGTCTCGGTTTGCTTTTGCTGGTCTTCTGGCGCCAGCATGACCAGGCCCGGGTTCGGAACCCTTTGCAGCGCATCAACCACCCGCACCGTGGCACGGCGACCGTAGCCGATGGCCGCTGACTTCAGCACGTTGCCAAAGGCATCCACGTCGAGCGTCAGAGCGTGCTGAATGCGCGGGTCGGCTGGGTCGCGCTCGTAGTGGTAGCTGATCGCCTCGCGGGCGTGGGTGAAGTAGACGCCATGACGGTTGTTACCGAGCGGCTGCAGGGCGCCGATGCTGAAGTTTTGCTCGGAGACGCTGTAGGGAAACGGCGCCTTGGCGGACCTGTCGAGCGCATAGACCTCTTGCCGCAACATGGCGCCTTTCAGCGTGCGACAAGCTTCGCGTTCTTCAGCCAGCGTCAAACCGGCCGGGAGCACTGTGTCGGGCAGCAGCAAAGCCCGAGCCTCGGCATCGGCCAGGCCGAGCTCTCGAAAGTATTCGCCCTGGTCGGTCGCGTTCAGAAGTCCACCGAAAAAGTCGGAGACATGGTCCTTGCCGAGGTAAATGCCGGTATGGAACCAGGTCTTGGTGTGAATGGGTGGCACGTGCGATTCGGCCGCCACGTTGTCGCCCACGGGAAAAACATCGCTGCTGCTGAGCGCAGCAAACTGTTCGGTGTCCCATTGTTCGACCATGCCGAAGCCGCGGAATTCCCGCTCATCGCCGTCGAAGTAGCCATGGTGGTAGGCGTAGCGGGTGACGAATCGATTGCGGCTGATGTGGTCGAAGGTCTCGACCTTTTCCACTACGTGCACAGGGAATGGCAGTTTTGTGATCCAGGGCTTGCCATCGCGTTTGTCTTGCAGGTAGAACTTGGTCGATGGGGCGTAATGCACCTGGGTTTCCGCGCCGAGGTTGTTGATGCTTTTGACCAGCAAATGCGGTTTCTGGCCGCCCATCAGGTCCACATAGCGCATCTGCCTTTGCGCATCTCCGGCCAGCGGCAATGACCACACCAGACATGCTGTCCCGTTGCCCAACAGGTCTGCTGTGGCGATGGACACCAGATCGTCCACCGCGGGGGACACGCGCAGCGCCTGCGGCACACTCCAACTGTTGCCTGATTGATTGAAGCAAAGGCGAACGCCGTCGCGATGAAGATAGATGATGTCGGTGGTGCCGCTGCCGTCGATGTCCGCCAGGCGCAGGCGCTTGGGGTCGAACTGGTCAGGATTGTCAAATCCAGGTGCACCGTCCATGGAGAGTTTGGCGCCGAAACGGCCGTAACCCAGGTTGGGCCAGTAGCAGATTTCGCCATTGCAGATTCGCACCAAATCTGTAAGGCCGTCGCCGCTCATGTCTGCAAGAAAGACAGACTGGGCGCCATCGGCAAAAACCAGTCGAGGGCCTTTCTCGTCATCCAACGGCATCGGAAATCGTTGGGCAGGGCCAAAACCTTCTTCGCCCAAAGACGCATGCCAGACCAGCGCATCGTCTTCGGTGATCAACACATCGGCGTGGCCGTCTCCGTTGAGATCGAGGAACCGCAGGTTCGGATCGCGCAGGTCGCGCGTCAGACGTGACGTGAACGACCGAAACGGCTGCCAGCCCTCGTC
>JBBSUX010000189.1:0-6961 GCA_038234045.1 Burkholderiales bacterium
ATGGACGACACCGACAAGCTCAAGGTGTTGTTCGAGGATGCCCAAAAGAATTTCGGCATCACCTTCGAGCCGCCGGATGTGAACCGCGGCGGTTATCGTTTCGAGCCAGTGAGTGCCAAGGTGATCCGCTACGGGCTCGGTGCGGTCAAGGGCACCGGCCAGCAGGCGATTGAGGCGGTGGTGGCCGCGCGGGAGGATGGTGGCGCATTTGCCAGCCTGTTCGATTTCTGCCGCCGGGTAGATCGCCAGCGCATTAATAAACGCACTGTCGAGGCGCTGATCAAGGCCGGTGCATTCGACGCCTTGCAGCAAAACCGCGCCGCCTTGGTGGGCTCGATTGATGTCGCCTTCGATTTCGCCAATGCCTCGGCCGCCAATGCCAATCAGGGCGGCTTGTTCGACATGCTGGGCGAAGACGAGCATGGTTCCAGCACGCAGGAGCCCGAGCTGGCAGACGCACGTCCTTGGGGAGTGAAAGAGCGGCTCACTTTTGAGAAGACGGCCGTTGGGTTCTATCTTTCAGGACATCTCTTCGACGAAGTCGCGCGGGAGGTGCGCAAATTCGTTCGGCGCGAGATCGACGAGTTGATCGACAGCCGGGAGCCGCAGATTCTGGCGGGCATCGTCAGCGATTTCCGTATGATCAACGGCCAGCGCGGGAAGCTAGCGCTATTCAAATTGGACGACAAGAGCGCGGTGATCGAGGCAACCGCCGACGAAGCGGTGATGAACGCGCACCGCGGCTTGCTGAAAGACGACGAACTGGTAATCGTCAGTGGCAGGCTTCAGCCCGACCGTTTTTCGGGCGGATTCCGGCTTTCGGTCCAGCAGGTATGGGATCTCGCGTCGGCACGCTGCCGTTTCGGCAAGTTTCTGCGGGTGGCGGTGAACGGTCACACACCCGACGTGGAACGACTGGTGCGCGACTTTCCGCCAGTTCGTGAGTCGACCGAGCACGGTGAGCTCGTGCGCGGCCTTCCTGTCAGGCTCTGTCTCAGGCGCTCCAGAGATGAACTTAACGTTGGTGTTGATCTGAAGCTCGACGACCGTGCGCTATTTTTCCCCTCGGATGCCGCTTTGGCTGGCTGGATGGCGCAGGCCGATGGCGGCGTGGCCCAGATCGTCTACGAGTGAGCCGGCTGATGCCGCGCGAAGGGGAAAGAACCACCAAGGTCGGAGGGCAGGTTTTTCTCGGGCACTCAGCTTGCGAGAGGTGATATTGCCACTACATAGTTTCCTTCGCTGTGCAGAGGCACTTCTGCGTCGATAGAATGAAATTCATGGCCAATCCTCCCCCCTCAAAGCCCCCGGTTGCGCCGGGGAACACGCCCGGGCGGCGTGTGGACGATGGCGACTCTGTCGTGCTCGAGCGGCGCACCCAAAAGGTGCAGCCTCCGCAGATGTATCAGGTTGTCATGCTCAATGACGATTTCACACCGATGGAATTTGTCATCGTTGTGATTCAGGAGTTTTTCAGCAAGGACCGCGAAGCCGCGACGCAGATCATGCTGAAAATCCACCTCGACGGTAAAGGCGTATGCGGTGTGTATTCACGCGATGTGGCGGCTACCAAGGTGGACCAGGTGATGGACGCAGCTAATAAATCCGGCCATCCGCTGCAATGCGTGAGTGAGCCGGTGGAGTGAACCGGTTGAAGAATGCCGGCTCCAACCCCAGATATCTGATCAGTTTTACAGCCAGGCAAAAGGAATTTTCATGATTGCCCAGGAATTGGAAGTCAGTCTGCACATGGCCTTCGTCGAGGCCCGCCAGCAGCGGCATGAATTCATCACCGTCGAGCATTTGCTTCTTGCCCTTCTGGACAATCCCAGCGCGGCCGAAGTGTTGCGTGCTTGCTCGGCCAACATCGACGATCTTCGCAAATCGCTCGGCAACTTCATCAAGGACAACACGCCGCAGGTGGCGGGCAACGATGAGGTGGATACCCAGCCCACGCTGGGTTTTCAACGGGTGATCCAGCGCGCGATCATGCATGTGCAATCCACCGGAAACGGCAAAAAAGAGGTCACTGGCGCGAATGTGCTGGTCGCTATCTTTGGAGAAAAGGATTCCCATGCCGTGTATTACCTCCATCAGCAGGGTGTTACCCGGCTGGATGTGGTCAATTTCATTGCCCACGGCATCAAGAAGGGCGAGCCACCCGAGCCGACGAAGCCCGGTGAGTCGCAAGGCGATGCAGAGGAGGGCGGCAACGAGAAGAACGAGAAGGCTTCACCGCTGGAGCAGTTCACCGTCAATCTCAATCAGCTCGCCAAAGAAGGCAAGATTGATCCACTGATCGGGCGCGAATACGAGGTCGAGCGGGTCATCCAGATCCTGTGCCGTCGCCGCAAGAATAATCCGCTGCTGGTGGGTGAGGCTGGCGTGGGCAAGACGGCCATCGCCGAGGGGCTGGCCTGGCGCATCACGCAAAACGAGGTACCGGAAATCCTTGCGGATTCCAATGTGTACTCCCTCGATATGGGCGCGCTGCTGGCCGGCACCAAATACCGTGGCGATTTCGAGCAACGGCTCAAGGGCGTGCTCAAGTCGCTCAAGGACAAACCCAATGCGGTGCTTTTCATTGATGAAATCCACACTCTGATCGGTGCGGGCGCTGCTTCGGGCGGTACGCTCGATGCGTCCAACCTTTTGAAGCCAGCGCTCTCGAGCGGCCAGCTCAAGTGCATCGGCGCGACCACGTTCCAGGAATATCGTGGCATCTTCGAGAAGGACGCGGCGCTGTCCCGGCGCTTCCAGAAGGTCGATGTGGTCGAGCCGACGGTGGCCGAGACGGTGGACATCTTGAAGGGCCTGAAGTCGCGCTTCGAGGAGCACCACGGCGTGAAGTACGCGGTCGCCGCTCTGCAGGCTGCGGCCGAGCTGTCGGCCAAGTACATCAATGACCGCCACCTGCCTGATAAAGCGATCGACGTGATCGACGAGGCCGGTGCTGCCCAGCGGATCCTGCCGCCGAACAAGCGCAAAAAGACCATCAGCAAGACCGAAGTCGAGGAAATCGTCGCGAAGATTGCCCGCATTCCGCCGGCCAATGTCAGCAACGACGATCGCAGCAAGCTGCAGACGATCGAGCGTGACCTCAAAAGCGTGGTGTTCGGTCAGGACAAGGCGCTTGAAGTGCTCGCATCCTCGGTCAAGATGGCGCGTTCCGGGCTCGGCAAGGGCGACAAGCCGATCGGCTCGTTCCTGTTCAGCGGCCCGACCGGCGTCGGCAAGACAGAAGCTGCCAAGCAGCTCGCCTACATCATGGGCATTGAGCTGCTGCGCTTCGACATGTCCGAGTACATGGAGCGCCACGCCGTGAGCCGGTTGATCGGAGCTCCTCCAGGTTATGTGGGCTTCGACCAGGGCGGCCTGCTGACAGAGGCGGTGACGAAGAAGCCGCATTGCGTTCTCCTGCTCGACGAGATCGAGAAGGCGCATCCGGACATCTTCAATGTGCTGCTGCAGGTCATGGACCACGGCACGCTAACGGACAACAACGGGCGCAAGGCCGATTTCCGCAACGTCATCCTCGTGATGACGACCAACGCGGGCGCCGAAACCATGAACAAGGCGACGATCGGCTTCACCAATCCGCGCCAGGCAGGCGACGAGATGGCCGATATCAAACGGCTTTTCACGCCTGAGTTCCGTAACCGCCTGGACGCAATCGTCAACTTCAAGGCACTCGACGAAAACGTGATCCTGCGAGTGGTGGACAAGTTCCTGCTGCAGCTGGAAACGCAGCTTGCAGAGAAAAAGGTCGATGTCAGCTTCTCGGACAACTTGCGCAAACATCTGGCGAAAAAGGGATTCGATCCGCTCATGGGTGCGCGTCCGATGCAGCGGCTGATCCAGGACATGATTCGGCGCGCGCTGGCCGACGAACTGCTGTTCGGAAGGTTGCAGGACGGCGGCCGTCTGTCGGTGGATCTGGACGACAAGGACGAAGTGCTGCTCGATATCCAGCCTTTGCCGAAACGCGAGCGCTCAGCCAAGTCGGAACCGGCCGAACCGGAAGAGCTGTCAGCCGATTGAGCAAAGTATGTGGGCTGACCATGTGACCGTCATCGCTGGCGATTCGTAAGCGGCGGCGGCAAAATAAAAGGAAGCTCTTGTTCGCAAGAGTTTCCTTTTTTTATCGTTTCTCCGCATCTGCTGATGCCTTGATTGAGCGACTACTTGGCTGCTCGAATCTGCAGCAGGTAGTCAGATTGCCGGCCTCGCACGCCTGCGAAGGCGCGTCAGCTCATGACGCAGTTTTCAAGCGCGCGAGCAGTTGCATCGTGGGAAAACCATCTGCCGCCAAACCGGCCTTTCGCTGATATTGGCGCACCGCCTGTGCAGTGGCAGGACCCATCAGGCCATCTGCTTCACCAGCGTCAAATCCTTGCTTATTGAGCAAGGTCTGCATCTGGCGAACGTCGTCCTTGCTAAGGGTCATTGTGTCTCGCGGCCACGCTGAAACCAGACCGGGTGAGCCATCGATGGCGCGGGACAGCAGCCCAACGGCCAACGCATAGCTGGTCGAGTTGTTGTAGCGGAGAAAGGTCCGAAAGTTCTGTCCCACCAAAAAAGCCGGGCCGCTTGCGCCAGCGGGCAGCAGTAAAGCCGCAGCAGTCAGGCTAGGGTCCAGGGCACCTCCTGCGGTGGCGGGGCGCACGCCCATAGCCTTCCACTGCGCCGGCTCCAGACGGGTCTTGCTGCTATCGGCAAGTCCGTAGTCGAAGCCCGCTGGCAAGCGTACTTCCTGCCCCCACGTCTTGTCGGGTTGCCAGCCTTCCTGCGACAGGAAATTGGCTGTGGATGCCAGCACGTCGGGCACGCTGCCCCAGATGTCGCGCCGGCCGTCACCGTCTGCATCCACTGCATATTTAAGAAAGCTCGAAGGCAGAAACTGTGTGTTGCCCATGGCCCCAGCCCATGAACCGATCATGCGATCGGCGGCGATATCGCCGCGATCGATGATGCTGAGGGCATCCAGCAGTTGCCCGCGGGCCCATGCCTGACGGCGTCCTTCGAAACCCAGGGTGGCGAGCGCATCTATCGTCTGAAAGGTGCCGAAATTCGAACCAAAGTTGCTTTCGATCCCCCAAATCGCAACGATGACCGATGCGGGTACTCCGTAGCGCGTCGAAACTGTTTCTGCTTCCTGCCGGTATTGCGCAAGAACCTCCTGACCTCGACGTACGCGCGCTGGCGAAACAGCACTATCGAGGTATTGCCAGACAGGCCGTGTGAATTCAGGCTGGTACTGGTCCTTGGCAATCACGTCGGGTAGAAATTGGGCTTTGTCGAGAGTTGCGTGCAAGGTCGATTCGGCAATTCCGCGTTTCAGCGCTTCTTGATGTACGCCCTCAAGCCACTTGGCGAACGCAGCAGGATCGATGGCCTGGCCCACAGACTCGGGCTGAACCGCAGTGAGCACACCCCTAACGGGCACCTTCGGGATCGCCCCGGGGGTCGATATTGCGCCAGCTGGTCCAGTTGACGCGCTGCCTGACATTTCAGCAGAAGTGGCAGATGAAACAGGTGCGCTTGGCAGAGAAACGGAACTCGTTGGCGCGGCAGGTGGCGTGGACGCGCAACCCGCAAGCCCAGTGGTCAACGCAGCGAGAACAAAAAATGATCTGGAACGTCGAATGTGAAGGTGAACGGGCCAAGCAGGGGCAAGGCCCGGACGGCGAGTGCGGGAGAGGAGAAAAGCCATTGCCGCATTGTCGCGCGGCGCTCCAGTCGGAGGCGCAACCTCGCGTTACGTTCGAAGAGATCGCTCCGCAAGAGTTTTGCAGAGGATCCCTAGAATTCATACCTTTCTGAACCTCAACATGCCGCATCTTCCTGCGCTGTCGGACAGCGTCAAAACAGCGCTGTCGATCGCGTGGACCGCCTACATCGCGATCATGGCGATCTGGATCGTGTGGCAGAAGCGCTCGCCGATTGCCACGCTCGGCTGGATCCTATCGCTGGCCTGGTTGCCGCTGGTCGGATTTGTCGTCTATTACTTTTTTGGGCCGCAGCGGATGCGGCGGCAGCGCCTGCGCCGCGTTCGCAGTCAGGCGCAGCTCTATGCGCGTACGGACCTGGAGAGCCTCCTCGAACAAGCGGGGGATCCTCCTGCGCATCTCAGGCAGCTCAGCATACTGGCCCGCAACTGCTGCGACCTGCCGGTTTCTACGGCGACAGATGTGAGACTGCTGGTCGATGGCGGCCAGACCTACGAGGCGATTTTCGACGCAGTCAAGCAAGCCGAGCGCCACGTACACCTTGAGTACTACATCTTCAATCCTGACCAGATCGGGACGGCACTGCGAGATCTGCTCGTGGAGAAGGCCCGCACCGGCGTCGAGGTGCGCCTTCTGGTGGATGCCCTGGGATCCAAGGCCCTGCATGAGCGCTTCTTCAGACCGCTGCGTGAAGCTGGCGGCGAAGTGGGGTTTTTCCACGGCAGCCGCATCGGCAGGCGGTTGCGACCGGTAATCAATTTCCGCACGCACCGCAAGATCGTGGTGTGCGATGGCCGCATCGGTTTCACTGGTGGGCTCAACATTACCGATGAAGAAGACGAGCGCTGCCAGGCCGATGCTTATCACGATGTCCATTTACGGCTCAAGGGCGGCGTGGTGCGCTGGCTGCAGGCGGTCTTCATGGAAGACTGGGCCTATGCCACGCGAGAGCGAAAACATCGCACGCAGGAGGAGTTCGCCGACCTTTTACCGGCCGGGGAAACCGGCCCGCATGCGGTGCAGATCATTACCTCCGGACCCGACAGTGAGCACGAAGCGATTCATCGAATCTTTGTGGCGGCCATCAATGTCGCCTCTCGCCGGATCTGGATCACAACACCTTATTTTGTTCCTACGCCGGCAACCCTGATGGCCTTGTCCAATGCAGCGCTGCGCGGAATCGATGTTCGCCTGCTGGTGCCGCGCCGCAGTGATTCGCGCATAGTCAGTGC
>JBBSUX010000190.1:0-6950 GCA_038234045.1 Burkholderiales bacterium
AGCAGCTGGTCAGCGCCAGCATTTGCGCCTCGACGAACTTGACCAGGCGCCAGGCCCGGGTGAAAGACAGCAGCGGTTCGATTTCGGCCGCAGCGACCTGCTCAGAGTACAGGCGCCAGGCGCGGGTCAGCGTATCGACTGAATCCAGCGATGCCCCTTTGGAGAGGTATTCGTGGATGTTCAAAAACAGCGATGCATGAACGTTTTCCTGCCAGGTCAGGAACCAGTCGGTGGAAAACGGCAGTTGGCCTTTGGACGGTGACTTGCCCGCGATCTCCTTGTAGAGGCGAATCAGCCGTTCGTACGACAACGTGGTCTCTGACTCAAGCACCTGCATCCGCGCACCCATGCGGATCAGTTCCGCTGCACGCTCGATCTGCCGCGATTCGTTCAAAACGCTCTTGGCCTTCGGTGCAAGCGCAGCGGCGGTGGCAGCGGAAGAAGGAGCAGCGGTAGCAGAAGCAAGTGCATTCATGATCAATCCAAAACTCAAAACAAGGGGAACGGAACCGGTCTTTTCGAGGATTGCGTCGATCCGGCTCTGCCGGTCGGCTGCAATCGGCCCTAGAGGGGAAGGCGAAGACACGAAGTGAGTAGCCTGGGCGGAGCCAGGTTCCTAAATAACTTCGGACACCCGGCCCGCCATCAGGATGTTGGCGTGCAGGCGGTTGGTGGCGTCGTTGCCGATCTTGCGATGCGTGTCATGGTTGGTGAGCAGGTTCCACACCATGTCGTCGTCCACCCGGAAGCGGCACAGCAGCGTATTGCCCGATGCCAGCTTCAGCACCTGCGAGGTGGAAAGCGTTGCCAGCAGATCAGCTGAATCTTCGTTCAGGCCCAAGCGGAAAACGGCTTCTGCCTTGTCCTGGCGGATCAGGTTCTGGGCGAGCATCAGATAGGTGAGGTTGGCCTCGCGAATCTCGGCCATCATCTGTTCGTTGGTCATGGTGCAATCCTTTTTCATCCCGCGGAGCGCGCTTGCAAGACACACCGTCTTGTTGTTTCGCGATCCGTTGAAATGGATTGTGAAAGTGGCCCAATCAGAAATTAAGTCGGGCGACCGTCATCCACGACGTCTGGTTTTGAGGCGGCCTTGTAGGAATTTGCCTTACAAGCGTGCATTCGCCTGGCTATGTCTCACCGGGGCTAGCACCTGCTGCCGTTGGCCCGGACTCTGCTACAGGCATGGGAGCAGGTCGATGCCCCGAAAAGCAAAAAGATTTCAGCCTCTTTCGACCGGCCGTTGCGGATCTGAGGACCATTCGCTCCAGCTGCCGGCGTAAAGCGCCGAATCGCCCAAGCCCGCCAGCTGCATGGCAAAGAGATTGGGTACGGCGCTCACGCCGCTGCCGCATTGGTGCACAACGCTGGTGGCGTCGCGCCCCTGCAGCAGCAAGTCGAATTCACGCCGCAGTTGCTCGGGTGCCTTGTAACGGCCATCGGGGTCGAAGTTGGCGACGAAGGGCCGGTTGATCGCTCCCGGAATATGGCCCGAAACCGGATCGATCGGCTCCACCTCGCCCCGGTAGCGCTCGGGAGCGCGCGCGTCGATGACCGTCTGCTGTTGCTGACGCTGGCTTTCGAGACCATCCAATACGTCGTTGGTGGACGCCAGCTTTGCCAGCGGCAGGCGCAGTTCGAAGTTGGTCTGGAAATGGCTCGGTTCTTCCGCGTGGTCGGTGGCTTCGGGAGCACTTCCGCGCGTCGGGCCGCCTGCGGCTTGCCAGGCCTTGAGACCGCCGTCGAGCACTGCGACTGCATCGTGCCCAAGCCACTTCAACATCCACCACAAGCGGCCGCAGTAGAGCCCGCCATTGCGGTCGTAGACAACCGCCTGCATGTCGTTGGCAAAGCCGACCGATGAGAGCCAGATGGCAAATCTTTCACGGCTGGGCAGAGGATGGCGGCCGCCCGACGCTGGTCGATCAGCCTCGTGCGCAATATGCACAGTGCCATCCGACTCGGGCAGGCCATGCGGCGCACAAAGCGCTTTGTCGAGGTCGGCATGCACCGAACCCGGAATGTGCAGTGTCTGCCAGGCTTCCTCTCCAGCCTCGGTATGCGCCAGATCAAAGCTGCAGTCGAAGACCATGCAGCGCGCGTTCGCGTCGCGCACGGCTTGAAGTTCGGCGACCTGGATGAGATGGGCGAAGTGCTTGTGCGGTCCGGCTGGAGTGTTCATTTCAGTGTTCCTCGACAGGTGATTCTGGTGCAGCGCGTTTGCGCAGGGCGGTGGCGGCGATGCCGCTGGCGATGATCAGCGCCATTCCGGCCCAACCGAGCGCGGAGATGTGGTCGCCAAACAGCAGCATTCCGTACATCGCTGCAAAGATGATTCCTGAATACTGCAGGTTGGCGACCAGCAGTGTCGCGTGGTGCGTATTTGCAGTGGCGTAGGCCCGGGTGATGCAGAGCTGTCCGAGCGCGGCCAGAATTCCGAGCGGCGGCAGCCACAGTGCGCCACACCACGACCAGGTCGAGGTGCCCGTGATCATCATCGCAACGGCACCTGCCACCGTAGCGCCCAGTGCGAAATAGAACACGGTGCGTGTGTCCGGTTCGCCGATCCTCGATAACGCCACCACCTGCATGTAGGCGAAGGCAGCGGTGATGCCCGAGAGTAGCCCCACCACCGCAGCAAAACCCTGTTGCGGATTGATGGACGGCCGCAGCAGCATCAGCACGCCTGCGAACCCGGCAAGCACGGTGAAAAAGAGCGGCGCCTGATCGCGCGGCGAGGGCGAATCGCTCACGCCTGGTCGCGAGGCCATCAGGATCCCGCCGATCAGAAAGGCCGCCACCCAGATGCTGCTCATGTAGTTGAGGGTGACCGCAGTGGCCAGCGGCAGATGGGCGATCGCGTAAAACCAGGCACCCAACGAGATCACGCCAATGAAGCTGCGCCACGCATGCATAGCCGGATAGCGTGTGGCCAGGGGAACGCGACGGGTGTAGGCGATGCCGCCCAGTACCACCACCCCAATCGCTCCGCGCCAGAACACCAGCTCGGCGGGGTTGAAGTAAGCCGAGCCCATCTTGATGCAGACACCCATGGTCGCAAAAAAGAAGGCGCCAAGCACCATCCAGCCGGCCTGCAATGGCACCGCGCCACTGCGCAACTTTTCCATGAATGAAATTGGCATCCAGCGCATTACGGACCAGCGCTTCCAGCTATCGATCAAGAAGCGCTATATGCATCCAGCATGGCACGGCGATACCACTCGTGAAAGTGCTGCATGCCGTCTTCCATGGGGCTCTGGTAGGGGCCGTATTCCTCATCGCCCCGCAGCATGAGTGCGCGTCGCCCGGCGTCCATGCGCTCGGCGATCTCATCGTCCTCCACGCAGGTTTCCATGTAGGCGGCTTGCTGTGCCTCGACAAACTCGCGCTCGAACGCCGCGATTTCCTCGGGGTAGTAGAACTCGACCATGTTCAGCGTTTTGGTCGGGCTGACGGGGTGCAGCGTTGATACCGTCAGCACATGCGGATACCACTCGACCATCACATGCGGGTGGTAGGTGAGCCAGATGGCACCGTATTTGGGCGGTTGGTTGTCGCGGTACTGCAGCAGTTGTTCCTGCCAGCGCTGGTACGCAGGGCTGCCAGCTTTGCCGAGGCGGTTAGCCACGCCAACGGTTTGTACGGAATACGAATCGCCGAATTCCCAGCGCAGGTCGTCACAGGCGACAAAGCTTCCGAGTCCGGGGTGAAACGGCCCGACGTGGTAATCCTCCAGATAGACCTCGATAAAAGTTTTCCAGTTGTAGTTGCACTCGTGCAGCTCGACCCGGTCGAGTACATGGCCGGAGAAATCCAGATCAGCCAAGGGGCCGACATTCGCCAGATCGACAGCGGGATCGCGCACCGGAACCCCATTGGTGCCAGATGCGACACCGCGCTCGAACAACAAACCGTTCCACTCCTGCAGCGGATAGTTGCGCAGGTTCAGGCACGGATCCTGCGCAAAGTGCGGGGCGCCCAGCAGTTGGCCGGCGCCGTCGTAAGTCCAGCGATGCAGGGGGCAGACGATATTGCCGCCCGCATGGCCCGGCGCCGTAGCAGCCAGAGAGCCGCGGCCCTTGAGCATGATGGCCTGCCGATGTCTGCAGACGTTCGAGATCAACTCCACCCCGCCTTGCGCATTGCGTATCAGCGCGCGACCTTCGCCCTCCTGCGGCAGTGCGTAGTAGTCACCCGGTTCAGGAACGGCAAGCGCGTGGCCGACGTAGCGTGGGCCTTGGCTGAACAGCAACGCGCGCTCCTGATCGAACAGCGAAGCGTCGAAGTAGCTGGAGACCGGAAGCTGGCTTGTCGATTGCTGCAGACGAAGACTTAAATCAGACATCAATGACCTGACCTAAAGACTCCCCACAGGGAGGAAAAGTAGGAGAGAAGAGGGGCGATGCACCTGCCCGAACCCGATGTCGGGGCTGGCGATTTTGAGAGGCATGAGGCGTGCCGTCGTGCTGCCGGTGGAAATGGATTGTACCCGGCGACCAAGCGAGCGCTGCCTCCGCTTTCTTGGCTGTTATGCAGAGACTCCCTGCGCCGTTCTCGTCAGGGTCCCTAAAATCATGAGTCGCGCCTGGCCACGTTGCTTTAGCTTCGGCCTGCTGCGCCCGATTCGCTTTTTCTCTTCTGTTGTCACGTCGACATCTCGTTCATGCCCAAGGCACCACCTTCTTTAACCGCCATTCCGCTCGATACGCCGGACGAATTTTCTCTAGAGGCGCCCGGCAAGGGCGGATCGCTTATGGGCGGCAAGCGCGCAGTGCGAACTGCTGCTGCGTCGAAGGGAAGTGCCGGGAGTAACGTAAGCGGCACCGCTGCACCCATCAGCCCCATGCCCGCGACCTACGAAGCTGCGTTGAGCGAGCTTGAGCAGATCGTCGCCCGCATTGATGCCGGCCAGATGCCGCTCGAGGAACTGCTCACCGGCTACCGGCGCGGTGCCGATCTGCTCGCCTTCTGCCGCGAGCGACTGCAGGCCGTCGAGGAGCAGATCAAGGTGCTGGATAAGGGCGTGATCAAGCCGTGGTCTCCGACATGAAGGGGGGCGACGCCCGATTGCGCGTTTCTTCGACCGGTTTCGACGCAAGAGCGTGGTGTGATTCAGCGCGCGAGCGGGTGAACGAAGCTCTTGCTCACTGGTGCGCCGGTAACGCTCCCGCGAGCCTTGCCGCGCCGATGCGCCATGCCGTGGAAGGCGGCGGTAAGCGCCTGCGGCCTCTGCTGACCCTTGCGGCCAGAGCCGCCATTGCGCATCACGACGCGTTAATACCCTCGACCACACAGGATGCGAGAGGCGGCTCATCCGCAGGTTTTGATGAAGCCGCGCTGCGCGCTGCCTGCGCGCTCGAAATGATCCATGCCTATTCGCTGGTGCATGACGACATGCCCTGCATGGACAACGACGTGCTGCGCCGCGGTCAGCCGACCGTTCATGTGCGCTTCGGGCAAGCTGCGGCGCTGCTTGCCGGCGACGCCCTGCAGGCGCGCGCTTTCGAAATCCTCACGCCCGAATGCGATGTTGCTGAAAATTCAGGCGCCGTAAGGACGAACAGCCATGCGGCTTCCGGTTCGCTGGTGAGCCCGATCCTCCAGGCCCGGCTTTGCCGGCAGCTTGCCCGGGCAGCGGGCGGTGAGGGAATGGCGGGCGGGCAGGCGATCGATCTGGCCAGCGTCGGCATTGCACTCGATGAACCGGCGCTGCGCCATATGCACCGTCTGAAGACGGGGGCATTGCTCGAAGCCTGCGTCACCATGGGCGGCGCTTGTGGGGCAGCGCCTGCCTCGGCTGCTGCGGCGCTGCTGCGTTACGGCGCGGCAATGGGGCTGGCGTTTCAGATCGTCGATGACATCCTGGATGTCACCGGAGACCCTGCAGCGCTTGGCAAGACCGCCGGCAAGGATGCGGCCGGCGATAAGCCGACCTATGTTTCCCTGCTTGGACTCGATGCCGCGCGCGCCGAGGCAGCGGCGCTGGAAGAGCAGGCGCTGGCGGCGTTGAAGGATAGTTCATTGAAAGATACAGAGGCCCTGGCAGCCTTGGCGACAATGGTGACGAAGCGTTCATCCTGACAATAGGCTTGGCGGGTTCCAGTTCAATCGACGGACTTTCGGGAGGCGCACACGGTCTGCATATCCGATGAGGCGACTCGAAGCCGAAACCAAAGTGCTCCTGCCTTGTGCCCGTAAATAGTTATTCAAATATGCCTTCAGAGCTTATGCCGATTGCGCTACTAGCTCTACTATCCATAGTGAAATTGTGAATCGCCCATGGCAGACGAGATGAATTCCCGGCCGGCACAGACGCCCTTGGCGTCGCGCTATCCGTTGCTGGCTTCGGTGGAAGATCCTTCCCGCTTGCGCGAACTGTCCCGCGACCAACTGAAGGCGCTGGCGCACGAGTTGCGCGCCTATTTGCTGGAAAGCGTGTCGCAGACCGGTGGCCACCTCAGCTCCAATCTGGGCACGGTCGAGCTCACGGTGGCGCTGCACACGGTGTTCGATACCCCGCGCGACCGGCTGGTCTGGGATGTGGGCCACCAGACCTATCCGCACAAGATTCTTACCGGGCGGCGAGACCGCATGCACACGCTGCGCCAGCAGGGCGGCATTTCGGGCTTTCCGCAGCGCGCCGAAAGCGAATACGACACCTTCGGCACCGCACATTCCTCCACCAGCATCTCGGCGGCACTCGGCATGGCGATGGCGGCCAAATTGCAGGGTGATGATCGCCATGCGGTTGCGATCATCGGCGATGGCGCCATGAGCGCCGGCATGGCGTTCGAGGCACTCAACAATGCGGGGGTTTGCGATTGCCGCCTGCTGGTGATCCTGAACGACAACGACATGTCGATCAGCCCGCCGGTGGGCGCGCTCAACCGCTATCTGGCGCAGCTGATGAGCGGGCAGTTCTATGCGGCCGCCAAGAATGTCGGCAAATC
>JBBSUX010000191.1:0-6939 GCA_038234045.1 Burkholderiales bacterium
ACATGCTGCACTGCTGAATGGCCAATGTGGCACCGCGCCCGGCCGAGCCGCCGAGCTCCACATGCGCCATTGAGCTGTCGAGTACAAATCGCGTTGCCACGCCTTTTTGCGTTATGTTGCGCTGGCTTTTATCGCCCCAGTCACTCGGTGCGCCAGCGGCCTTGCAGATACTGTCCCAGATGCTGCCTGCGCTGTAGTCGCCCTGCATCGACGGCAGAATCAGAAAGCCCACCAGGATTGCCGCTGCACCGATCGCGCAGGTCGAGCCGACACTCCAGCGAAACCAGACGTTGCGCCAAGTAAACACGCGTTCTTCCACCCGCCCATCCGTGAGATGGTCCGTGCGCTCGACTGGCGACTTTTGCTCGTGCTCGGCCATGTCACTTGCCTCCGATCGGGATCACCGGGACTGACGCTCCGGGCAGTGACGCCAGCTGGATGATCGGTACGCCGTAGTTCACCACCGTCAGGCCGATCATCAGCGCCACCCACAGACCAAGGCTGTTGAGCGCGGCCGGCGCCTTGGGCGACATGTGCACTGCCTTGGAGAAGGTGTAGGGAGCGGGAGTTTCCACATTGCGACGGGCGCGAGCCAGGATCCAGAGGAAGATGCCCGCAGATATCACCAGCATTGCGCCGCCGATCACGCTCACTACCACCGCCCAGGCCTGTGGATGGATCTCTGGATTGGTGTAGTCGTAGTACGCCATCCGACGCGGCATCCCGAGCAATCCGACCCAGTGCCAGGGAAGGGTCAGCACCATCATGCCGACGAACCACAACCAGAGCTGCGCCTTGATCTGCCTTGCCGGAAGCACCCGGCAACCGGTCAGCTGCGGCCACAGCTCGTAGGCGATCATGAAATACATGATGACGATCGCCCCGGCAAAGATCAGGTGGAAGTGCCCCGTGACCCATTGCGTATTGTGGATGGTCTCGTTTAACTGAATGCTCATGTTGATGAGCCCGCCCGCGCCGCCGAAGCCCAGCATGATGAAGGCGAAGGTGACGGCCAGCATCATCGGGTTTGACCAGGGAAGCGCCTTCACCCAGCCGATCGAACCCTTACCACCGCGCAGGCGCGCCGCGATTTCGCAGGAGGCGACGATGGTGAACACCGTAAGCAGCGTCGGCACCGAGACCATTGCGGTGAAGATCCCGTGCAGGAACTTGAAGCCCACGCCAACTTCAGGATCTTCATAGAGGTGATGGATGCCGATGGGCATCGAGAACACGAGAAACATGACGAATGACACGCGCGCCATGGTGTCGCTGTAGAGCCGGCCACCGATTGCGCGCGGTACGATGGTGTAGAACGCGATGTACGCCGGAAACAGCCAGAAATACACGATGGCGTGCAGTGTCCACGAGAAGAAGACCCGCGCCAAGCCGGCATTGATGGTGTCCGTAAAGCCGAGCGCCGCAGGCAGGATCAGCAGCAGGATTTCCAGCGCGGCGCCCACTGCCGTCCAGCCCCAGAGATAGGCGCCGGCGACGTTGGCGAACATCACCAAGGGAACCCGCGCGCCGGGATTGGCCTTCTTCCATGCTCGCATGTTGAGCGACATCAGCACCACCCAGATCCAGGAGCCGACCACCACCAGCACGATGCCCAAGTAGTAGAAAGCGCTGCCGATCATCGGTGGGTAGAACGTGTAGAGGACCGATGCGCGGCCCACTGCGACCGTTGCTGATGCCATCAAAGCGCCAGCGAGGACGAGCCAAAAACCAGCCCAGGCCCAGCGCAAGCCGAGCAAGGGGCGTTTGAGCGAAAGCTCGCAGATCGCGTAGCCGAAGCCCATTGCCACCAGGGTTGGAAACACATAACCCATCACGGTGCCGTGCTCGGTGACAGACCGGTAGTAATGCTCGGGATTGTTCAACCAGGCATGCAAAGGGCTACGCACGTACATCTGCCATTCGCCCAGCAGGATCGCGAAGCCGAAAGCGACGAATGCAACCCAGAAGTGGGCGAGGACCAGCCTTTTAGCGAGGAACACAACTCAACCTTTCACCCGTGCGGGCCTTCGCGAGAAATTCCTGTGGCGCAATAACTTTCACATGCGCCCACATCGCTTCGTGCCCGGTGCCGCAATATTCGTGACACGGCATCAGATGCTCTCCTGGCTTCTTGAAGGTAGTGGTGAAGCTGGCAATAAAGCCGGGAACCAGCATCACGTTGGCATTGGTTGTGCCAATCGAGAAACCGTGGATCGCGTCGGTGCTGGTCGCCCGAAAAGTAACGGGAATTTCCGCTGGCACCACGATGCACTGCGGCTCGAACGAGTACTGCTGCGCGATCAGGCGGACGGTGACTTTGCCGTCTGCAGCCATCGCGGTTCCCAGGTTCGACTCGACAAACTCCCCCTTCAAATGCAATGTCCGCGGGTTGATGGTTTCTACGCGTGATGGCGGCATTGCAGCCCACTGCACGCCGGTAAACACCATCATCCCCATCAGCGTGGCAATGATGATGCCGACCACGATGGCCCAGCGTTTTTCCGCGCGGGCGGCGATGTCCTCGCCTCCGTGCGGGTCGCCCCCTGTTGGGGGTGCCGGTTGGGATGTCTCAGGCAGCATAAAAATTTGTGGTGATCGTTATCGTCGGGAGAGAGCCGGACGAGGGCGCTATCAGTGCACGATTCCGCGCGGCAGATAGGCGAAGAAATAGAAAGCGAAATAGATCGACACGACGATCACGGTGGCGATGCCCGCCACCATGAAGGTGCCGCTTGGCCCGCGCTCGACAATGGCGTTCACGCGCCGCTCTTCGTCAGCTTCGGCGGCCGTGATACTTTCAGCATTGGTCAACGACGGGTGGAGGTGTATTGCAGTGGCACGCTTGTCGAGGGCGCCGCCAGTTGCCATGCTTCGATCTGTGCCTTTGTCGTCGGGATGTGTCATTCGGGCAGCACCTTGCGCAATTCATTGGCCTGAGAAGGCGACACCGGCGTGCCCCGGTTGTCCCACGCGACGCGGATGTAGGTCACAACCGCCGCGACCTCGTCATCGTTCAGGATCTGCGAGAACGGTGGCATGCCGTGCGGCCGCGGGTTTTTCTGCGTGCCCGGCGGATAGCCGCCGTTAAGCACCATGCGGATGGAGTTCACTGGTGACGACATGGTGATCGACGGGTTGTCCGCGAGCGGCGGATACTCGGGCGGGTGCCCCTTGCCCTCGGCACCGTGGCACATGGCGCATTGCTGCACATAGGTTTTATGACCGGTCTCCATCGTTTCTGGAGCCACCAACCTCGCCTTGCTGGTGGGTAACGGCTCTCCGTTGCGGGGCGGCAGATCCTTCAGGTACACGGCCATCGCCTTCGCATCCTCATCGGTCATGTACTGCAGGCTGTTGTAGACGACTTCAGCCATCGGGCCATACACCGCGCCGCGGTGGGATGTGCCCACCTGCAGCAGGTCGGAAATGTCCTTGATGCTCCAGTCGCCCAAGCCCGCCTCCTGGTTCGAGGTGAGGGACGGCGCGTACCAGTTCTGGTTCGGGATCATTCCGCCTTCGAACGCCTTCGATTCGCTCGAACCGCCCAGCGCGTTGATGGCGGTGTGGCACATGGCGCAGTGGCCGAGTCCCTGGACCAGATAGCCACCCCGGTTCCACTCTGCCGACTGCTTCGGTTCGGGCACGTATTCGCCTTCGTGAAAGTAGAGCGCGCGCCAGCCCAGCAGCAACTCACGCTGGTTGTACGGAAAGCGCAGTTCGTGCGGGCGGTTTTGCTGATGTACCGGCGGCACAGACATCAGATAGGTATAGATGGCATCTGAATCGTCGCGCGTCACCTTGGTGTAAGAGGCAAACGGCATGGCGGGATACATCAGAGAGCCATCGCGCGAGATGCCCGTATGCATCATCCGGTAGAAATCGTCGGACGACCATTGTCCGAGGCCGGTCTCTTCGTCGGGCGTGATGTTGGGCACATACAGGTTGCCGAACGGTGTGGGCATGGCGCGCCCGCCAGCAAACTGTTTTCCGCCGGGAGCCGAGTGGCACGCGACACAGTCACCCGCGCGGGCCAGATACTCGCCCCGGTTAATGACCTTCGTAATGGCGTTGGGCGAGCCGGCGGGCCCCGTGGGAAGGATCGAAGGCACGAGCATGCCGGGATGCAGGGCCCACCACAGGCCTGCCGCCCCCACGATGATGACGGCCGCAAAACCGAGTGCCAAAAAGATGCGAGTACGACTTTTCATGCCGTACTCCTACTGCTGGCTGCCGCAAGCCAGGGGCATGCGTTGCAGGTTGGACGATTCGGGCGATGGGTCGCGCGGCGGCACCTGTTGCGATAACCAGTCGGCCACAGCTGTCACGTCGGTTTCTGAAAGCCGGCTCGCAATACGCTTCATGCAATCAGGCGCTGCCGCATGCCGGTCACCCACACGCCAGCGTGTCAGCTGCGCCGCGATGTAGGAAGAGCGCAAACCCGCCAGGCCCGGGATGCCGGGTTCCATACCGGTAAGGCCTGCGCCGTGGCAGGCCACACAGGCAGGCACCTGCTGAGCGCCTACGCCCTGCGTGGCGATCAGCTGGCCTCGGGCGAGCGTTGCCGGGCTGGCCAGCGTTTTCTCGGGCTTGGAAAACTCGGGCCGCTCTTTTGAGAAATGCTCGGCAATCTCATGCAGATAGGCATCCGGAAGATAGGCCAACAGATAGTTCATCGGTGCGTAGTGACGCTTGCCGTCGCGAAACGCCACCAGCTGGTTGTAGAGGTAGCCCGCCGGCTTGCCCGCTATCCGCGGAAAGTAGCCGTTCTTCGTCCCCTGGCCGCTTTGTCCGTGGCATGTGACGCAGCCCTGAACCCGCGCTTCGATGGAATCGATCGATTTGAACGCCGGAACGACAGAGGTGTCCTGCGCTGCGCTCATTCCGGCCGCGCTGCCCAGCAAGAAAATGAAAGCCGCGGTGCGAAAGCGCGTGACTGATGAAACTCGCGGCTCCGACTGCGCGAGCTGACCATCTCTTCTGCTCGGATCCGTGGGGTTTATGGATGAGTTCAACCACAATTTGATCGAGCTAGCTAACGGAATTGAGAAGAACCATGACATATCTAGGGTTTTAGCCCTGATTCTTGGCTTCGTCAATGAAGTCCCAGCACTTCGCTCGGAGGCATTGACCTCAGGCCTTTCAAGGCGTACAGGCGAGCGTCAAGTCATCAGTCCGCCTTCGCGCAGTCCAGAGGCAGCCGTCACAGCGGGCCAAATAGTTATTACAAGCCGTAACCACGACGTAGTTCATCCGGAACGAGCTCAACGTATTCCGAATGTCGCGAGAGGTAGCCCTGCACGAAGCTGCAGTCGGGCAGAACCAGAACCCCTTTTTCTCGCGCTGAATCCAGCACGCCTTTCGCAAGAAAGCTGCCGACGCCCTGGCCCTCGAATTCCGGCTCGACCTCCGTGTGGGTGATGCGCCAGCGACCACCTTGGGGTTCGAAAAACAAGGTGCCTGCCACGCCTCCGTCTGGAAGATGGGCTTCGAACGCGCGTGAGTCGCCGGTGTGGTGCAGGGTGAGCTGAGGTTTCATGAGCGTGGTCTCCGTGTAAAAAAGACGAGTTACTGGGAATAAAAAAAACGCCTTAACAGCGCTGGACTGCTCTGCCGGCCACGACATCACGCGAGCGCTGCTTGCAGGTATGGACCAGTGCGACTAGCCGGCGCGGTTGCAACCGCTTCGGGCGTTCCGCACGCGACGATGCGTCCTCCAGCGCCGCCTGCGCCGGGACCCACATCGATCACCCAATCGCATGCTGCCACCAGGCGCATGTCGTGCTCCACCACCACCACGGTGTGGCCAGCGTCCACCAGGCGTCTGAGCTGCAGCAGCAGCCGATCGGTGTCGGCCGGATGCAAGCCGGTGGTTGGCTCATCCAGCACGTAGAGCGTGCTGCCACGTGTGTTGGTGCGCTGCAGCTCGGTGGCCAGCTTGATGCGCTGAGCCTCGCCGCCCGAGAGCTCGGTGGCGGGCTGGCCAAGCCGCAGGTAGCCGAGGCCAATCTGTTGCAGGACCTCCAGCGCGCGCAACACGGGGGGCTCTTCTGCAAACAGCGTGGCCGCGCCGTCTACCGTCAGCGCCAATACATCGGCAATCGAATGGCCATGCCACTTCACCGCCAGCGTTTCGGGGTTGTAACGCGCGCCATGGCAAGTCGGGCAGGGCGCATAGACGCTCGGCAGAAACAACAATTCAACACTGACAAAACCCTCGCCCTCGCAGGTCGGGCAACGCCCGCGCGCGACGTTGAATGAAAAGCGTCCGGCGTTGAAACCGCGCTCCTTCGCTGCCGGCGTAGTGGCAAAGCGCTGGCGCACAGCGGTGAAGAGCCCCGTGTAAGTAGCGAGGTTGCTGCGCGGCGTGCGGCCGATCGGCTTCTGGTCCACCTGCACGACGCGGCGGATCTGCTCCATGCCGATGGTGATGCGGCCCGTCAGCGGTGCCTCGAAGGCGCCTTCCGTTGCGGCGCCGGGGTCGTCGTCCTGCAGCGTGCCGGGCGCATCGGCCGTGTTTTGCGCATGGCCGGCGCTGCCGTCGTCGTCTACCGCCGCTGCGTCATCGCCTAGCTCCGCGCGCACCAGGCCCAGCAGCGCCTGACTCACCAGGCTCGACTTGCCCGAGCCGGAGACGCCAGTGACTGCAGTCAGGCAACCGAGCGGAAAGGCAGCGGAAACGCCCGCCAGGTTATGCCGCCGCACACCTTCAATTTTTAACCATGAAATCGGGCTTTTGCGTATATAATTGATGCGCAATGAGCTATTAAAAAGATAGTTTTTTGTGTGGGATGCTTTGATCTGCGTCAGGCCTTCGGGCGGGCCGCTGTAGAGCACTTCTCCACCATGCTCGCCGGCGTCAGGACCGACATCCACCAGCCAGTCGGCGCGCCGCATGGTGGCCACGTCGTGCTCCACCACAAAGACCGAGTTGCCAGCTGC
>JBBSUX010000192.1:0-6902 GCA_038234045.1 Burkholderiales bacterium
CGCAAGCAGCGCTGGGGCCGGCCGGAGGTATTGGCTGCCGCACGCCGCTACAACGCATTGGCACAGGACAACGGCATGACGCCGACGCGCCTGGCACTTGCCTTCTGCATGACGCGTTGGCAAGTGACCAGCACCATTCTCGGCGTGACCACGCTGGCGCAACTCGATGAAGATATTGATGCTTGGGACAAACCCCTTGCTGCCGACGTGCTGGCCGAGATCGACCGCATCCGGCTCGAACTGCGCGATCCGGTCGTTTGAACGCCCGCTGAACGCCATCTGTACGCTGTTGAGCGGCCTTGTCTGGCGCTGTCATGAAGAGCAAGCCACACGTCTCTGAAACACCCGCTACCCAGCTGCTCCGCAGCCACGGTGTGGCGTTCACCGAGCATCCTTACGAGTACGTCGACCGAGGCGGGGCCCAACATAGCGCGCGGGTGCTCGGGCTCGATCCGCACACCGTCGTCAAGACGCTGGTCATGCAGGATCAGGATGCAAAGCCGCTTCTGGTGCTGATGCATGGCGACCGCTCGGTTTCCATCAAGAACCTGGCGCGGCAGATTGGCGCGAAGTCGGTCGTGCCCTGCGCCCCCGAAGTGGCGAGTCGGCACAGTGGCTATCAAGTGGGCGGAACCTCGCCCTTCGGAACCAGGCGCGACATGCCGGTGTATGTGGAAGCCAGCATCCTCGCCTTGCCGCGCATTTGCATCAATGGCGGCCGGCGCGGCTATCTGGTGGGGATCGAACCGCAGGTGTGCGTCGATCTGCTGGGCGCGATCCCAGTGCAATGTGCGCTGGCAGAATGAACGCAGCGGCAGGCCGTGCCGATATCGGCCGATAGGTCGAACCGGCTGAACCGACCGACCCGGCCTTGAATTTGCACCCGATAACTTTTCACGATCCTCATGCTGCTTTCCTTCGTCGTCGTGCTGGCTGCCTATTGCATCGGCTCGCTTTCATTCGCTGTCATCGTCAGCCGGATGGCGGGGCTTGCCGATCCACGCAGCTATGGCAGCGGCAATCCGGGTGCTACCAACGTGCTGCGTTCTGGCAGCAAGGGGGCAGCGGCTGCCACGCTGCTGCTCGACGCCGCCAAAGGTTTTGTGCCGGTCCTGCTGGTGCGGTCGTTCGGGCCGCGTTGGGGGCTTGGCGATGACACCGTGGCGCTGGTCGCGCTGGCGGCTTTTATCGGGCACCTCTTTCCGGTATTTTTCCGTTTTCAGGGGGGCAAGGGGGTTGCGACCGCGCTCGGGGTGCTGCTGGGGCTGCAGCCGCTGCTGGGGCTTGCGGTTGCATTGACCTGGTTGATCGTCGCAGTCTTCTTTCGCTATTCCTCACTCGCCTCGCTGGTGGCAGCCGTGTTTGCGCCTGCGTACTACCTCTTTGGCAACGGCGTCGCATGGCAGGCGCGCATGCCGATCGCGTTAGCGATGGTGGCAATGGCTCTGCTATTGGCCTGGCGGCACAAAGCAAATATCACGCGATTGCTCAACGGCACCGAATCCCGCATTGGCGGCAGCAAGAAGCAGGGCGGTTCTTCGGCGTGAGAAAACGGTTCAGCTTGAGGGTCGTGCGCGGCGGGCTTTGAGCAAGGCTTCGCGCTCGGCCAGATGCTTGCGCGCAATCACGCCCACTTGCAGCCATTGGCGCTGATCGAGCTGCGGCGCAGCATGGCGCGCCACCACCGCATGCCGGATGCCGGGCGCGGCGGCAGCAACATCGTGAAGACGCGGCGGATGGACCGATCGGCCGGTGCTGTCGCGCACCACCGCCACCAGAGGCGCGTTGCCCAGACCGCGGCGCACCACTACGGCGGTCTCGCCAGAGTCGAGCTCTACCAGCGTGCCTGGCGGAAAGAGCCCCACTGCCCCCACCAACGCGGCACCCGCTGCGTCCTCCAGCCCTGCGCGTGCCTGCAGGATCGCACGTGCCGAATCCAGCGGGCTTTTGCCCTCTCGGGTGATACGCGGACTCACCAGTGCCGCGTACCGATCGACGGTGTGCAACACATGTCCCAGGCGCGCGGGCGGGGGAAGCGTGTGCAGGGCGCCGCGGCCAACCGCGCTCACATGGTGCAGGCGCACGGTATCGAGCAGCAGCCGGTCCGTCACGCCGACTTCTTGCAGCAGAGCCAAAGACGCCGCCGCGTGCGTCGTGATCTGTTGGCGCTGGGCGGGGCTCGGCGCCGCCATCTGCAGTGCCAGGGTGTCTTGCAGATCAGTCATGCCGATGTTCATCGCAAGGGCCGCCCGTACCAGCGCCGAACGTTCATCGTCGGGCAGCCGCAGGCGCGGTGCCACCACTTCGCAGAGTGCCGCGCAAATCACGGCGTGCGAAGCGCTGTAGCGGGCGGCCGACGTGGCGGTGAGCTGAAACAGCAGGTACAGCCCCGCATCAACCTCGGTGGCCAGCAAATCGTGCAGCCACGCCTCAAAACGCCGAAGCTTCCAGGAGAACTCGTGGATGCGCAGCGGATGGTGCAGCAGCATCGAAACGCCTGATTCCAGATCCGACCACAGCGCCAGCAGATCTTCGCTGCCCTGCTCGGTGGGATCAGGAATGGCGGTATGCGATCCGGCCACAGGGGCGGGGGATGCGACGGATGGCAAAACGGGTTTCTCGTTGGGCGACACAAACGCAGCGCCGCAGGGAGCTCAGTCCCGAAAGTTGTTGAAGCTGATCGGCACGTCCGTCACGTCCTTCTTCATCAGCGCCATTGCGGCTTGCAGATCGTCGCGCTTGGCGCCGGTCACGCGTATTGCATCCCCCTGGATGGCAGCTTGCACCTTGAGCTTGCTGTCTTTGACCATGCGCTGGATCTTCTTGGCAAGCTCTGTTTCGATGCCGTTTCGCACTTTGATCACCTGCTTGACCTTGTCGCCGCCCGTCTTCTGCAAGTCGCCCTTGTCCAGAAAACGCACATCCACGTTGCGCTTGGTGAGCTTGCTGTGCAGGATGTCTTCCACTTGCGCCAGCTGAAAATCGGCGTCGCCAATCAGCGTGATCTCTTTATCTTTCAGCTCGATCGCGGCGGCGGTTCCCTTGAAATCGAAGCGCGTGCCGATTTCCTTGGCGGTGTTGTCCACTGCGTTGCGGACCTCTGTGAGATCGGCTTCGCAGACGGTATCGAATGACGGCATGTTGGGTTCCTCCGGGGTGTCTGGCAAACGGATCGACTTGCCAAATTACAGGGCCGCCGATCTCGCAATCGTTAATGGTACGACAGCAAAAATCTTCATGCGTAGCAAGCAGCACCTTGCAGCAGCGATAAAGCCCGGATGCGAAAATCACCCCCATGTACCCCGAGCAGAACGTTTCCCTTCAGTCCTACAACACCTTCGGCATCGTCGCGAAGGCACATCAGCTCGCGCGCATCCGGTCAGAAGACGATGTGCAGGCGCTTCTGTCCAATGCCGCACTGGCAGCGCAGCCGAAATTCGTGTTGGGCGGCGGCAGCAACATCGTGCTCACGGGTGATGTGCGGCAACTGGTGCTGAAGGTGGAGGTGCCGGGCCGGCGCATTGTGTCGGACGACGACCGCGCCACCATCGTGGAAGCCGGCGCCGGTGAGAACTGGCACGACTTCGTCTCCTGGACGCTCGCCCACGGCTGCCCGGGCCTTGAAAACCTGGCGCTGATCCCCGGCACCGTGGGCGGATCGCCGGTACAAAACATCGGCGCCTATGGCGTCGAGCTGCAAGACCGCTTCGATTCGCTCGACGCCATCGATCTGCACACCGGCCACAGCTTCACGCTGGATGCCGCGCAGTGCGGCTTCGGCTATCGCGATTCGGTCTTCAAGCACGCCCCGGCAGAAGGCTCCAGCGGGCTCGGCCTGGCCGGCCGCGCACTCATCACCCGCGTGCGCTTTCGCCTGCCCAAAGCGTGGAAGCCCGAACTGGGCTATGCCGAGCTCGAGCGAAAGCAGGCGGAGGAGGGCATCGCTGCCCCCACAGCCCAGCAGATCTTCGATTGGGTCTGCGAAATCCGCCGCGCCAAACTGCCCGACTGGCACGTGGTGGGTAACGCCGGCAGCTTCTTCAAAAACCCCACCGTATCACCAGAGCAATGCGCCGACATCATCGCCCGCGAGCCCAAGATCGTGCACTACCCTATGGCCGACGGCAGCATCAAGTTGGCAGCCGGCTGGTTGATTGATGCTTGCGGCTGGAAGGGCAAATCGGTCGGGCAGGCAGCGGTTTATGAAAAGCAGGCGCTGGTCCTGGTGAATCGCGGCGCTGCGCGGCCGGAAACCAGCGCTACTGGCGGTGAGGTAATGACGCTGGCCGGAGCCATTCAAACCAGCGTTTATGAGCGCTTTGGTATCCGGCTGGAACCGGAGCCGGTCGTGGTGTAGACCGGCCAATAATTATTTGATGGCGCTTCAACGCACAGACTGCAATCCCCATCGTATTGCGCGTCAGTCGCTTCGCTGGTGCCTCAACTCTTTGTAGTCCAATCGCTCGTGCACGTCTGAGCGCGATCTTGGAGGCAGATTCAAACTACTATTCAATTCCCCTTCAAAACGCGTGTCTCGTACCAAACCAGAGGAACGAGCCGATTTTTATATGAGCATTGACGTTCAAAAACGACCATCCAGCATTGCTACGATCGTCTTCGGCCTCCTTAATCCAATTCCTTTCGGGATGTTCGTGGCGGCATTGATATTCGATGCGGTCTACACCGACAGTGCAGATATCATGTGGATCAAGTCAGCCGCATGGTTAATTGTCGTCGGCTTGCTTTTTGCGATCATTCCTCGGCTCATTAATCTCGTGTGGGTCTGGTTTCCCGGCGCTCGAACGAGTACAAGGAGAGATAAAGGCGCGTTTTTTCTTTATTTGTTTGCGGTTGTTGCTGCCATCGTCAATTCTTTTGTCCATAGTCGAGACGCCTACGGATCAGTTCCGTTGGCGCTTTGGCTTTCTATATTGACAGTGGCACTTCTGGGCTTGAGCAATGTCCTGTTGAACTTGCAACTTTCGAACAATAATTACAGGGTGCAAGAATGATCAAAAGAACATGGATGGCACTGGTTCCCACCGCCTTGGTGCTGGCGCTTATCGGCTGCAGTGAAAAGGCACAGATCGATCCTCAACAGCAGGTTGGACAACAACCCAAGTTGCCGGCGGCTCAGAACTTCCTGGTGCCACCGATGCAGGTCCCAAAAGGTGTGGGTTGGCAGGGAGATGGCCATCCGACCGTGGCGGCAGGCCTGAAGATCGAGAAGATCGCTGATGGCCTGCAGCATCCTCGGCAGCTCATGACATTGCCCAACGGCGATGTGCTGGTCGTCGAGTCGAACGGCCCTGGCACCGAGCCGGTCACCACGCCCAAGCAGTTACTCGCGGGCATCGTGATGAGTCGTTCGGGCAAAGGGGCCAAAGGTGGCAACCGGATCACGCTTCTGCGCAAGGTTCCGGGCTCTCCCAAGTGGGAGCAGCACGTGTTTCTTGAGCACCTGAATTCCCCGTTCGGGGTTCAGTTGATCGGGCAGACGCTGTACGTGGCCAATACCGACAGGATCATGAAGTACGCTTACGCCACGGGCGCCACCAGCATTGCCGATCCGGGCGTCGAGCTTGCTGATTTACCAGACACCATCAATCACCACTGGACCAAGGCCATGCTGGCCAGTCCGGACGGCAAGAAGCTGTATGTCGGTGTCGGCTCAAACAGCAACATCACCGAGAACGGCCTGGCGGTGGAATACCGGCGCGCCGACATTCTTGAAGTAGATGTGGCGACAGGGGCCAGCAGGATATTCGCATCGGGCCTTCGCAACCCGACCGGGCTTCAGTGGGAGCCTCAGACCGGCAAGCTTTGGGCCATCGTCAATGAGCGCGATGAGATCGGGGCCAGTCTGGTTCCTGATTACATGACCGCGGTTCAGGAAGGCGCTTTTTACGGCTGGCCTTACAGCTACTACGGCCAGCACGTCGACGAACGCGTGCAGCCACAGCGGCCGGACCTGGTGAAGAAGGCGATTGCGCCGGACTTCGCGCTGTCCTCTCACGTTGCGCCATTGGGACTTCTGTTCTACACGGGGAGCAACCTTCCGGCCATGTACCATGGCGGAGCGTTCATCAGCGAACACGGCAGCTGGGACCGTTCCCCGTTGAATGGTTACGAGGTGAGCTACGTCAAGTTTGTGAACGGACGGCCAACGGGCCAGAAAGTGCCGGTTGTCACTGGATTTGTCTCCAGTGACGAGAAGTTGCTCTTCGGCGCTCCCGTCGGGCTGGCACAAAGCGCAGATGGCGCTCTTCTGATCGCGGACGATGTCGGAGACACGGTTTGGTCTGTCACGGCCAGCGGTCAGTGACGCGGTGATTCCTGGCGGTGCGCGTAAAGGAAGCAGCAAATGAGCGGACTAACTGCGCTGGTTACCAACGCACTTGAGTTCGCTGGGCCGCCAGCCGTTGTTGCGCTGCGCGAAGCAGGTTTCCAGATCTTCGCTCACGACACTGCCTTTGCTGATAGAGCGACAAGGGATCGTTACCAGCAAGCGAATAACGGGGTCGTCGCGCTCGCCGCACAAAACCCTGCCGAAATTGTCGAAGCGGTGTGGGCCTCAGCCAAGCGATTGGACGTCTTGGTCAGCAACGACGCCTATCCACCGATCCATGGACCGGTCGCTGATGCCAACATCGACGATTTGCGGGCGACGCTAGATCGCCTTGTGGTGTTTCCGTTTGCGCTGGCAAAAGCCGCGATCCCACGCTTGATTTCTCAGCAAAGCGCGCGCGTGGTGATGATCGCATCAAACCGCACCCGTTTGCCGCTGCCGGGGGGCGCAATACCCGATGCCGCAAGGGCGGCGTTGAACGCGTTGGTGAAGTCGCTGAGTCTCGAGCTCGCACCGCATGGCATCCCGGTGAATGCCATCGCCCCAAACTACC
>JBBSUX010000193.1:0-6902 GCA_038234045.1 Burkholderiales bacterium
CGCTCGCGGCTGATCGGCGCAGCGCTGTACCCGGCCATCGTCACGCTGGTGGCGATCGCCATCGTGCTGTTTCTTGTGGGATATGTGGTGCCGCAGGTGGCCAATGTATTTGCGGGTACCAAACGCGCGCTGCCGTTTCTGACGCAGGCAATGCTGGGAATCAGCGCCTTTGTGCGCGGCTATGGTTGGGCGATGCTGATTGCTATTATCGTAATAGCTATTAGCGCACGTGCGGCCTACGCAAGACCCGCAATTCGCTCAAAAATGGACAGCGCGTGGCTGCGGCTTCCGCTGGTGGGCCGGCTGGCCCGGGGCTACAACGCCGCGCGCTTTGCCAGCACGCTTGCCATGCTGGCCGCCGCTGGTGTGCCGATCCTGCGGGCGCTGCAGGCGGCGGCTGAAACGCTGCACAACCAGGCCATGCGCGACGACGCGCTCGACGCCCTGACCCTGGTCCGCGAAGGTGCGCCTCTGGCCTCGGCCATCAGCCAGAAAAAGCGCTTTCCGGGTCTGGTTGCCATGTTCGCGCGCCTGGGCGAGCAAACCGGGCAGTTGCCGGTGATGTTGCAACGCGCGGCGGTACAGCTCTCCACCGAGGTACAGCGCCGCGCCATGGCGCTCGCGACCATCCTGGAGCCGCTGCTGATCGTCGCAATGGGGCTGGTCGTCATGCTGATCGTGCTGGCGGTGCTGATGCCGATCATCCAGCTTAACTCCTTCGTCAAATAGCAGCGAGTCGCTGCGCTCACTTCATGCCCGTCACCCTGCAGGACAAGCTGGTCGTCGCGATCTCCTCACGCGCGCTCTTCAATTTCGAGGAAGAGAACCGCTTGTTCGAAGCCGGCGACGAGAGCGCCTACATGCGCCTGCAGCTCGACCGGCTGGATGTGCCCGCGCCGCCCGGCGTGGCGTTTTCACTGGTGAAAAAATTGCTCGCCTTCAATACGCCCGACGTGCAGCGGGTCGAGGTGGTGATGCTCTCGCGCAATGATCCGGCCAGCGGCATGCGGGTGTTTCAGTCCGCGCGCAATGCCGGAATGCGGGTGGAACGCGGAGTATTCACGCGCGGTCGCGATCCCTTCCGTTACTTGCGGCCACTCGGCGCGCATCTGTTCCTCTCCGCCAACGAGGCCGATGTGCGCGAAGCCTTGGCCCTCGGCGTTCCGGCGGCGAGGGTGCTGACGGAATCGGTTCAAGCCGGCGCCAATTACCCAAGCGAGGTGCGCATCGCGTTCGACGGTGACGCAGTGCTGTTCTCGGACGAAGCAGAACGCGTCTATCAATCGGAAGGATTGGCTGCGTTTCAGCTGCACGAGTCGAGCAAGGCCACGCAACCGCTGGCCGAAGGGCCGTTCAAGCCGCTGCTGGCCGCATTGCACCGCTTGCAGCGCCAGGCCGACGCCTCGGGCATGCGGATCCGCACAGCGCTCGTCACCGCCAGAAGCGCACCTGCGCATGAGCGCGCCATCCGCACGCTGATGGACTGGGGCGTGACGGTGGATGAGGCGATGTTTCTGGGTGGCCTCGACAAGAGCGGCTTCCTGCGGGAGTTCGAGCCCGACTTCTTCTTCGACGACCAGACCGGTCACGTGCATTCGGCTTCGCTGCATGTGCCAGCCGGGCATGTGGCGGGTGGAGTCAGCAACCAGCCTGCTGCAAGCGCCGCGCCACTCCCAACGCACGCGTGAATGGGGAGAGCCAAGTTTGCAGACCATTTTCACCAGAGCCTTCAGGCCCATTGCACACCCACACCTGCTGCAGTGCCTCGTCTCCCTTGCGATGTTGGTGTTGGCGGCCCCGTCAACGCGCGCCATGGCGCAAGGTTCTGCAGTTTCCGCCGAGACTACAAATCCGTCATCACCGGCTCGAGCAGAACATCCGCGGGTGCACATCAGAGTGCCGGGCAGTGAACCTTCTTCTTCCGGGGGCGGTACGGCCCCTAAAGCCGGCACGGCCAAAAAGTCGCCTGCTGCACCCGGTGCTAGGGGTGGCAGCACACAGCAGCCTGAGGTCAGCAAGGGTGAGCTGAAGGCGCGCCGTGATTTCGATCTGCTGGATTTCAATGGCGACGGTTACCTGAGCCGCGACGAAGTGGCGTTGTTTCCTCAGCTCGCCAGGGCTTTCGACGAGGCTGACACCAACCACGACAAGCGCATCAGCTTCGAGGAGGTGCGTGCCTTCGCAATCCGTTACCGCGCTCAGCGCGACCGGGAGCGCCAACGCGCGAAAGACAAGGAGCAGAGCGCAAAGCCTGCGTCCGCGCCCGCGCCGCAGTCACCTTCAGGACATTGAATCCGAAGACGGAGATGACGAGGAGGCATGCCCTGCCTTCTGCACCCGGACCGGATCGGAATAGACGATAGGAGCGCGATCCGTACCATTCGCCGCCGCCTGTGCCCTGAGCGCCTGGCGCTGGGCCTCCTCGGCAATATCGACCGTCTGCGCACTGGCGCGCCAGAGCGACTGGACCTGATCGATCAGCAATTGGTAGAGCGGCGGTTCGGGCGGCGGTGCTGTCGGCTCCTGGACGCCTTTGTGGGCACGCACTTCGGCCCAGTCCCGGTTGGGCTGTTCTGTTCGAACGGAAGGGCTGTCGGGGCCCGGGGCGCCGACCGGAGCACCGATGTAGTCGTGCGATTTCGCCTGCGGCTGTAGTGCTGCGGGCGTGATGCCGCCACGCACAGCGTCACCGCCGGTCACGGGCCGGGTGTCTGCCAGCGGCGGCGGCGATGCGAGGGTTCGATCGAGGGGGGGTAGCTGCATGGCGAGCGCTCCATGGGACCTGTGGCCCGTAACCGGGCACGATAGCCCTTGTTGTCACTATCGGCAGTCCCGTCACAAACTTGAGGGCTGCGAAAACACCGTGGCGGCGTCCTACGAAGCGTCGTCGACCAGCGATGGCTCGGGCAAGCCGCGGTAGCGACGAAAACCGGCAGCCCGCAGTCGTTAGGCATCGCAGGTTCCGCAGCCGTAGCCCCATGCGTGCCGATGGCTGCGGTCGCCCAGATAGCAGGTATGGGTGTGCTTGACGATCAGCTCCACCAGCGCCTGTCCACCCTGCCCCACCGGAGCCGCTGCGTCGCCGAGCGCCTCCGCAAGGCGCCAGGTCGCCGCCTTGTAAATCCACATCAAGGGCGTTTCGACGACCAAACGCCGATCCATGCCCAACCCGAGCGCCACCTGCATCGCTTTCATGGTGTCGTCACGGCAATCGGCAGGTAGTGGAATCCTGCCCACCCGAAAACAGCACCAGGGCGCCACCCGTGCTCGACCCGGTATCGAAAAAAGCATGCATGTCGGTGTTCACAAAAAACGGTCCAGCAGTTTGCGGGAATGCCGGTCCAGCGTCATCCGGTCCCGGATACGGTACTGGACGCCGTCGGCGCTTGCCACGAGGTAACCGTTACCGTCGAGACGGCGCAGACCGTCCTCGGACTTCAAGGTCAGTCGGGTGCGGCCCCTATCGGTTTCCACGTCCCAGACACTGGGTGTGGCAAAGCTGGAGACAGCGCACACCCGTGCAATTTCAGGCATGAAGTCGCGCAGCGCAAGCTCCTCTTCCACCAACGCGCGGCTCTCAGCCGCAAGATCAGCGAGCCGTTCGACCCACGCCTGCTCGCGCCCATCGGCACCCACCAGCGCGACACAGCCGTTCGGCACGGTGAGCGGAAACGCGCGCACCGGCACTACCACTTGCGCCGGGTCCACATCGCCGACTTGCAGCAAAAGCCGCCCAAAAGCATCGCGCTGCAACACGACCGAATCTGCGGAGGGGTGTTGCGTGCTCATGAGCGCTCCTCGGCAGGAACCGGATGGCTCTGCGCAATCTCAGCCTCCAGCAGGCGCGCCTCGGCAGTAGCAGCCGCACCGCCGATGTCGCTTTCTTCTTCATCAAGACGCCGCAGCTGTGCCTGGTACAGGCGCCAGTAAGCGCCCTGACGCAGCATCAGCTCATCGTGCGGCCCGACTTCGACCACTTCGCCCCGATCCATCACCACCAGGCGATCAGCCTTGCGCAGGGTGGACAAGCGGTGGGCGATGGCGATGGTGGTGCGACCTTTCACCAGGTTGTCGAGCGCTCGCTGAATTTCCTTTTCGGTTTCGGTGTCCACCGCCGAGGTCGCCTCGTCAAGGATCAGGATCGGCGGATCGATCAGCAAGGCGCGTGCAATCGAGATGCGCTGGCGCTCCCCGCCCGAGAGGCCCTGACCGCGCTCACCCACCAGCGAATCGTAGGCCTGGGGCAAGCGCAGGATGAAGTCGTGCGCATGGGCTGCACGCGCAGCAGCGACGATTTCTTCGCGACTTGCGTCTGGGCGGCCATAGGCGATGTTCTCGGCGATGGTGCCGAAGAAGAGAAACGGCTCCTGCAGTACCAGCCCGATGTGACGGCGGAAGTCGGCAATGCGATAACGCCGGATGTCGTGTCCATCGACATGGATGGCGCCTTCGCTCACGTCGTAGAAACGGCTGATGAGGTTCACCAGCGTGCTTTTGCCGGAGCCGCTATGGCCTACCAATCCAATCATCTCGCCCGGCTTTATTTCCAGATCCAGACCCCGTATCACCGAGCGGCTGCCGTAGCGAAAGCCCACATTGCGCAGCGAGATGGCACCGCGCGCAGCTGGCAGCGGCACAGGATCGCGCGGCTCTGGCACGTTGGAGACATGATCCAGGATGTCAAAGATCCGCTTGGCGCCTGCAGCCGCTTTCTGCGTCACCGAGACGATCCGGCTCATCGAATCGAGCCTCGTGTAGAAGCGCCCGATATAGGCCAGAAACGCGATCAGCACACCCACCGTGATGCTCTGGTGCGCCACCAGCCAGATGCCGAAAGCCCACACCACCAGCAAGCCGATTTCGGTGAGCAGCGTGACAGTGGGCGTGAATAACGACCAGGTGCGGTTGATGCGGTCGTTCACAGCCAGATTGCGCGCGTTGGCGGCGCGGAAACGCTGCCCCTCCCGCGCCTCCTGGGCAAAGGCCTTGACCACGCGGATTCCCGGAATCGTGTCGGCCAGCACATTGGTGACCTCGGAGAACGCACGATCGACCTTCTCGAAGCCAGTGCGCAGACGGTCACGCACGACATGGATCATCCAGGCAATAAACGGCAAAGGCACCAATGTCGCCAGCGCCAGCCAGGGATCGATCGAGAACAGGATGATCGCGGTCATCACCATCATCAACAGGTCGGTGATGAAGTCCAGCGCATGCAGCGAAAGGAAGACATTGATGCGATCGGTTTCAGTGCCGATGCGCGCCAGCAGATCGCCGGTGCGCTTGCCGCCAAAATACTCGAGCGAGAGCTGCATCAGGTGCTCGAAGGTGGCGGTGCGCAGGTCGGAGCCGATGCGCTCCGACACCCGCGCCAACATATAGGTGCGCGCCCAGCCCAGGCCCCAGCCGGCCAGCGCTGCGGCGAGCAATCCCGAAAGATAAAACGCCACGCGCGAGGGCGCAATCGCTTCGCCGTTCTGAAACGGTATCAGGACGTTGTCCATCAACGGAATGGTCAGATACGGCGGCACCAGAGTCGCGGCGGTGGACAGCAGCGTCAGCGTAAAACCAGCTGCAAGCCGGCCGCGATAAGGCCGCGCAAAACGCGCAAGTCGAAGCAGCACCCAGGTCGATGGCGGGGTGTCCGGTTCGTTTGCAAAAGTCTCTGGCGCGGCAGCATTGGTTATGGGCGGTTCGCTCGCCGCCAGCGCTGCTGCATCGCCGACCAACCGCATCGCAGCGGCATGCGCGCCCATGGTGAAGCGCCAGGCAGCGAGCCGCCCCTCTGGTCCGCACAGCTCCAGCAATCCGACTCCGGCATGGTCGGAAAGCAGCAGACGTAGACCCGGCAGATCCCACGTATCGCACTCATCCGGATGCCCCGCACGCGACGCAATCAGCCGACGGCTCGTCAGCGTAATGTTGCAGAATGTAAACCGCATCCGTTCATCAAGGTCAACCACGAGGGTCGCTAGAACGTTCTCTCCGGCGCCGAGCGGAACATCGGCCGAGCCCCCAAGGGGGCCGCAATTCACCACGGAGACATCGACGGATTCGGAATGAAGCATGTGCAGAAAAAGGCGCTCAAGACGCCAAAAATCGGCGCCGCACGAAGCGAGCTGCTGATTCTGACCGATGCCCACAGTTCGGAAAGCATGCACAACGGCGGATTGACCGGCCAGTGAGCATTTTCCGCTCTGGCCAGCACCGGACGCCGTAGCCCACCCGACCGTCGCCACCGGCCCTAGGCATGACAGATCCAACCTCTTTCCTCTCCCCTGGCGCGGTCAGTGGCGCTTCGATCAGCGCACTTCCGGGCGGCGACATTCGCATCCTGCAGGCGCGCTATCTGCACGGCTCGAACATCTGGACTTACCGAGAGGTGCTGGAAGTTTGGCTCGACCTGGGCGAGTTCGAGCAATTCCCGTCCAACCTCATCCCCGGATTGAGCGATCGCCTGGTGGCCTGGTTGCCCGATCTGGTCGAGCACCATTGCGGTGTCGGGGAGCGCGGCGGCTTCCTGCAGCGGTTGGTAGGCGGCACCTGGATGGGTCATGTGCTGGAACACGTGATCATCGAACTGCTGAATCTGGCAGGCATGCCCACCGCCTTCGGCCAGACCCGCGAAACCACCAAGAATGGCATCTACAAGATGGTCTTTCGTGCGCAGGACGAAGCCAGCGCACGTGTCGCGCTGGCGGAAGGTCACGCACTGCTGATGGCGGCTATCCGTAACGACGCCTTTGACGTCGCGAACGCAGCGCAACGCCTGCGCGCCCAGATCGACCGTTCCTTCCTCGGGCCGAGCACCGATTGCATCGTCCAAGCGGCGGCCGACCGGCGCATTCCGCACATACGGCTCAACGACGGCAATCTGGTGCAGCTCGGCTATGGCGCGCGCC
>JBBSUX010000194.1:0-6876 GCA_038234045.1 Burkholderiales bacterium
CACCCGCAGCAGGTAATCCATGTCACCGGTAAGCGCGGCGCATTCCACCACCTCGGGCCATGTCTGGACGCTGGCGCGAAACAGGTCCATCGGATTGCGCTTGTGGGATTCGGTGTGCTTTTCGAGGCGCACGTTGAGATAGGCGGTCAGCCCCAGCCCGAGCGCCTCGGGCTTGACGAGCGCCACATAGCAGTCGATGACGCCGCCGTCTTCGAGGCGCTTGACCCGTCGCAAAACGGCGCTCGGAGAGAGTCCGACCATCTCGCCAATCACCTCATAGCTTTCTCGCCCGTTGGCCTGCAGGCTGCGCAAGATGGCCCGGTCGAGTTTGTCGATGGCGTGTTGGGCGTGCATGCGCTGCACTCTAAATCCAAAGCCAGTCAGCCCCTCCTTCTTGATGAAAGCGGCTGCCGAACGCTCGGTGCGGGTATGTCCGAATGTCTTGTCTCACTGGGTCGCGAAAGAATGTACTCACAAAAAAGCACGATCGTTCTTTTCCATAACCAGACCGGAGACTTCCACGATGCCCCGTTTTGCCGCCCGTTTGCTCAAGCACTGTCTTTTAGCCTTCGCTCTCATCGGCGCGTTGTGTGCGCCGCCGGTATACGCACAGGGCGGATACGCTCAAACCCGCTATCCCATCGTGCTGGTGCACGGCCTGTTCGGCTTCGATTCGCTTTTCGGGCTGGACTACTTTTACGGCATTCCCGACAACCTGCGCCGCAACGGCGCGACGGTGTTCGTGGCCCAGGTCTCGGCGGCCAACAGCACGGAAGTGCGCGGCGAACAGTTGCTGACCCAGGTACGCAACATTCTGGCGATCACCGGAGCGCAGAAGGTGAATTTGATCGGACACTCGCAAGGCGGTCCTACCGCCCGGTACGTGGCCGGCGTGGCGCCGCAACTTGTGGCGTCTGTCACGTCGGTAGGCGGTGTGAATCGCGGCTCGCGCGTTGCCGACGTGTTGCGCGGCGTGGCCCCGAAGGGCAGCGTGAGCGAGACCGTTGCCAACGGCGCGGTGCGGGCATTCGTCACTTTGATCAATATTGCCTCGGGCGGCAGTGCATTGCCTCAGATGCCGACTGCTGCGCTTGATTCACTCACCACAGCCGGCTCGACCCGCTTCAATCAGCGCTTCAGCGCGGGCGTGCCGAGCTACGGCTGTGGCGACGGCGCCTATGTGGTGGCAGGCGTGCATTACTACTCCTGGACCGGCACGCAGAACCTGACCAACTTGCTCGACCCGAGCGACGCGGCGCTGGTGCTCACCGGTCTGGTGTTTGGCGAACCCAACGACGGCCTGGTGTCGGCCTGCGCGGCCCGGCTGGGACAAAACCTGGGCAGCTATCGGCAAAACCACCTGGACGAGGTCAATCAGATCCTGGGCCTGCGGGACTGGTTCTCGCCCGACCCTGTCACGCTGTACCGTCAGCAAGCCAACCGGTTGAAGAACGCCGGCTTGTGAAGATGCACATCCCCCCGGGCCGCCGTGTGATTGCGGCGGGCTTTGTCATGGTGTTGGTCGTGGCGGTGGTGGCGGTTGGCTGGTCGCTGCTGAGCGCGGGCTTCCAAGGCGATCGCCCCGACGCCCAACTGTCGATGGTCCCAATAGAGCGCGTGGCTCTCACCCCGTCGAACCATCAGGCCGATACGGCCCCGCCTTCACGGGCTGGTGCGACTGACGATGGCTCCGATCCGCTGCTGGTCCCGGGCTTGCGCGATACGCTGGAAGCCCTGCTGCTCGCAGCGGGTGAAAGCCCCGATCCCGCCACACTCAAGCAACGCCTGCAAGGACTGGTAGCGCAATTCTTTAGTGCCGATCTCGCCACCCGCGCGCTGGCCATGGCTGAGCGCTATGTGGACTACCGCGTCGCACTTGGTGAATTGCGTCCGCCTGACAACACGAGCCAAGCCGAGGCTCTGCGCGAGTCGATCCTTGCCCGGAATGCGCTGCGCCGGCAGTTTTTTGACGAGACCGAGTACGCCGCGCTGTTTGCCGACCAGGAAAGCCTGGATAGTTTCACGCTGGCGCGCCGGCAGATCGAGCAGAACCAAGACCTGACTCCCGCCGAAAAGACGACAGCGCTGGCCGGAGCCGAGTCCGAACTGAGCCCGGAGCAGCGCAGCGCGCGTGCCTACAGCCAGGTTCAGGTCGACGTCGCAGCGCAGACCGCTCGCTTCGATGCACAGGCCACGGACGATCGCACGCGCTGGACGGCACGCAGCGCGCAGTTCGGCGAAGGCGCTGCGACACGCCTCGCTGCGCTGGACCGACAGGAGCGCGACTGGAACCAGCGGCTTGATGCGTATGAGCAGGCACAGCAGGCGCGGGCCAGCGCCTCCGCATTGGAGCAACTGCGCACCCAGACCTTCACGTCCGAAGAAGCGCTGCGGCTGGATGCGGCGCTGGCAGTGCGTCGCGCCGATCGGGCTGGGCCATCAGGGGCTTCCGCTCAACCCTGACCTGTCCACGGCATGACCGATTTTGGCTTGGGAACCCGACCGCAGGGAAAGCAGCGGCGCTGAAATCCTGCAAATCAGGACGAAAATACGCCGGGTATCTGCCGCAGATGGGTCATAAAGTGCAGGAGAACCCTGCTCTCAAGGAAATCCATGCAAGCGCCAGAATCAAGTATCCCAGCCTCCGCCCATAGCGCCAATGGCGACTCCCCTTCCGCCTGGGACAACCCGATGGGCACCGATGGATTCGAATTCGTCGAGTTCGCCGCGCCCGATCCGGCTGCCATGGGCAAGGTCTTCGAGCAGATGGGCTTCACCGCCGTAGCGCGGCACCGTCACAAGGACGTGACGCTGTATCGCCAGGGCGAGATCAATTTCATCCTGAACGCTGAGCCGGACTCCTTCGCCCAGCGCTTTGCACGCCAGCATGGTCCGAGCGTCTGCGCCATCGCCTTCCGCGTGCAGGATGCCAAGTTCGCCTATGAGCGCGCGCTCTCGCTCGGCGCCTGGGGCTATGCCGGCACCGCGGCGCCGGGCGAGTTGAACGTTCCGGCCATCAAGGGCGTGGGCGACAGTTTGATTTATCTGGTGGACCGCTGGCGCGGCAAGAACGGCGCCGAAACGGGTCAGATCGGCAACATCGGCTTCTTCGACGTGGATTTCGAGCCGATCAACAGCAAAACGGGACTGTCGGCAGATGAAATGCTCAATCCGCGTGGCAACGGCCTCACCTACATCGACCACCTGACGCACAACGTGCACCGCGGCCGTATGAACGAATGGGCGGATTTTTATGAGCGCCTCTTCAACTTCCGCGAAATCCGTTACTTCGACATCGAAGGCCAGGTCACCGGCGTCAAGAGTAAGGCCATGACCAGCCCCTGCGGCAAGATCCGCATTCCGATCAACGAAGAAGGCAAGGAAAAAGCCGGCCAGATCCAGGAATATCTGGACATGTACAACGGCGAAGGCATCCAGCACATCGCCATGGGCTCGGACGATCTCTTCGCCACCGTCGATGCGCTGCAGGCCAAAGGCGTCAAGCTGCTAGATACCATCGACACGTATTTCGAACTGATCGACAAGCGCATCCCCGGCCATGGCGAGAACATCGCCGAGCTGAAGCGGCGCAAGATCCTGGTGGACGGCATCGCCGGCAAGCTGCTGCTGCAGATCTTCTCCGAGAACCAGCTCGGTCCGATCTTCTTCGAGTTCATCCAGAGAAAGGGCGACGACGGTTTCGGCAACGGAAATTTCAAGGCGCTGTTCGAATCGATCGAGCTCGACCAGATGCGCCGCGGCGTGCTGGAAGCCGCAAAATAGGCGCTCCATCGCCTTTCCGGCCCCGCGCCGTCGCTGCCATGCAGACCTCGCCTTTGGTTCGTTCCTCGTTCGGTACCGCTACCCGTAAGCTGCTTTGTGCAGCGGCTTCAGCGACGCTCGCCCTGTTGGCGGGCTGCGCCAGTGCGCCAGCTGACGGTGGCATGCCCATGGCCGGCTCCCCGCACGCATCGACGGCAGCAGTTTCGCATCTCGACGCCGCGCAGCAAGCCGGCGTACTGCGCATCTGCACGCCGGGCGACTACAAGCCCTTCGCCTTCAAAAAAGCTGACGGCAGCTTCGAGGGTATCGATGCCGACCAGATGGCCTCGCTCACCGCCAGCCTGGGCGTGAAACCCGAATGGATCCAGACCAGCTGGAAGCAGTTGCTGCCCGACATGGTGGCCGGCAAATGCGACATCGCAGTCGGCGGCATCTCGGTCAGCACCGACAGGCAGAAAAAAGCCTTCTTCAGCACGCCCTATATGGTCAACGGCAAGACGCCGATCGCGCGCTGCGCCGACGTGGCCAAGTACCAGAGCGTGGCCGCGATTGACCAGCCGGGCACGCGCGTGATCTTCAATCCCGGCGGCAGCAACGAGCGCTTTGCCCGCGCCAACTTCAAGCATGCGCAACTGAAGATGAACCCGGACAACCTGACCATCTTCGACGAGATCCTCGCGAACAAGGCCGACGTGTTCGTCACCGAATCAGCCGAAGCCATCGTTCAGCAAAAACAGAAACCCGGGCTCTGCGCCATCAACCCCGACAAGCCGTTGCAATACGGCGAGATGGCCTACTTGTTGCCGCGCGGCGATGTCGTTTTCAAGGCCTATGTCGACCAGTGGCTGCATCTGGGCGAGGCTTCGGGCGCCTACCAGCAGGTGCAGGATCGCTGGCTGAAGTGAGGCGCGCCACGGTTAGCCACAAAGGCCGCATGCAGCGTAGCGGCGTCTCTGGCTGAGAGATGCATATCAAGCATCAAAAATGGTACTAGCGCTTTGCGCATAAGCGCTACTGGCTATAGTTAAAGCATCAATCAGTGCGCAGAAGGCTTGGCGATCAACGCCATCGCTTCAGCCATCACCTTCGCATCAAAAGCCATGCCGACATGCGGCTGGCCTTGCACCAGTCTGTTGTCCGCATCCGGCAGGCTGGCGGTCGATGCCGGGAACACGATGTTGTCGCAGTTGGAATACCAGCAGGTGAAGAGCCGGCGCCGCGCCGGGGTTTCCCGTGAGGCCAGGCGCCTGAGCCAATCACTGCCGACCCGCATCTGCATGCCGTTCGCGGTAGGGCTGAAGTCGGCCAGCCGCGTGCCGTGGTGGGGCGAGCCCAGGGTGAGCACACGGGCAACGCGACTGTCATCGCCGGTCTTATCCAGCCAGGCCCGCGCGACGATTCCTCCCATGCTGTGGCAAACCAGCACGGGCGCCGTGCCGGTGGCAGCTGTCATGCGCCGCACCGCGTCATCCAGAGCCGGTACATAGCCATCGATTTCACCGAACACCGGCTCCAGGTTGAGCGCGATGAAGGGCTGGCCGCGAGCGGCGAGCACGCGCAGCCAGGGCGTCCAGAACGCACGATTGCAGACGAGACCATGCACCAGCACCACGCCGGGAAGAGCGGCCGTGTCCTTCGATCCGGCAGCCGGGCGGGCACTGGCACCGCCCTCTGTGCCTAATCGATCGGGCACCGCATACTCACGAAACGGCTGACGCCAGCAAAAGACCAGCGGCGCCATCGCGCATTCGCGCAGCCAGGAAAACGTCACTTGCGTGAGAGTGGCCGCCGGAGCGGGATCACCCCGGTTGGCGCGGCGCATCAGCACGCATTCGAATGCCAGGAAGCCCGAGTGACCGGCCAGCAGCAGCACGACGCCGAGCGCGGCGATGCCCAGATGCGCGGGCGCCCAGACGAGCACCCAAGCGAACGCCACGGCCAGAAGGCCGAGCGTGATGAAACGTTGCAGACGAGCGAGCATGCGCGGATCGTCGCACAGCCTGCGAGTCACCAAAGCGTCAGAACTTGCACGCCCTCTTCGGTGTAAGCCCGATGGCCATGACAGCCCCTGCCCATCCAGAATGGAGCCGCACCAAAAATCAGGAGACAAAGCAATGGATTCCCGCCCCTGGCTCGCGCATTACCCGTCGGACGTGCCGCACACCATCGACCCGGAACGCTACGCTTCGTTGCCACAGCTGCTGGAGGAGTCTTTCAAAAGCCATGCCGACCAGCCTTTCTGTGTCTGCATGGACCGCTGGATGAGCTACGGCGCGCTCGACAAGCATTCGCGCGAACTTGGCGCCTGGCTGCAATCGCGTGGTCTGGAAAAAGGCGCGCGCGTGGCGATCATGCTGCCCAACATTCCGCAGTTCGCGGTAACCATGGCAGCGGTCCTTCGCGCCGGCTACACGTGCGTCAATGTGAATCCGCTCTACACCGCGCCCGAGCTCCGCCACCAGTTGGCCGACTCCGGGGCAAGCACCATCATCATTCTGGAGAACTTCGCCCATGTGCTGGTCGAAGTGATCGAGGGCACCGCGGTCAAGGATGTGGTGGTCACGGCGATGGGCGATCAGCTTGGTGACAACGGCCCGGGGGTTTACGGATCCTGGATCACCTTTGCCGTTCGCCATCTGGCGAAGATGGTTCCTGCGTATGCGCTGCCGCTGGGCGATGGTCGCCGCGTCACGCCGTGGCGCGAAGCGTTGGCCGACGGCGCAAAGCGCACACTGGCGCCACACGGCACGACGCTGGAAGACATCGCTTTCCTGCAGTACACCGGCGGTACGACCGGGCTCTCGAAGGGAGCCATCCTCACGCAGCGCAATATCGTTGCCGCAACGCTGCAGGCAGAAGCCTGGTTCACGCCCGCGCTGGCGACTGTGGGCGACCCCTCGAAAATCAACAGCGTTGCAGCGCTGCCGCTCTATCACATCTTCGCGCTCACGCTCTGCTTGCTGGCGATCCGGCAGGGCTCGCACCTGACGATGATTCCCAATCCGCGCGACATACCCAAGTTTGTCGCGGTGCTGAAGAAGCGGCCCTTTCATCTGCTGCCGGCCGTCAATACGCTGTTCAACGCGCTGCTGC
>JBBSUX010000195.1:0-6807 GCA_038234045.1 Burkholderiales bacterium
GCCGCGTGCAGATGCGCGACGTTTTCGACCTGCCCGACCTGGCTGCCATGGACGACGGCATTGCCAACGGCACCCATCGGCCGCCGCAGGGTGCACCACAGCCGCTGTCACTGTTTACTGCGCCGCGCGTGGACTATTCGCTGCACCGCCTGCGCCACTACACCGGCACTGCACCTGAGTGGTTCCAGAACTTCGTGCTGTTCACCAACTACCAGTTCTATATCGACGAGTTTGTACGGCTGGGCCATGAGGCGATGGCCGATCCGCAAAGCGAGTACATCGCCTTCATCGAGCCCGGCAATGTCGTCACCCGACGCTCGGGTACCGCTGAGCTGGCATCCGATGTTCTGGGTGTAGCGCCACCGCGCCTGCCGCAGATGCCTGCTTACCACCTTGTGCGCGAAGACCGCACCGGCATCACGATGGTCAACATCGGCGTCGGGCCCGCCAATGCCAAGACCATTACCGACCACGTTGCCGTGCTGCGGCCCCACGCCTGGATGATGCTGGGCCACTGCGCCGGGCTGCGGAACACCCAGCAGCTGGGGGACTATGTGCTGGCGCATGGCTATGTGCGCGAGGACCATGTGCTGGACGAAGAGCTTCCGCTCTGGGTACCTGTGCCGGCGCTGGCGGAAATTCAATTAGCGCTGCAGAAAGCGGTGGCCGAGGTGACGGGGCTCCAGGGCGATGAGCTCAAACGCATCCTGCGCACCGGCACCGTCGCCAGCACCGACAACCGGAATTGGGAGCTGCTGCCCGACAACACTCCGCAGCGCCGCTTCAGCCAGAGCCGCGCCGTGGCGCTCGACATGGAATCGGCCACCATAGCAGCCAACGGTTTCCGCTTTCGGGTTCCCTACGGCACCCTGCTCTGCGTTTCCGACAAACCACTGCACGGCGAGATCAAGCTGCCCGGCATGGCCAACCACTTTTATCGCGAGCGGGTGGACCAGCATCTACGGATCGGCATTCGTGCGGTCGAAATTTTGCGATCGGGTAGCGTGGGGCGGCTGCATAGCCGGAAGTTGCGGAGCTTTGCCGAGGTGGCGTTTCAGTAGGGAGCAAGCTCGAATCGATACTGCCGCTGCCGAGACTCAAGCCTCGCGGGGCCTCACCTGTGCTGCAGCCTGCCGGGCCTTGACCCGTGCCGCTTCCACATTGGCCGCATGCGCCAGCGCCACGCCCATGCGGCGTTTAACGAAGCTCTCGGGTTTGCCGAAAAGACGTAGCTCGGTTCCGACGATGGAAAGCGCTTCGGCCACACCATCGAAGACGATGCCTTGGGCATCGGTTCCGCCGTAAATCACAGCACTTGCGCCGGGACTCTTCAGCGAGGTGTCAACCGGCAGACCCAGGATGGCGCGGGCATGCATCTCGAACTGGTTCTGCCATTGCGTGGCCATGGTGACCATGCCGGTGTCGTGTGGTCGCGGGCTGACCTCGCTGAACCACACGTCGTCGCCCTTGACGAACAGCTCGACGCCAAAAACGCCCAGACCGGGATGGCCGTTGGCTGGCGCTTCGCCAAGATTACCGGTAACCGCCAGCGCGATGTCCTGCGCGCGCTGCAGCGCCAGGGTCGACATGGGCTGCGGCTGCCAGCTTTCGATGTAATCGCCGCTTTCTTGCAAGTGCCCGATCGGCTCGCAGAAACGCGTGCGTACTTCGCCATCCGAGCCCAGCGCGCGCACGGTGAGCAGCGTGATCTCGTAGTCGAAATCAATGAAGCCTTCGACGATCACGCGGCCCTGCGCCACGCGGCCGCCTTGCATGGCGGCGTCCCACGCGGCTTTCACATCGGCCGGCCCGTCGAGGCGGCTCTGGCCCTTGCCGGAGCTGCTCATCAGGGGCTTGACGACGCACGGATAACCAATGGCAGCGCCACCCACAGCACCACCTTTTGCATCGGTGCCGTCGATGGCAGCCTGCAGCGCCTCTAGCGAATCGCAGAAGCGGTACGGGCTGGTGGGCACGCGCAGCGTTTCGGCCGCGAGCCGGCGGATACCTTCACGGTCCATCGTCAGGCGCGCGGCGCGTGCCGTTGGCACCACACGCACGGTGCCAGCGTCTTCCAGCTCCTGCAGGGTGCCTGTGGCAATAGCCTCGATCTCGGGCACCACCAATAGCGGCCGCTCGGCTTCGATCAGCGAGCGCAGTTGCGCGCCGTCGCTCATGGTGATGGTGCGCGAGTGGTGCGCCACTTGCTGGCCAGGGGCGTTGTCGTAGCGATCGACGGCAATCGTTTCCACACCCAGGCGCTGCAACGCGATGATCACTTCCTTGCCCAGCTCACCCGAGCCGAGCAGCATCACACGGGTAGCCTGAGGAGTCAGCGGAGTTCCGAGAGTGAGCGTCATGGGTGAAAACGTCCCTGAATGAGTGGGCCTGGGCATAGATGGCAGCATGGGTGCGCGTCACTTTAAAGCACCGACGCGCACCCATGAAACCCGACCAACGGCCAAAGAAACTCCACGCTCCCATTAATATTGCGCGCAATATAATTGCACGATACAATTAGGCCATGTCATCGAAGTGCGCCGTTCCCACCGCTGTCGCCACGCCGACCAGGCGCACCCCGGCAACAAAAAGCCGCTCCCGCAGCGGAACAGCTCTTGTCAAAGGCGACCGGAGCGAGCTGTTGAAGCTCGACCGGCAACTATGCTTCGCGCTCTATTCCGCCTCACTGTCCATGACCCGGCTTTACCAGCCCTTGCTGGCGCCGCTCGGCCTCACCTACCCGCAGTATTTGGTATTGCTGGCGCTGTGGGAGCAGGACGGCGTCACGGTGTCGGCGCTAGGAGACCGGGTGTTTCTCGATTCCGGCACGCTCACGCCGTTGCTCAAACGCATGGAGCAGGCCGGCCTGCTGCGTCGGCAGCGCGATACCGTCGATGAACGCCGCGTGCACATCCATCTGACACCCGAGGCGCACGCGCTGAAGAAGCGGGCAGCCGCTGTGCCCGAGTGCGTCATGCAAGCGACTGCCTGCAGCATTCCGCAGCTGATGGAGCTGACGGCCGAATTGCAGACCTTGCGCGGGCAGCTTCGTTCAGCGCAACAAGTCCAAGGGCTCTGACGTGCGGCTCCGGGCTATCGATTCATAAGTTTTCGTCCCGGCCTTGGGCCCCGAGCCAAGCGCCATTTTTTCTACTCAACCAACTCAAGAAAGCATCAGCCATGACCACGAAAATCGACAAAGTTCTCTACACCGCCCATGCAACCGCCACCGGTGGCCGCGACGGCAGCGCCAAAAGCTCGGATGGCCTGCTGGATGTGAAGCTTTCACCGCCCAAGGAACTCGGCGGCGCGGGCGGCGCGACTAACCCCGAGCAGCTCTTCGCAGCCGGCTACGCAGCCTGCTTCCTCGGCGCGCTGAAGCATGTGGCAACGGCCGAGAAAGCCACGCTTCCTGCAGATGCCTCTATCGACTCATCCGTCGGCATTGGCCAGATCCCCCAGGGGTTCGGGATTGAGGTGGCGATGGTCGTTCACCTGCCCGGCATGGACAAAGCCGAAGCTGAGGCGCTGGTCCAAAAGGCGCACCAGGTGTGCCCCTACTCAAACGCAACCCGCGGCAACATCGAAGTGAAGCTGTCGGTCGCCTAAGACCAAAAGCAGGCTTGGGTCTCTTGCACGCGCTGCTTCGCCTGACCGCATAGGTCAACGCCCAGCGCGCGACATGACGCGACGGCCGACAATGGGCGCATGAACGCCCTGCATTCCCCAGAAGGCGACGGCTCTGAAAAGCCCGTCGCCTCTTTTTTTCCCGACCTGGATGACGAGGACGCGCAGCCCGACGGGATCGGTCCGCTGGAGTCCTCCGCCACACCCGCCCAGCATCCGTTCTCAAAGCTCGGACCCGACACCGTTCTCGACGCCCTCGCCTCTGTCGGCCTCTACGGCGATGGTCGGCTGACCGCTCTTTCTTCCTACGAAAACCGCGTCTATCAGATCCGCCTCGAAGATGGCAGCCTGGTGGTTGCCAAGTTCTACCGGCCCGAGCGCTGGACGGATGCGCAGATCGAAGAGGAACACGCCTTTGCGCTGGAATTGGCTGCCGCCGAAGTGCCTGCCGTGCCGCCGCTGGTGATAGCCGGCACTACGCTACACCGACATGCAGGATTTCGCTTCAGCGTAAGCGCCAACCGCGGTGGACGCCGGCCTGAGCTGGAAGATGGCGATGTTCTCGAGTGGATTGGCCGCTTCATCGCGCGCCTCCATGTGGTGGGCGCAGATGCATCCTTTGCCGAGCGCCCCGCGCTCAACCTGGCAACCTATGGCGAGGAGCCACGCGATTGGCTCTTGGGCCACCGCATGATCCCGCTGGATGTGCAGGGCGAATGGGAGCACGCCTGCAATAAAGCTCTTCAGTTGATAGCTGAAAGCGCTTTATCCGATTGCTCTACAGCCGTATTTGATGATGAATTTTGCCCCCCTGACGGCCCGCTGCCGCTGCGCGCGATCCGCCTGCATGGCGATTGCCATCCGGGCAACATTTTGTGGACGCCGACCGATCAGCCCGAGCCCGGCCCGCATTTTGTCGATCTGGACGACGCGCGAACCGGCCCGGCGGTGCAGGATCTGTGGATGGTGCTGTCGGGCGACCGCCCCCAGCGCACGCAGCAACTGGCCGCGCTCATCGACGGTTATGAGCAGGTGCGCCGCTTCGACCGGCGCGAGCTGGCGCTGATCGAGCCCTTACGCACACTGCGCCTGCTGCACTACAGCGCCTGGCTCGCGCGGCGCTGGGACGACCCGATTTTTCCGATCAACTTTCCGTGGTTCGGCAGCAGCGACTACTGGCGCGGGCAGGTGCAGATGCTGGAAGAGCAGATCGAAGCGATGGCAGAGGCGCCGCTCTACGTTTGATCGAATTCGCACACGAGCTGACGACGAAGAGTCGCACCAAGGCACAACCGCTAACACCACGCCCGCGCTTTACCCGCCCAATGTGTGCAGCGCAGGCACAACGGCAAGCCAGCATCTGAAGGCTGCCGCCAATATCGCCAGCGTGTGTTCATCATTCAATCGCGACGGCATTCGACCGCGCGAATGCAACCAAAAGAGAGGGTTCATCCATGGGACTTCTGAGCTTCATCAAAGACGCTGGCGAGAAACTATTCAGCAGCGCGCATGCCGCAGCCCCTGCCACGGCAGCTCCCGGCGCGTCCGACGCCGACCTGAATGCCAAAGCTGGCGCCGCCATCAAGACGTACATCGAAGCACAAAAGCTTGGTCTGACCGACCTCAAGGTCGCGTTCGACGGTTCCGCCGGCAAGGTCACCCTGATGGGTGGCGCGCCGAGCCAGGAAGCCGCCGAGAAGGCAGCGCTAGCCGCTGGCAACGTCAGCAGCGTGACCAGCGTGGACAACCAGCTCGCCGTCAATGCAGCCTCTGAAGCATCGCAGTACCACGACGTGGTGAGCGGCGACACGCTGTCAGCCATCTCCAAGAAGTACTACGGCGATGCCAACAAGTACCAGCAGATCTTCGAAGCCAACAAACCAATGCTGAGCGATCCGAACAAGATCTACCCAGGCCAGAAGCTGCGCATCCCGCCGCTGGCGAAGTAAATGAATCGCGGCTGCAGAAGCCGCATGAGCGTCGGGGCATAACAGCCCCGAGCGAAACGAAAAGGAACGATCAGCCTGAGCGGTTGTCGTTCCTTTTTTTATGCTTTGAGCCCAGCGGGAAATAGTACGTCGGTGCCCACGGACCGCACCACTCAACCGCCCGGCTGTGACCCATTGCGCCGCTGCTCCCGCAACATGAAGAGGTAAAGACTCTCCACTTTCTCCCGCGCCCAGGGCGTCTTGCGCAGTAGCTTCAGGCTGGACGGCACGCTGGGGTCCTGCGTGAAGCAGCGCATCGGAATCTGCTCCGCCAGGCCCGCCCAGCCGTAGTGCGCTTGCAGCTCGGTGACGATGCGCTCCAGCGTAAGGCCGTGCAGAGGGTTGCGCGCCTGCTTGACGGGTGCAACAGGATTTGACGGCTCAGACTCAGGAATATTGGTCGAAGGTGCGGTGTCAGTCATCGCATCGGATTGTGCCGATAGACCTGATGTGCCAGTCGTGCCGGAATCCCGGTTCACACGCTCGCAAGAAATGCGGCCTCAAACTCCACTTCGCTGCGCAGGCTTTCGAGGTCCCGGTTAACAACCGCCACCGCCAGCTTTTTGCCGTTGCGGCTATAGGTGAGCCGGCAATCGCGCGCGGCCAGGCTCCCGTCGATTTCCACCTTGTCGAAATGTTCCGCATGCCCGACATAGCGCAGTCCGAAATCGTATTGTTTGGTCCAGAAGAAGGGCACCACGTCGAATGGCGCGTGCTGCCCCAGCATGTTGCGCGCGGCCACTTGGCCTTGTCGCTCGGCAACCACCCAATGCTCGACGCGGATCGACTCACCGCTCACGCGATCGGGCCAGCGCGCGATATCGCCGGCGGCGTAGATGCCAGCGGCGCTGGTAGCCAGGAAACGATCGACCGTGATGCCGCGATCGATCTTCAGGCCCGCGGCTTCAGCGAGCCCGATCAACGGGCGCACACCGATGCCAACGACGACGAGATCGGCTTCAAGCACCTTGCCGCTGGCGAGAGTCACAGATTTCGCATCGATCGACTTGACGGTCTCACCCAGATGAAACCGAACATCGTGCTCCTCATGCAGCGATTGCAGGAATGCACCGACCTCAGCGCCCAGCACGGGCTTCATCAACGTTGTTGCACGCCCGACGACCTGCACGTCAATGTTCAGGGCGCGCAATGATGCGGCTACTTCCAGCCCGATGAAGCTGGCGCCGATGAC
>JBBSUX010000196.1:0-6677 GCA_038234045.1 Burkholderiales bacterium
ATATCTCGTTGGCCGCGATGGTCGGCTGGTTGCGGCCTATCCCAGCCAGGTCACGCCGGACGATCCGCAATTTCTGCGGCAGCTCACCGGTCAACTCTCGAAGCACTGAGAAAAAAGCGCAGTCTTCCAGACACGGCTATCCTCTGCCGGCTGTGGCTCGGCCGTCCCGCATCCCCGGGGCGGCAAACGAACAGCATCATCCAGCCGCTTGCGCGCGGCGTACAGCTCTTCATGAAACGTGCCCGGAACACCTGCGTAGTCCTCTGCGATCTGCCTATCGGGCCGGTCCGGTCTTTAACAAAGCTTTACGCAAGTAGGCTTTCCGCGCGGAACCCGTACCGGTCGAGGCGGCTCATAACTCGCAGGAATAGCGGCGGCTGTTCCACGATTTTCTTGCTGCGAAGTCTTTCGCGCCCCCGTGGCGTGACTGAAATCCCGAGGCGATTCTCCTCCTCCTCCCTCCCTCCCTCCTTCGCGTCGGGGCGCTTCGCAGCAATTTTGTATTTGGCTCAGGGCCTGCGCGACCAGGCTTTCCGGGCCAGCTGGATCGTCCGGACTGTTCTGGCAAAGGCGACCCGGTGAAGGTCGCAATCATTGGCGCCGGCATCTCGGGTATGGGTGCCGCGCATGCCCTCATGGACAAGGTTCAGGTCAGCCTGTTCGAGGCGGACGAACATTTCGGCGGCCATGCCCACACCGTCGACATCACGCTGCCCGGTTCCGCCGGCCCGGTCACGCACGGCGTTGATACCGGCTTTCTGGTCTACAACGAACGCACCTATCCTCGTCTTATAGCGTTGCTGGCAGAGTTGGGCGTGCCAACCGTGCCGACCGAAATGTCGTTCTCGGTGCAGGCGCCTCTCGGCAACAGCAACACAAACGCAGCGGCAGATGCGCTGGAATGGAGCGGTACCAGCCTTTCCAGCGTCTTTGCCCAGCGCTCTAATCTCCTGCGCCCCGCCTTCTGGGCCATGCTGAAGGATTTGCTGCGCTTCAACCGTCTCGCCACAGCGCTCGCAACGGGGCCACAGGATGCAGTCGAACTGGCGCAGCCTCTCGGTGAATTTTTGGATGCCCGTCAGTTCGGAAAGCCTTTCCGCGACTGGTATCTGCTGCCGATGCTCGGTTGCATCTGGAGCTGCCCGGTCGACCAGATGCTGCGCTTTCCGGTGGCCACGCTGGTGCGCTTCTGCCATAACCACGGCCTGTTGCAGGTCGCAAACCGGCCCCAGTGGTACACGGTGACGGGAGGGTCGCAACGCTATGTGGCGCGCCTGCTTGCCAATATCGGCGACAAGCGCTCGGCCAGTCCCGTGCAGAGGATTACGAGGGATGCCGAAGGCGTGACGGTATACACAGCGGCGCGCGGCGCCGAACGCTTTGACCGCGTGGTGCTGGCCACGCATTCCGACCAGGCACTCGACCTGCTCGACGCACCGGACCGAGCCGAATCGGCATTGCTGGGTGCCATCCGCTACCAGGCCAATCGTGCGGTGCTGCATACCGATACGCGCCTGCTGCCGAAGAGAAAGAGCGCCTGGGCGGCGTGGAACTATGAGCGTGCCGGTATCGGCACCGCGTCTGGCGCTGACAAGCCGAGCGACGGGCCCGGCGTCTGCCTGCACTACCTGATCAATCGCCTGCAGCCCTTGCCGTGGGAGCAAGCGGTCATCGTCTCCCTGAATCCGCTGCGCGAGCCCGGCCGTAACACCGTCATGGGCACCTTCGACTATGCGCATCCGGTCTTCGATGCCGCCGCCATCGCAGCGCAGACGCGCTTGCCCGAGCTCCAGGGTCGCCATCACACCTACTTTTGCGGGGCTTGGGCGGGCTATGGCTTTCATGAAGACGGTTTGGCAGCTGGTCAGGAAGCCGCGCGCCGCCTCTTAGCCGACGCTGGTCTGGCCGCGGGTGCGGGCTCCAATTCGACCGATGCCCCTGACGCCTCGGTAGCCGCAGGCACTCGACAGCCCAGCGTGTGTTCAGAGAGCATTCCCGCGTGAACCGCGTCACCGCCAAAGCCGGAATTGCCGCCATAGCGCCCGCTAACGCCCGCTTGGCGCAAGCGAACGCGAAGGCGGGCTGCGACGAGTCGGCCTCGAATACTGCACGACCGCTGATCGGCTTCGGTCAGGTCCGTCATGCGCGCCTGCGCCCGCGCGCTAATGCCTTCGCGTACGCCGGTTACTTTTTGCTGTTGCCGATGCGCAGTCTGCGTCGCGACGCCGCTCTGGCAGGCCCGCTGGCGCTGAACCGGCGCGGCGTTATCTCGTTTCATGATGTCGATCACGGCGACGGCCGATCGCCCGACGACGGCGGCGCGCTCGGCTGGCTTGATGCCTTGCTGGCCGACGCGGGAATTCACGATGCAACGGGCGAAGCCTGGCTCCATGCTTATCCGCGTGTCTGGGGTTACACCTTCAAGCCCGTGAGTTTCTGGTACTGCCACGACGAAGCAGGCGGACTGCGCGCCATCGTCGTGGAAGTCAACAACACCTTCGGCGAGCGTCACTGCTATCTGCTGGATCGGCCAGCATGGGGCGCCGAGGTGATGGCCGACAAGGTCTTTCACGTCTCGCCCTTCTGTGAAGTACAGGGACGCTATCGTTTCCGCTTTCTTCGCACCGACGCGGGCAGCGCATCGTTGGGACACGGGCGCACTGTCGTGCGCATTGACCACGACGACGACATCGGCCCGCTGATTCGCACCAGCGTCAGCGGCACGCTCGAACCCGTCACCCGCGCTGCGCTGCGCCGCGCGCTATGGCGCTATCCCGCCATGACCTTCGGCGTGGTGGCCCGTATCCACTGGCAGGCCTTGCGCCTCTTCATCAGGGGTCTGCCTTTTATCCGCAAACCCGCGCCGCCATCGGCGTTCGTCTCCCGCTGAACATTTTTTCAGGCCCGCCTATTGCGCACACCTTGCCGGACCCGCCGGCAGCCGAGCACCATGAACCGTTCCTCCACCGCTTCGACCACCCTCGACACCGCCGACGCGCTGCCGGCCAATGCGCCCGCAGCCGCTCGCACCGTGCTCAGCCTGCTGCAGCGCCTGGGTACGGGCGTGCTGACCGTGCAGCTGCCCGACGGCACCCTGCGCCGGTTCGGGCAGGCGCCAACCGACGGCAGCGCCGGCCTTTCTGCGGCCATCACGCTGCGCAACTGGAACGTTTGCGCAGCTTCGCTCAGAAGCGGTGACATCGGCTTTGCGGAAAGCTACATCGCCGGCGACTGGACCACGCCGCACCTCACCGCCCTGCTGCGCCTCTTGATCGCCAACCGCCGCGAAGTCGATCGCATGGTTTACGGCACCTGGGCCGGGCGCATGTTCTACCGGGTGCGGCATTTGCTGAACCGCAATTCGCGCCGCAACAGCCGCAAGAACATTCACGCCCACTACGACCTCGGCAACGCCTTCTACAGCGCCTGGCTCGACGGCACGATGAACTACTCATCAGCCTGGTTCGATGGCAATTCCGCCCAGGATCTGCCCGACGCGCAGGACGCCAAGGTGCGGCGCGCGCTGCGCATGGCCGGCGTAAAGCCGGGCGACTGCGTTCTCGAAATCGGTTGTGGCTGGGGTGCGCTGGCCGAAAAAACGGTGACTGAATTTGGCGCCCACATCACGGGCGTAACGCTCTCGACCGAGCAGCTGGCTTTTGCCAACTCACGCATGGCAGCCTTGCCGGGCGGCGGTCAGATCAAGGCCAACGGGTCGGCATCTTTCGACCTGCGCTTGCAGGACTATCGCGACATCACGGATGGCCCGTATGACGCGATCTGCTCAATCGAAATGGTCGAGGCGGTGGGCCGCGAATACTGGCCGACCTATTTCCAGGCTATTGCCCGTCTGCTTAAACCCGGTGGCCGAGCGTGCATCCAGAGCATCGTTATCGATGACGGCTTGTTCGCGCGCTATGTGCGCTCGACTGATTTCATCCAGCAGTACATCTTCCCCGGCGGCTGCCTGCCCAGCCCGCAGGAATTCCGTCGCGCGGCCGAGGATGCAGGTCTGCAGGTGGTCGATAGCTTCGCCTTCGGCCAGGACTATGCGGAGACCTTACGGCGCTGGCGTGAGCGCTTTCTTGCCGCGCGCTCCGAGGTGCTCAAGCTCGGATTCGACCAGCGCTTCCTGCACATCTGGGAGTTCTATCTCGGCTACTGCGAGGCAGCCTTCGCCGAAGGGAATACCGATCTCGTGCAGTACACGCTGCAGAAGCCTGCGAGCTGAACCACCTTAAAAGATCAGCCGAGCCAAGTGCGACACGACACGACACAGCAATGCTGTGCTGTGCTGTGCTGCCCAAGCAGCAGGAAATGGTTTTTTTCTATCTATTAGATAGCTAGTAGCGCTTATAGAGTAAGCGCTAGAGGCCTATTTCGTTACATATTTTGTAACGCAACCCCGCTGAAACGGAGCGTCAGCCTTTCAGGGCTTGGGCGGTGCCGTATCGATGAAGCTCTGCCGCAAGGCAAGCTTGTCCATCAAACGCGCCAGGTTGGCATGATCGGCGCGCCAGTCAAGCTCAGGAAAACGCAGCTCCAGCCAGGCCAACGCACAACCCACAGCCAGATCCGACAAGCTGAGATGGATGCCACTGCAAAACGGCTTTTCGCCCAGCCCTTTGGCCATCGCGCCAATGCCGGCCTGGGCCTTTTGCATCTGCCGGTCGATCCATGCATGGCTGCGCTGGCCTTCGCTGCGGCCGGCAAAGGTCTTTTCCATTCGCGCAAGAATTCCGGCGTCAGTGACGCCATCAGCCAGCGCTTCCCAAGTCTTGACTTCGGCGCGTTCGCGGCCCGAAACCGGAATCAGCTTGCCAACGGGAGACAGGGTGTCGAGGTATTCGACGATCACCCGCGAATCGAACATCGCTTCGCCGCCCTCCATCACCAGGCACGGTACCTTGCCAAGCGGGTTGGAGACGCCGATGGTCGAAGCTTCACTCCAGACATCGTCCAGCGCAAACTGGTAATCCAGCTTTTTCTCGGCCATCACCACGCGTACCTTGCGAACGTAGGGGCTGGTTGGCGATCCGATCAGTTTCATCACGAGATTTGGGGGCGCAACGACAGTGCGAAGCAGCCGGCTGGGGCGGGGTTCTGATTCTATCGGGCAGCGCTAGCCGAAAGCTCAGCGTCCAGCTCTCAACGAGAGCGATCGCGCAACGTCGGCTGCAAAGGACGGAACCCTACAATCCGCCGCATGAATCCGCCCACGCCTACGCCCGCCGCCATTGCCGCTGTAACTGCCCTCTCGCCGCTGGACGGCCGCTATGCCGGTCGCCTTGCTGCCTTGCGCCCACTAATGAGCGAGCTGGGTTTCATGCACCGCCGCGTGCAGGTAGAGGTTGTGTGGTTCATCGCGCTGTCGGATGCCGGCTTTGCCGAATTCAAGCCACTTTCGCCGGGCGCGCGCACCTATCTGCTGGCACTGGCGAAGAACTTTTCCGAAGCTGATGCGCTGGCCATCAAGGAAATCGAGAAAACCACGAATCACGATGTAAAGGCGGTCGAATACTGGATCAAGAGCAAGTTCGAAGGGCGGCCCGAGCTCAGCGCAGCCGCCGAGTTCGTGCATTTCGCTTGCACCAGCGAGGACATCAACAACACCAGCCACGCGCTGCAGCTGAAAGTGGCGCGCGAGCAAGTGCTGCTGCCTGCCCTCGACGGCATCATCGCCACGCTTCGCCAGATGGCCCACACGCATGCCGATGTGCCGCTACTGGCGCGCACCCACGGCCAGACCGCCAGCCCCACAACGGTGGGCAAAGAGATTGCCAACGTCGCAGTGCGCCTGGTTACGGCGCGCGAAAAGATCGCCGACGTGGCTCTGATGGCCAAGATGAACGGCGCGGTCGGCAACTACAACGCGCATCTCTCGGCCTGGCCGGATTTCGACTGGGAGGCTTTCAGCCGCAAGGTGATCGAGACGCCCGAGCCGCTCGGCCTCGGCGTCACGTTTCAGCCCTACAGCATCCAGATCGAGCCGCACGACTACATGGCCGAGCTGTTCGACGCCGTGGCGCGAGCCAACACCATCTTGATCGACTGGTCGCGCGACATCTGGGGCTACATCAGCCTCGGTTACTTCAAGCAGCGGTTGAAGGAGGGCGAGATTGGGTCCTCGACCATGCCGCACAAGGTCAACCCGATCGACTTCGAAAACGCCGAAGGTAACCTTGGCCTGGCCAACGCGCTACTGCGGCATCTTGCGGAAAAGTTGCCCATCAGCCGTTGGCAGCGCGACCTGACCGATTCCACCGTCCTGCGCAACATGGGCGTGGCGCTGGGCTACAGCTTGCTGGCGTATCACTCGATGGCGGTGGGCCTTTCCAAGCTCGAGCTCAACCGCGAAGCCCTCGACGCCGACCTCAACGCCGCCTGGGAAGTGCTGGCCGAGCCGATCCAGACCGTCATGCGCCGCCACGGCGTGCAGGGCGCCTACGAGAAGCTGAAGGAAGTCACGCGCGGCAAAACCGTGCGTCCGGAGGATCTGCATGCGCTGATCCGTTCGCTGGAGATCCCGGAATCCGACAAGGCCCGCCTCCTGGCCATGACGCCCGGTAGCTACACCGGCATGGCAGCTGCGCTTGCGCGACGCATCTGAAGCGCGCGACCCATGGCTCTCAAATCCACCATCTTCAAGGTTCAGCTGGCGATTGCCGACATCGACA
>JBBSUX010000197.1:0-6657 GCA_038234045.1 Burkholderiales bacterium
ATTCCTCGAAGCCTTCGAAGGGCCGCTTGATCTGCTGCTGTATCTGATCCGCCGGCAGAACTTCAACATCCTCGACATTCCGATGGCCGGGCTGACGCGGCAGTACTTGAGTTATGTGGACGAGATCCGCAGTCGCAATCTGGAGCTGGCCGCCGAATACCTGCTGATGGCAGCCATGCTGATCGAGATCAAGTCGCGCATGCTGCTGCCGCCGCGCGCGGCCCTGCCAGGCGAAGAACCCGAAGATCCGCGTGCCGAGCTGGTGCGCCGACTGCTTGAATACGAGCAAACCAAACTCCATGCTGCCGCGCTCAACGCCATGCCGCAGTTCGGCCGCGACTTTTTGAAGGCGCAGGTGCACATCGAGCAAAGCCTGCAGCCGCGCTTTCCCGATGTGTCGCCGGACGATCTGCGTTCTGTTTGGGCCGACATTCTGCGCCGCGCAAAACTTCTGCAGCGCCACCACATCACGCGAGAAGAATTGAGCGTCCGTGAATACATGAGCATGGTGCTGCGCACGTTGCAGGGGCGTCGGTTTGTCGAATTCGAAGAACTGTTCCAGGCCGAAAAAGGCATGGGCGTGCTGGTCGTGACCTTCATCGCGCTGCTGGAGCTGGCCAAGGAAACGCTGGTGGAGATCACCCAGGCCGAGGCCTTTGCGCCGATTTATGTGCGGCTTGCGTTCACGCCGGCTTGAGGGAATTTTTTGTGCACATCTCCCACACCATCTCCGACCTGCGCCAGCACCTTGCGGGCTGTGGCCGCATCCCCTTCGTACCAACCATGGGCAACCTGCATGCAGGCCATATGGCGCTCGTCGAGCGAGCGCTGCCGCTGGCCGACGTGACGCACTTGGCGCTGCGCGGTTGGGGACTACGCGCCTGATCGACAATCTCGAATTCACACTGGCAGAGTCGCATGTTTCGAATCACGCCGGCACAGCGCTCGCACCTGCGCAGTAAGCGATGCTGATGCGACCCGCTCCTTATTCAACGACCTTTGCACATCTACCATGCCCCATTTGACTATCGAACACAGCGCTAATCTCTCGAGCTTTCCGGCCGACGCCTTGCTGGCCGCCGTCAACAGCAGCCTTTGCGCGAGCGGCGAGGTGCGGCAGGAGTCGGATCTGAAAAGCCGCGTCGTGTCGATAGAACAAGTGCGCATCGGCATCGCCGGCACACCACGCGCCTTCGTCTATGCGCAGTTGCGGCTACTTGCCGGCCGCAGCGCCGAAGCAAAGAAGGAGCTGTCGACCCGTATTGCCGATGCGCTACGCACCCACTGCCCGCGACCCGCCGGCGTAGAGGTGCAGCTCAGCGTCGAGATCGTCGACATGGATTCGGGCAGCTTCAGCAAGGACCTGCTATTGGCCCCGAAGGCGGCCGCGTAGGGAAAAAACCGACTGCGCGAGATCCAGGCGGACGACCGGATTTACTATCCGTTTTTTACGATTTTTAGGTCTGAAGCGATTGATGTGTCAACGCTTTCAGCTCTCTTTTTTGATGACTTCATGACCTCGAAAGACCTCCCGGCATGATCCGACTCTTTGTCGGCCTGGGCAATCCGGGTCCCGATTACGATGCCACCCGCCACAACGCCGGCTTCTGGTTCATCGATGCGCTGGCGCGCGAATGGAAGTTGCAGCTGGCGGTGGAGAAAGGCTATTGGGGAGCGCTGGCGCGAACCACCATTGCCGGCCAGCCAGTTTGGTTGCTGGAGCCGCTCACCTTCATGAACGCTTCAGGAAAATCGGTGGCGGCGCTGGCGCGTTTCTTCAAAATTGCGCCGGAAGAAATTCTGGTTGCCCATGACGAACTCGACGTCCCGCCCGGCCAGGCAAAGGTGAAGAAGGGCGGCGGCCATGCCGGACACAACGGCCTGCGCGACATTCAGGCGCAGCTCGGCAGCACCGACACCTGGCGCCTGCGGCTCGGCATCGGCCACCCGGGGGACCGCGCCGAAGTCATCCACTGGGTGCTGAAAAAGCCATCGCTTGATCACCGCATCGCCATTGACCAGGCCATAGATCGCAGCCTGAAGGCCGTTCCGGCTTTTCTGGCGGGTGATTTCGAGAAGGCGACGATGCTGGTACATACCGACAAACCGCCGCGACCGAAGCCACCGAAACCGACCCCCGAAGCATGACTTGCGGAAGTCAGCGATTCAGATTCAGCTGCATCAAATTGGCCGAACCTTATCAAGGACCGGGATCAACTGGGCCTGTGTCCGATTTTTTATCCTAGCCCAGCGGCGATAATCGCGGCAGACGTAATCGCCGTCGTTCCACCTTGCATCGGCGCCGCTCGCCACACGAGCGCAGAGCCGACTCAGTTTTGAGATGCGTCCCGTTTGCGGCCTTCCAATGTCTTCCCTCCTCCACCCCCGTCACCTCTACAGACTCGCCCGCAGGAATGTGCGCCGGGCTTGGCTGAACTACGGGTTTTTCTGGTTTGGCGCGGTGTTGGTGGGTCTCGTCGCTGTGTTTTTTGCGCGCTGGGCGAATCTGGCACAGGACGGGTTTGTCCACCTCATCGCCGGGCGCGAGTGGCTCGCACTGTTGATCACTCCGACGCTGACGGCCCTGTGCGTCTGGCTGACGCGGAAATTTTTTGTCGGCAGCGAGGGTAGCGGGATTCCACAGGTGATTGCTGCGATGCACTCGCCCAAGCGCCGTCAACTGATACCGGGCCTTTTCGGGCTGCGCATCATCATCGGAAAGATCGGGGTCGGACTGCTGGGGCTCGCTGCAGGGCTCACCATCGGGCGCGAAGGGCCAACCGTACACATCGGCGCCTCGATCATGTACGAGATGCGCCGCTTCTACCCCCGCGTGAGCCGGCAGCTTGAGCGCAGCTTGCTGTTAGCCGGTGCCGCCGCCGGTCTGTCCGGCGCCTTCAATACGCCGCTGGCGGGGGTTGTCTTTGCCATCGAGGAGATTGCGCGCAGCTTTGAGAGCCGCACCAATGGCACCTTGATCACAGCCATCGTGGTCTCGGGGCTGGTTTCGGTGGCGCTATCCGGAAACTACCTTTACTTTGGCCAGATCAGTTCGGCGATCACGCCGCAGCCGTCGTTTTTCTTTCCCGTTCTTTTCGCGGCTGTGTTGTGCGGGGTGGCCGGCGGACTTTTCAATCTTTTGCTGCTGCGGCAGAAGCGCTGGCTTCCCACGCTTTTCCTTGATATTCGCGCGTCCAAACCACTGCTATGGGGCGCGGGCCTGGGCTTGGTGATTGCGGTAATCGGCATCGTCAGCGGCGGCGAAACCTGGGGCAGCGGTTACGAGCAGGCACGTGCCCTGTTAATGAACGAGAAAGAAACGGTCGGTTATTTTTATCCGCTGGCCAAAATGGGGACGATGGTATTGACCTATATGGCGGGTACGCCGGCGGGTCTTTTTTCACCTTCGCTGTCGATTGGCGCAGGATTCGGCCATGCGGCGTCAGCGTTATTCCCCGGGGAATCCACTTCGGCCATCGTGGCGGTGTGCATGGTGGGCTATCTGGCGGCGGTGACGCAATCACCGCTCACCTCTTTCATCATCGTGATGGAAATGATCAACGGTAGCAGCCTGCTGATTCCGTTGATGGCGACTGCGCTCGTCAGTAGCCGCGTCGCGAACTTCTTCACGCCGCCGCTGTACGATGCGCTGGCGCATCAGAATTACGGTTTGAAGGAAGAAGAACCGGCCGCACCGAAGAAAGAGACGGCGCCTCCTGATGATGATGCCGTGCTGGTCGCAGAAAACCTTGCGCAGTCACCCAGCCCCGCAGCCGATGACAAAGGCGTAGTCCGCTGAATCAGCGGCTATGCTTTTGCGTGCTGTGTTCATCCGGCCACTCCATAAAACAAGGTCACAACATGGCGCGTGCAAACGACTGGGCCGGTAAGGTGATGGCGCTGATCAACAGCGGCAACACGACCGCTGCCATCGCACAGATCAAGGTCGCGCCGAGCGTGAAAGACCTGCAGATGCTGCACACCTTGTTGAAGCTGTCGCGCATGGCGGGCAAATACCGCAATGTCGATGCGGCGATCACCGAGAACCTGGATCTGCTCTCGGCTCCTCGGTTGCACCGCTCGCCTTGAGCGAAGTCAGTTCCAGGCGAGCAGATGATCCGACCAGCCGAACGAGCAGCTCAACAACCAGACTTGCCACGCTGCAATTCTGATCGTCCAAAACATTCGCTGTGGTCAGTCAACCGCCTCCAGGCGGATGTACTTCTGGTACAGCGTCTCGTGGTCTTCGACATGCGCCGGGTCTTTTGGAATGCACGCTACGGGGCAGATTTCCACGCACTGTGGCTCGCCGAAATGACCGACGCATTCGGTGCATTTGCGGGGGTCGATTTCGTAGATCAGCTCACCCGCCGAAATCGCATCGTTCGGGCATTCGGGCTCGCAGACATCGCAGTTGATGCACTCCTCAGTGATCATCAAAGCCATGGCGACACTCGAGCACGGGTGCTGACACTGCGGGCGGCAGGCGGATAAATCGACATCTCGTCATTATCCGGCGCGGCATCTGACCACGACGGCTACACCGGCTCTTGCCAGCAAGGTGCCTTGTTCATAATGCCGCGAACCTGGCATTCCGCTTATTCGCATCCCACGCAGCGCGCGACGCGACGTAACCCTCCACAACCATATGCGCGCCTTTCTACTTCGCCGCCTGCTGACGCTCATCGCCACCCTTGCGGGGACGTCGGTGGTGGTGTTTCTGGTGCTGGATCTACTGCCCGGCAATGCGGCGCAGGTATTGATGGGTGCCGATGCCTCGCCCGAAGCAGTGGCTGCATTGGCAGCGCGACTGGGACTGGACCAGCCCGCGTGGGCGCGCTATCTGCACTGGATCGGCGGACTTCTTACCGGGCAGCTCGGCGACAGCGCCACGTACGGCACGCCGGTCTGGAGCCTGATTACGGAGCGGCTGGCACTCACCGTGCCGCTGGCGCTGATGGCCATGCTGCTGGCGACTGCGCTGGCTCTGGTGGTGGGCATCGCCGCAGCAGCGCGCCACAACCGCGCGGGCGACAGCCTGCTAATGGGTTTTGCGCAACTGGGCATCGCGCTGCCCAACTTCTGGCTGGCGATCCTTCTGATCCTGCTGTTCTCGGTCAAGCTGCACTGGTTTTCAGCCGGCGGCTTCGACGGTTGGGGCGACAGCGCCGAAAGCGTGCTGGAAGGACTCAGAGCTTTGGTACTTCCCGCCCTTTCGCTGGCGCTGGTGCAGGCTGCGATCCTGGCGCGATTTACGCGTTCGGCGATGCTCGAGGTGATGCGTGAAGATTTCGTCCGTACCGCGCGCGCCAAGGGGCTGTCGCGCCGTGCGGTTCTGTGGCGCCATGTGCTCAGAAACGCCATGGTACCGCTCGTCACGGTGATGGGGATGCAGTTTGCCGAGCTGCTGGCCGGCACCATCGTGGTGGAAAACGTGTTTTATCTGCCGGGGCTCGGCCGCCTGATCTTCCAGGCCATCAGCAACCGCGATCTGGTGCTGGTGCGCAACTGCGTGATGCTTCTGGCAGCGATGGTGGTGGTGGTGAACTTCATCGTCGATCTGCTGTACGCGGTGATCGATCCGCGCATGCGCGCCTCTGGCGCGAGATCAGCAGCATGATCGAGCAGCGGAACTATCCTGCGATGAGTGCGCCTGAGGCCTCGCCAACCGCCACCACGCGCGCAGACAAGACGCGGCGCACGAGACCACTGCGGCTCAACCTGATCGCCGGCGCGCTGCTCGTGTTTGTGCTACTGGTGGCTGCCGCGCTCTCGGCTTTCTGGACGCCCTGGCCGCCGCTGCAGATGCACATGACCGAGCGCCTGCAGTCGCCATCGTGGCATCACTGGATGGGAACCGATGCGTTCGGTCGCGACGTGGCTTCGCTGCTGCTGGTGGGCGCGCAATCGTCGTTGCTGGTAGGCGTGGTCGCGGTGGGGATCGGGCTCGGGCTGGGTTGCGCACTCGGCTTGCTGGCCGCAGCCCTGCGCGGATGGGTAGAAGAAGCGGTGATGCGGCTCTCGGACTTCTCGCTCGCGTTTCCGGCCATCCTCACAGCCATCATGCTGACAGCGTTGTTCGGCCCCGGCATCGTCAACGCGATGATCGCCATCGGCCTGGCCAATATTCCGGTTTTCGCGCGCATTACCCGAGCTGCGGCCAACAGCGTGTGGAACCGCGACTTTGTCGCTGCTGCACGGGTTTCGGGGCGCGGCCGGCTGTCCATCACACTGCAGCATGTGCTGCCGAATATTTCGGGCGTGCTGATCGTGCAGGCCACCATCCGTTTTGCGATCGCCATCCTGGCAGAGGCAGCGCTTTCCTATCTGGGGCTGGGCACGCAACCGCCGCAGCCTTCCTGGGGCCGAATGCTGAGCGAAGCGCAATCGTTGATGTTCCTGGCACCGCTGCTGGCGGTGTTTCCCGGCGTGGCGATTGCGCTGGCGGTGCTCGGCCTGAATCTGCTCGGCGACGGCTTGCGCGATGCGCTCGATCCACGCCTCTCCCGCACCCGCTGAAACCGAGCGGCCAGAAGACCTTCATGAGTACGACCGGGCAGCCTGCCTCATCCCCCACCGGAGCGCATTCTTCGTCGACTTCGGCAGCGCCATTGCTGGCAGTACGCGCCCTGCGCGTCAGCCTGCCAACCGAACGCG
>JBBSUX010000198.1:0-6613 GCA_038234045.1 Burkholderiales bacterium
CCTTTGCCGCTCGATACCGCAGCCAAGGACATCGACTTCATCGACGGTATGCACACGCTCGCTGCCAACGGCGATGTTGAGGCACAAACCGGCATCGGCGTACACCTGTGGCTGGCGGGCCGCTCGATGGAAAAGCGCGCGTTCGTCAACGCCGACGGCGAGATGCTGCGGGTGCCGCAGCAGGGCCGCATCGTGCTGACCACCGAGATGGGCGTGCTGGATGTGCGGCCGGGCGAAATTGCGCTGATTCCTCGCGGAGTGGTGTTCAAGGTGGCGCTGCCCGATGGACTTTCCCGCGGCTATGTCTGCGAGAACTACGGGGCGCAATTCCGGCTGCCGGAGCTGGGGCCGATCGGCTCCAATGGCCTGGCCAATGCGCGCGACTTCGTCGCACCGGTGGCGGCCTACGAAGAAGATCCAGCAGGCGGCTCTGGCGCCGATACCGGCTACGAGATCATCAAGAAATTCTGTGGCCGCTTCTGGCAGGCGCAGGCATCGCACTCGCCATTTGATGTGGTGGCCTGGCATGGCAATTTGGCGCCGGTGAAATACGACACCGCCAACTTCATGGCGATCGGCTCCATCAGCTTCGATCATCCCGATCCTTCGATCTTTACGGTGCTGACCTCGCCGTCGGACACGCCCGGCACGGCCAACTGCGATTTCGCGATCTTCCCGCCGCGCTGGCTGGTGATGGAAGACACGTTCAGGCCACCATGGTTCCACCGCAACTTGATGAGCGAATTCATGGGCCTCGTTTATGGCGAATACGACGCCAAACCCGGCGGCTTCAAACCCGGTGGCGCATCGCTGCACAACAGCATGGTTCCGCATGGCCCTGACGACGAGGCCTTCGACAAGGCAAGCCAGGGTGACCTCACTCCGAGAAAGCTCGACAACACGCTGGCCTTCATGTTCGAAAGCCGTTACCGCTTCATCCCGACCCGGTTTGCGCTCGAGCACCCGGCGTTCGACGCGAACTATGCCGATTGCTGGGCTGGGCTGAAGGATCAGTTTCCTGCGACCAAAACATAAAGAGCAGCTCGCCTAAGGCGCCCTTCCGCACCTCCCCGTTTTTCTCAGGAATTCATCCATGAGCATCGCCTCTGTCGACTCTACCCACGAACCCAAACTGCGCAGCTGGGTTGCTTCAGCCAACGTTGAAGGTTGCGATTTTCCGATCCAGAACCTACCGTTCGGCCGTTTCTGCAAGGCATCGGAAAAGGACGATGCGGCGCGCATCGGGGTAGCCATTGGCGATCAGGTGCTCGACCTGAACGCGGCCGGCCTCATCGACGCCGCAGACATGAATGTGCTGATGGGCGCTCCCGCTGCCAAGCGGCGTGCGCTGCGTCAAAAGATCTCGCAGGCGCTGGCCGAGGGCAGCAACCAACGCAGCGCCATCGAGCCGCACTTCGTGGCGCAATCCGCCGTGCGAATGCTGCTGCCCTGCCGCATCGGCGATTACACCGACTTCTACACCGGCATTCACCACGCAACAGCGGTCGGCAAATTGTTCCGTCCCGACCAGCCGCTCATGCCCAACTACAAGTGGGTACCGATCGGTTATCACGGGCGCAGCTCGTCCATCGGCGTTAGTGGCCAGCAATTCAAGCGACCGCAGGGCCAGACCAAGGGCCACGGCGATACGCCAAATTTCGGTCCCTCAAAGCGGATCGACTACGAGCTCGAACTCGGCTTCTACATTGCGGAAGGAAACGCAATGGGCAAGCCGATTCCTATCGACGAAGCCGAAGACCGGCTCTTTGGCGTCGGGCTGCTCAACGATTGGTCGGCGCGCGATCTGCAGGCTTGGGAATATCAGCCGCTCGGCCCGTTCCTTGCCAAGAACTTTGCCAGCACCGTTTCCCCCTGGATCGTGACGATGGAGGCGCTGGCGCCGTTTCGCGCTCCTTTCACTCGGGCAGAAGGCGACCCGCAGCCCCTGCCTTATCTGGACGGCGCTGCCAACCGCAAACGCGGCGCACTCGCGATCACACTGGAGGTTTGGTTGCAGACCTCTGCCATGCGCGATGCGGGCAAGCCCGCCGTGCGCCTGACGCGCGGGCAAACCGCACGCGCAGCTTATTGGACCGCCGCGCAACTGGTCGCGCACCACACCGTCAACGGTTGCAATTTGCAGCCGGGTGATTTGCTGGGCTCGGGCACGCTTTCGGGCGCCGATCCGCAAGAGGCCGGATCGCTGCTGGAGCTGACTTCCGGCGGCAAGACGCCCATCACACTGGCCAACGGCGAGCAGCGGACTTTTCTGCAGGACGGCGACACGCTGACGCTACGCGGCTTTTGTGAAGCCGCTGGAGCGGTGCGTATCGGGCTGGGCGAGTGTGCGGGCACCGTCATCAGCGCTGGCTGATTCGATCCGCACATCCAAATAAATATTGGTCAAATACGCCTCTAGCGCAATATACGTAAGCGCAACTAGCTACATATAGATGAGCTAAATGCGTCCTTGCGCTCCAAGCCGTCCGCAGGCGAATTCACCTGCCAACACATCAAGACATCAGTATCTTCTGCACCAGCGGATGCATCACCTTGCGCTCGGTGCTGATGGCGTAGTAGTGCTCCAGCACGCCTTCGCACGGACCTATGAGCCGCACCCGGCTGCGTTGCAGCAAATCCTGCTGCGCCTGCAGCGTCGCCGGAAACACGCCAAGACCGGTTGCGCCAAAGGTTTCCAGCAAGGCACTGTCTTCGAACTCGCCCACCACCCGCGGCCGAAGGTTGTGCTGGACAAACCATTTGTCGATCGGGATTCGCACCACTGAATGCGTGGTGGGCAGCAGCACCGGTACATCCTGCAGTGAAGCCGGAAAAGTAGTCTGTGCCAGAGCCCACCAATGCTCCGTTCCATACCAACCCATCGGCCAGGAACCAAGCGAATGGTTGTGCACCTTGAGTCTCGGATTCGACGGGGCTTGATGGTCGGTCAGCACCACATCGAGCCGGTGTAGCGCCAGATCCGCCAGCAGATCAGGCATTTCGCCCTCGTGGCAGACAAGGCGCAAGTTGGGTGTCGCCAGAATCGGCAGCAACAAGCGCTGAACCTCGAGCTTGGGCAGACCGTCTGCGATTCCAACTGCCAGCCGGATGAAGGAAGTGTCGGCAGCGGCGAGTACTTGCGCCGGGAGCGCCTCGCCCAGCTGAAAGATCTGCTCGGCCTGCTGCAGGGCGACCACTCCGGCATCCGTCAGCACCAGACCGCGCCCCTCGGGCTTGAGCAACTGGCAACCCAGATCGCGCTCCAGTTCCCGCACCTGCGCGCTCACGGTCTGCACTGCCATGTCGAGCCGTGCCGCAGCGCGCGACATTCCGCCCTCTTTGGCCACCACCCAGAAGTAGTACAGATGCCGGTAGTTGAACGAAGGATTCATCTTCAGCTTTTACGGGATTCAGACTCAGTAATTCTCTTATTTTTCCGAAGATATTAAACCCGTATCTTTGCGGTTCCGGCAGCCTGCGCTGCCTCTACTTTTCTTCAAGGAAAGCCAAGCACATGAATCCCTACCTCTCCCCAGTCGGCACGAGCGGCGACATTCGCCACTCGGGCACTTCAGCCACTCAAAAAGTGCTCCGCAACACCTACGCGCTGCTATCGATGACCTTGCTGTTCAGCGCCGCGGTGGCTGCTGGTGCAGTTGCGCTTCGCTTGCCCAGTCCGGGCCTGGTGGTGACATTGGTGGGCTATTTCGGACTGCTGTTTCTGGTGCACAAGGTTCAGAACCGCGCGGCAGCAATTCCCGCAGTTTTTGCGCTGACCGGCTTCATGGGCTACACACTCGGCCCTATTCTTTCGGCTCATCTCGCGCTCCCCGGCGGCGGACAGACCATTGCGCTGGCTCTGGCTGCTACGGGCGCCACGTTTCTTGCGCTGTCGGCCTATGTCCTGACGACCAAACGTGATTTCAGTTTCATGGGCGGCTTCCTGTTCGCAGGCATGGTCATCGCGATCCTCTGCGGAATAGCGGCCATGTTCATGCAAATGCCGGCGCTTGGCCTGGCGGTCTCGGCCATGGTGGCGCTGCTGTCGGCCGGCCTGATCCTTTTCGAGACCAGCCGCATCGTCAACGGTGGCGAAACCAACTACGTCATGGCGACGGTTGGCTTGTTCGTTTCGCTCTTCAATCTTTTCACGAGCCTGTTGAGCCTGTTCGGTTTTGGCGGCAGCGACGACTAACGCCCGCCTTTTCATCCACACCTTTATCTTTATCTTCATGACCAGAAACATCGCCTCCCTGCCTGTATCCAGCCATTCGTTTCGTACCAACGCCACGGCGGTGATTGCCATCACCATCGCCTCATTGGTGGCGCCATCGCTTGCCCATGCCAAGCGCTTTGGCAGCCGATCGGCACCCGCCCGCATGAGCAAGGCACCAGCGCCCTCCCCAGCCCCAGCCGTGGCGCCCAAAGCCCAAGCGGCTTCGCCAGCGGCGGCCGCAGCGCCCGCAGCCAGTGCTGCCAGTGCTGCCAGCGCACCCACCCGCGCCGCGGCAGGCTCAGGTCTGATGGGAACGATGGGCGCTGTTGCAGTCGGTAGCGTCGTCGGTTCGATGGCCGGCAATGCCATGGCAGGCAACATGTCGTCGGGAATGGCGGCCAAGGAGAAGGAAGCCCAGGCGCTCGCTGCCGAAAAGGAAGCCACCGAGCTGCAGAAAAAAGCGGACGATGCAAAAGCCAAAGCGAGCGCAGCCCGCGCTGCCGTTCAATAAGCGGTTGCCGCCTGAGGCGCAGGACGAGTCGGATCCATCGGCGCGGTCCCCGCATCCGGGCGGCAACTAGCTGTCGTTGTGAATGGGAGCCGCGTCAGGCCGCCCTGCTCCACCAGTGCGCGCCAAACTGACTGCGCAGCCATCCAGTGAAGCTGCTGACCTTCGTAGGCACCCATCGCGGCGACGGATACACGGCGTGGATCTCCTGCGCCGGCAGTGCCCAGTCGGCCAGCACCACCCGCACCACCTCAGCCTTCAACGAAGCATCAGCGACATAGCACGGCAGCGTTGCGATGCCCATGCCTTCACGTGCCGCTGCCAATAATGCCGACAGATTGTTCGAGCGCAGGAAGCCCTGCACCTCCACCGTCTGTGCCACGCCATGTGGCCCGGTGAAATGCCAGCGCGCATCGCCCTGTACGCTGCTGTAGATGAGCGCGTCATGCGCTGCAAGATCGGCAGGCGCCTGCGGTACACCGCGTGCGTGAAGGTAAGCCGGCGCTCCCACCGTCACCCACGGGTTCAGGCCCAGGTATTGCGCACCGAGGCTGCTATCAGCCAGGCGCCCCATCCGCACCGCCACATCCACGCCCTGCTCCACCAGATCGACATAGCGGTCATCAAAGCTCAGTTCCACGCGCAGGCGCGGATGCTGTTGCATAAAGCGCAACACCAGCGGAACCAGAACGCGTCGCCCGAAGGCGACAGAGGTGCCGACGCGCAGGACGCCCTGTACCTCGGATTGCAGCAGCGATGCGGCGGATTCCGCCTCTTGGACATGGTGGGCCACCACCTTGCATTTTTCGTAATAGAGCGCGCCGATTTCGGTCGCTGTCACACCGTGGGTAGAGCGGTGCAATAGCCGCGCGCCCACCTGCTTTTCCAGCAGCGCGATCTGCTTGGTGGCCGATGGTTGCCCGATGCCGCAGTCGATAGCGGCCTTGCTGAAGGAGCCCAGGTCGACCACCCGGACGAAAAGCTGCATGGCTTGAAAACGGTCCATGCGCGCAGTGGGCCACAAGCTCAGCGCCAAGGCTCCGTTTTCCAGCTATTCCGTGGGGGAATAAACGTAATGCCGCGGCGGGGCGTTCCCTTTACACGGCAACACGCAGAGCATCAGACCATCAATCCAAAACCCCGAGGAGCAACACGATGGCCCGAATGAAAGCAGCAATGGCAGCAGTGCTGGTGATGGAGAAAGAAGGCATCTCTCAGGCCTTCGGCGTACCGGGCGCGGCGATCAATCCGCTGTATGCGGCGCTGCGCGAGCGGCAATCCATCGCCCACATCCTGGCGCGGCATGTGGAGGGCGCCTCGCACATGGCAGAGGGCTACACCCGTGCGCGCGCCGGCAACATTGGCGTGTGCATCGGCACGAGCGGGCCGGCCGGCACCGACATGATCACGGGGCTGTATTCGGCGATTGCCGACAGCATTCCCATCCTCTGCATCACCGGGCAGGCACCGCGCGCGCGCCTCTACAAGGAAGACTTCCAGGCGGTGGATATCGAATCCATCTCCAAACCCGTCACCAAGTGGAGCGTGACGGTGCGCGAACCGGCACAAGTGCCCCGCGCGTTCCAGCAGGCGTTTCACCTGATGCGTTCGGGCCGTCCCGGGCCGGTGCTGATCGACCTGCCCTTCGACGTGCAGATGGCGGAGATCGAATTCGACATCGACACCTATGAGCCACTGTCGACCTATAAGCCCGCCGCCAGTCGCCGCCAGATCGAGAAGGCGCTGGACATGCTGGCTGCGGCTGGGGAGGAGGGCGTAATGGTGCTGGGTCGGGTGCAGCAGCGGCCCTCGCCGTTCTGCCCCCAAGTGATGATCTACGGCGGCAACCTCAACGATCAGCGCGCCGACAGTGGTGAGAGAGGCTGCAA
>JBBSUX010000199.1:0-6607 GCA_038234045.1 Burkholderiales bacterium
GGTGAGCCGCTGTAGCGTCTCTTGCACATGAGCCAGCTGACGCAAAAATTCGTCGCGTGTGCAGGCGATCCAGACGAAGCTGCCATGCGGAATCTCGGAGATGTCGGGCGGTGCTTCGTGCACGTGCGCGCCATGCAATACGAAGACGCGCATGCCCTTGTCAGGCATCGCTTGATCGTGGCGCGAATGGTGGTCTTGATGCGTGAGCGGCTCTGGATTCGTCTGCATGGAGGAAGTGGGTCGAAAACCTAATGATGCAGAGAATATGCCTCTAGCGCATTGCTGACAAGCGCTATCAGCTATTCCGACTGTAGCAAAAGCTCGGCTGCCTCGATTGCGGAATAGGTCAGCACGCCATCGGCCCCGGCACGCTTGAAAGCCAGCAGCGCCTCCAGCACGGCGGCATCGTTGTCGAGCCAGCCGTTACCGGCCGCGGCCTTCAGCATCGCGTATTCGCCGCTGACCTGATAAGCGAAGGTCGGCATGCGGAATTCATCCTTCACACGGCGCACGATGTCGAGGTACGGCATGCCGGGCTTGACCATCACCATGTCGGCACCTTCGGCGATGTCGAGCGCCACTTCGCGCAGCGCCTCGTCGCTGTTGCCTGGGTCCATCTGGTAGACGCGCTTGTTGCTCTTGCCGAGGTTGGTGGCCGAGCCCACCGCGTCGCGAAAAGGCCCATAGAAAGCGCTGGCGTACTTGGCGCTGTACGCCATGATCCGCGTGTGGATGTGGCCGGTTTCTTCCAGAGCGGTGCGCACAGCGCCGATGCGGCCGTCCATCATGTCGCTGGGCGCGACGATGTCCACGCCCGCTTCGGCCTGGGTCAGCGCCTGCTTCACCAGCACCTCGATGGTTTCGTCGTTCAGCACATAGCCGGTGTCGTCGAGCAGGCCGTCCTGGCCATGACTGGTGAACGGGTCGAGCGCTACATCGGTCATCAGGCCGAGTTCCGGAAAACGCGCTTTGAGGCTGCGTACCACGGTTGGAATCAGACCGTCGGGGTTGGTCGCCTCTGCGCCATCGGGCGTCTTCAGTGCCGGATCGATCACCGGGAACAGCGCCATCACCGGGATGCCGAGTGCCACGCAGCGTTCTGCCACCGGCAGCAGCAGGTCGAGGCTCAGGCGTTCGACGCCCGGCATGGAGGCGACAGGTTCGCGGCGGGCAGTGCCCTCCAGCACAAAGACCGGATAGATCAGGTCGTGCGCAGTGAGTGCGTGTTCGCGCACCAGATTGCGGCTGAAGGCATCGTGGCGCAGGCGACGTGGGCGCGAAAGCGGGAAGGGCGTTGGAGCGGAGTGGTGCATGGCGACAGACGATAAGCGAAACGCGATGCCGACGCGAAGAGAAACGGTAGTGATCGTTCGATAAGCAGGACGAATCTAATTATTTCGTACTTGTATGCAAATGCATGTTTTGCTAAATTCTGCAACGGACGGTTTGCACTGTCCCCCGCTTTTCCTCCCTGAGCGGGCACCTGCCGCGCTTCGACGCGCAGGTTTCCGCCCGGCCTCGTGCCGGGTTTTTTTTGGGGAGGGGCGTGCGATGTCTTGCGGCGCAATGGCCGCGTCCGGCGCAGGTGTCATGAACGGCTCCTACACTCCGTGGATGCTCTGGATCAAAGCCTTTCATATCGTCTTCGTCGCAAGCTGGTTCGCCGGGTTGTTCTACTTGCCGCGCATCTTCGTGAATCTGGCCATGGTGCCGGCCGGTTCCGACGCCGAGCGCGCACGGCTCATCTTGATGGCGCAGAAACTGCTGAAGTTCTCCACGCTGCTTGGATGCGTGGCCGTGGTCCTGGGTCTTTGGCTTTTTGTTGGGTATGGCATCGGGCGTCATGCCGGCTGGATGCATGCGAAGCTGGCCGTGGTCGTGCTGGTTATCGGCTATCACCACGCGTGCTCGGTGTTGCTTCGCAAGTTCCGACAAGGGCGCAACAGTCGAAGCCATCGGTGGTTTCGCTGGTTCAACGAAATACCGGTGCTGCTATTGACGATCGCGGTGGTGCTGGTGGTGGTGAAGCCCTTCTGAGCGACCTGTGCGACCAGCGCCCTCAAGGTCATCGCGCAAGGCTCAGCACGCCGTGAAAGTGCTCGATGGAGCTTCGACGATCGGACCCGGTGCTCCGGCTGCTGCGGAGTCGCGGGGCGCTGAGGCCGCCGTGCAGCGCGATGCGGGGCCAGCCACCTCGCCCATCCTCTCGGCCCCGCAACATGAGCGACTTGCCACTTCTGCCGGCCCGCTGGCGCTGGCGTATGCCGCTCTGATCACTTACGCCAGCCTCTACCCTTTTGCCGACTGGCGCGATCAGGGAATCGGACCGTTTGCCTATCTCTTCATTCCGTTGCCGCATTGGTGGACGTGGTTCGACGTAACGACCAATGTCGTGGGCTATGCGCCCTTCGGCTTTCTGCTGGCGCTGGCTGCCTTGCGCTCCGGCTGGGGCGCGCGTGGCGTGGTGCTTTCAGCCATCGTGGTGTCGTTGTGGTCGCTGGCCATGGAGACCACGCAAAGTTATCTACCGGCCCGGGTTCCGTCGAACCTGGATTTTTTGCTGAACAGTGCGGGAGGCGCGCTCGGTGTGCTGGTGGCCGCCGCACTGGAGCGGCTCGGCGCCATCGCGCGCTGGAGCCGGGTGAGGGAGCGCTGGCTGGTTCCCGATGCGCGCGACGGGCTGGTGCTACTGCTGCTGTGGCCGGTTGCGCTGCTGTTTCCGGTGGCGGTGCCTTTCGGCCTGGGGCAAGTGCTGGAGCGGGTCGAAGACGGGCTTGCCGCCTTGTTGCAGGACACGCCTTTTCTCGCCTGGCTGCCATCGCGCACCGCCGAACTGCTGCCGCTGTCACCGGGCGCGCAGATGGTTTCCGTCCTGATGGGGGCGCTGGCTCCGTGTTTGCTGGTGTATTCCATCGTCTGGACCCGCAGGCAACGAGTGGCCGGAGCCACCGCCGTGCTGCTGGGAGGCGTCATGGTGACGGCGCTCTCGGCCGCGCTTAGTTTCAGTCCGGCTCGCGCCTGGGCCTGGGTGACCGCGCCGGTATTGGCAGGGATTGCAGGCGCGCTCATCACCACGGCGCTGGTCCTGCCGGTATCCCGGCGCGGGGCGGCGGCGATCGCGCTGCTGGTGTTGGCGGTGCAGCTTGACATCCTGAACGGAACCTCGACCAGCGCGTATTTTTGGCAGACTCTACAAACCTGGGAGCAGGGTCGCTTCATCCGTTTTCATGGTCTGGTGCAGTGGCTGGGCTGGTTGTGGCCTTTTGGTGCGCTGCTGTATCTGCTGCTTCGCCTGTCCCGCACCGAAGCCGACCCGCATTCGCCGCGCGGCCTGTGGCCTTTCGCCGCTCGAAAAGCGCGCCAGCCGGAGGAGCTTCAGCCGGCTTCCAATTCCGCGCCCCGCGCCGGGTTCGATGCGTCGTTTACTTCGCCTTCGTCCCACACGTCCCACACGTCCTTTTCCCGGAACCATCCGCATGAATAAGCAGCCAGCCGAATTCGTATCTGAAGCGCCGGTTCCTCCGCCGTACTTCGAGCGTCACATCTTTTTTTGCCTGAACGAGCGCAAGCCCGGCGAAGACAGTTGCGCGCGGACCAACGCCAAGGAGGGTTTCGACCGCTGCAAATCCCAGGTCAAAGCCGCTGGCCTGGCGGGGCCGGGCAAGGTGCGGGTCAACAAGTCGGGCTGTCTCGACCGCTGCGCCGGCGGCCCGGTTGCGGTGGTGTATCCGGAGGCAGTCTGGTACACGTTCGTCGACGAGGCCGATATCGACGAAATCGTCGAATCGCATCTGCAGGGCGGCAAGGTGGTCGAGCGTCTGCTGCTGCCGCCCGACGTGGGCCGGTGATGCGAAATACATGAAGAAATATGCCTACAGCGCATTATTTATGAGCGCTATCAGCTACGGATATTGAAGCAATTTTTATGAATTCACATACCGAGCGGCTGATGCTTGATGGTCCCGCTGGCCAGCTCGAAGCCGCCCGCGACCAGCCCGACAGCGCGCTGCCCATCAAAGGCGTGGCGGTGATCGCCCATCCGCATCCGCTCTACAGCGGCACCATGGACAACAAGGTGGTGCAGACGCTGGCGCGCGCTTTTGTGCAGTGCGGGTGGACAGCGGTGCGCTTCAACTTCCGTGGCGTGGGCGCGAGCGAAGGTGTTTATGACGAAGGTCGTGGCGAGGCAGACGACATGCGTGCGGTGATCGCGCAGACCGCTGCCGACGGCGCTTTGGCGCTTGCCGGGTTTTCGTTCGGTTCCTTCGTGACCAGTCATGTGCTCGCGGGCCTCTGGGCCGAGCGGCCAGCAGAAAAGATCGTGTTTGTTGGTACCGCCACTTCCCGCTTCGCTGTGGCGGAACTGCCCGCTGACGCGCACGCGCGAGCCCTGATCCTCCACGGCGAAGCCGACGACACTGTTCCGCTGGCCGACACCCTGGCCTGGGCCCGGCCGCAGACACTTCCTGTGACGGTCATTCCCGGGGTGGGCCATTTTTTCCATGGACAATTGCCGCTGCTCAGAAGCCTCGTGGTGCGGCATCTCTCGGCTCCATAGTGCCGATGCCCTCGGCAAGTGGCTGCCGGAAGCCGGAACCATCTCAGCGGTCAATACCTCACAAGGGGGTCAAGCCAGATCGCGATGCCGATCACTGCGGCCGGCAGATGTTTGGCGAATTTTTTCGACTTTCCGTTTCAATTTCCATTCAACCAGCTCCATGACACGATTCCTGCCGACTCTGCGCTCCGTTTTTATCGCCGCATTCGCCCTGCCTTTTCTCGCCGGCACCGCGTTGGCGCAGCAGCTTCCGCAGGCACCCGAAATTGCGGCCAAGGAATTTCTGCTGCTGGATGTGAATTCGAACCAGATCCTGGCGCAGAAGGACATCGATACGCCGATCGAGCCCGCGTCGCTGACCAAACTGCTGAGCGTGTACGTCGTATTCGATGCACTCAAGGCCGGCAAGATCACGCTCGAGCAGAAGATGCCGGTGAGCGAACGCGCCTGGAAGACGCCCGGCTCACGGATGTTCATCGATCCGAAGATGCAGGTGCCGGTGGAAGATCTGCTCAAGGGCGTGATCGTGCAGTCTGGCAACGACGCAATGATCGCGCTGGCCGAGGGCGTGGGCGGCACGGTCGAGCATTTCGTCGAGATGATGAATGCCGAGTCCACCAAGATGGGCCTGAAGAATTCGACGTGGAAGAACCCGGATGGTCTGCCTGACCCCGGTCATATGACCACAGCCCGGGATCTGAGCATTATCGCGACCCGCCTGTATGAAGACTTTCCCAAAGAAGTGGGGTTGTATGCAATCAAGCACTACCGTTATCCCGGTACGCCTGTTTCGAACGATACCAACCGCAATACCCTCCTGTTTCGCGATCCGACCGTCGATGGTCTGAAGACGGGCCACACCAGCGCTGCGGGCTACTGCCTGATTGCCACGGCCAGCCGCGATATGCCCGGCGTCAAGGGCCGGCGCCTGATCTCGGTCGTGCTCGGAACCACGAGCTCGAATGCCCGTACCAACGAATCGCAAAAGTTGCTGAATTGGGGCTACACCGCTTACGACGACGTCAAGCTTTTCGATGCCAACCAGCCGGTGGTGAGTCCGGCGGTGTGGAAGGGCACGAGCAAGACCCTGTCGCTGGGGCGGCCCGAAGCGATCGTGGTTTCCGTCCCATCGGGCAGTGGCTCGAAAGTGACGACTGAAATCAGCCGTCCAGATCCGCTGGTTGCGCCCTTTCAGAAGGGGCAGGCCGTTGGCAGCGTGAAGGTCAAGCTCGGTGACCAGGTTCTGCGGGAAGAGCCACTGCTGGCGCTGCAGGATGTGCCGCAAGCAGGCTTGCTCGGCCGCGCCTGGGATTCGATCCGCCTCTGGATCAAGTAAACAGGCTACCAATTCGGTACAACGCGTCGGCCTTCTTGTCTCCGCAGCGCCACTCGGTTATAGTCGAGGGCTTTTCGGAAATTTACCGAAGGTTTTCGCGTTTTCATTTTTCGTCTGGAACGTTTAGGGACGTCGCTTTAATGCCCACCATCAATCAGCTCGTGCGTCAGGGGCGGGAGGTCGAAAAGACCAACTCCAAGAGCCCCGCGATGCAGAACTCGCCCCAGCGGCGAGGCGTGTGTACCCGTGTGTACACCACCACCCCCAAGAAGCCGAATTCCGCGCTGCGTAAGGTCGCCAAGGTGCGCCTGACCAACGGATTCGAAGTCATTTCGTATATCGGCGGCGAAGGCCACAACCTGCAGGAACACAGCGTCGTGCTGGTTCGTGGCGGTCGTGTCAAGGATCTGCCGGGTGTGCGTTACCACATCGTGCGCGGCTCGCTCGACCTGCAAGGCGTGAAAGACCGCAAGCAGTCGCGCTCCAAGTATGGCGCCAAGCGTCCGAAGAAGGCCTGATCCGCAAGGATCCGTCGCCCCGTTTTCTTATCGTTATTTCGGTTCCTGCATCGCCTTGGCAGGCGTTGCAGGCGTAGTGACCCGATGTCCGGGTCGAGTAAGTGAGAGTCCTGCTGGCTCTCGCGGTACCGCTAATTGCATGCTTGGCGTGCGAAAAAAGCGGATGCCAACTGAAGCACATCAAGAGGTGAAAAA
>JBBSUX010000200.1:0-6582 GCA_038234045.1 Burkholderiales bacterium
AAACGCCGCCATGAAGAACGGCGTGCCGCCCGCGCAGTGGACGCTCGACAACATCGCCTACATGAAAAAGCAGATGCAGGCCATGGGCCTGGCGATCGACTGGAGCCGCGAAGTCGCCACCTGCGACCCCAGCTATTACAAGTGGAACCAGTGGCTGTTTTTGAAGATGCTGGAAAAGGGCATCGCCTACCGCAAGACGCAGGTCGTCAACTGGGATCCGGTGGACAAAACCGTGCTTGCCAACGAGCAGGTAATCGACGGCAAGGGGTGGCGGACCGGCGCGCCGGTGGAAAAGCGCGAGATTCCCGGTTATTACTTGAAGATCACCGACTACGCCGAGGAGCTGCTCGGCCACGTGAAAGACGAGCTGCCTGGCTGGCCCGAGCGCGTGCGCCTCATGCAGGAGAACTGGATCGGCAAGAGTGAAGGCGTTCGCTTTGCCTTCACCCACGACATTGCGGACGAAGAAGGCTCCTTGATCGGCGACGGCCGGATGTATGTCTTCACCACACGTGCCGACACCATCATGGGTGTGACCTTCTGCGCCGTCGCACCGGAACACCCGCTGGCCGCGCACGCGGCGCGTACGCGTCCAGAACTGGCTGCGTTTATTGAAGAGTGCAAGGCAGGGGGCACGACGGAAGCCGAACTCGCAACGCAAGAGAAAAAGGGCGCGCCCACAGGACTTTCGGTGACGCATCCGATCACTGGCGATGCGGTTCCGCTGTGGATTGGCAACTATGTGTTGATCGGTTATGGCGACGGGGCCGTGATGGGAGTGCCTGCGCACGACGAGCGCGACTTCGCCTTTGCGCTGAAATACCACCTGCCAATCCGACAGGTCGTGCAGGTGAGCGGCCAGCAGTACGACTTCCATCATTGGCACGACTGGTACGCCGACAAACAGCGCGGCATCACCGTCAACTCCGACATCTTCAGCGGCATGTCCTACCGCGATGCGGTGGATGCCGTCGCCCATACGCTCGAAGAAAAGGGTTTGGGCAACAGAAAGACGACTTGGCGGCTGAGGGACTGGGGCATCTCGCGTCAGCGTTACTGGGGCACGCCGATACCGGTCATCCATTGCCCCGAGCACGGCGCAGTGCCGGTGCCTGAGGCCGACCTGCCGGTGATCCTGCCGCAGGACTGCATTCCCGACGGCTCCGGCAACCCGCTGGTAACGCATGAGGGCTTCCACGCGGGCGTCGTCTGCCCGGTGTGCGGTGCAGCTGCGCGCCGTGAGACGGACACGATGGATACCTTCGTCGATTCGTCCTGGTACTTCATGCGGTATTGCAATGCACAGCAGCCATTGGTGGGCGAGCCGGCCTTGCCCGATACGATGGCCGACGCCCGCACCGACTACTGGATGCCGATGGACCAGTACATCGGTGGCATCGAGCATGCGATCCTGCATTTGCTGTACGCGCGCTTCTGGACCAAGGTCATGCGCGACATGGACCTCGTCAAGGTCGATGAGCCGTTTACCAAATTGCTCACACAAGGCATGGTGCTGAACCACCTGTACTCGCGCCGCACGGCGCAAGGCGGCGTCGAATACTTCTGGCCCCATGAGGTCGAGAACGTGTTCGACGACTCCGGCCGCGTCACTGGCGCAACGCTCAACTCGGACGGTTCAGCGGTTGAGTACGGCGGCATTGGCACCATGAGCAAGAGCAAAAACAACGGCGTTGATCCGCAGGATCTGATCGAGCGCTACGGCGCCGACACCGCGCGGCTCTACACCATGTTCACCGCCCCGCCCGAAGCCACGTTGGAGTGGAATGACGCCGCAGTCGAGGGCAGCTACCGTTTCCTGCGGCGCGTATGGGCTTTTGGAGCAAAACTCAACGCTATTGATACGGTAGCTAGTAGCGCACGTGGAATAAGCGCTAGAGCGCTACAAGATATAAAATTTAGTGCTGACGCCGCCGATCTGCGGCGCGAGGTGCACACCGTGTTGCGCCAGGTGGACTACGACTACCAGCGGATGCAATACAACACGGTGGTTTCCGGCGCCATGAAGCTGCTGAATGCACTCGAGGGTTTCAAAACGCAGGGCGCCGCCGGCGACGCTGCGGCGCTGGCCGAAGGTTTCGGCATCCTCCTGCGCGTGCTGTATCCAGGCACGCCGCACATTGCCCACGCGCTGTGGGCTCAGCTCGGTTATGCCGATGCGTGGGGCGATCTGCTCGACGCGCCCTGGCCGGCTGTGGACGAATCCGCGCTGCAGCAGGCCGAGCTAGAGCTGATGCTGCAAGTCAACGGCAAGCTGCGCGGCGCGATTCGGGTCGCCGCCGATGCGTCGCGCGAAGAGATCGAGCGCATCGCTGTCGAAAGCGAGGATTTCCGCAAGCAGGCGGGCGACGCGCGGCCGAAGAAGGTGATCGTCGTTCCGGGGCGCCTGGTCAATGTCGTTGTCTGAAATCCAACCCTCATCCGGACCGCTCATGCATCGCCGCACTTTTCTGACCCATGCAGCTGCGTCCGCCACCGTACTCACCTTGGCCGGCTGCGGTTTTCACCTCCGGCAAGCGCCGAACTTCGCGTTCCAGACGATCTACCTGAATGTGGCGGCCAATTCCAGTTTCGGCATCGAGCTGCGCCGGAATCTGGAAGCCGGAGGCAAGGTACGCGTCATCCGGGATCCAGCGCTGAAGGCCACGGCGGATGTGCTGCTCAACGTGCTCCAGGACCAACGCGAGCGCGCTGTGCTGAGCTACAACTCCAGCGGGCAGGTGCGCGAATTCCAGTTGCGCGTGCGGGTGCGATTCGAGGTGCGCACGCCGGATGATCAGGAAGTTCTGCCGCCGACCGGACTGGTGCTGCAACAGGATCAGAGCTACGACGAAACGCTGGCGCTTGCCAAAGAGGCTGAAGCGCAGCTGATCTACAAAAGTCTGCAGAGCGACCTGGTGCAGCAAATCATGCGGCGCCTGGCCGCCATCAAGTCGCTCTAGGACGCGCTGGCCATGCAGCTCGCTGCCGCGCAGCTCCCTTCGCATCTCACAAAGGGTGTCCGAACGCTCTACATGCTGCATGGCGACGAGCCACTCCTGCAGCAGGAGGCGGCAGATGCCATCCGCGCGGCGGCGCGCTCACAGGGTGAGGTGGAGCGCTCAGTGCATACGGTGGCCGGCGCGCATTTCGACTGGAGCGGCGTGCTCGCTGCCGGCGGCTCCGCCAGTCTTTTCGCGGATCGGCAATTGCTGGAAATTCGCATTCCGTCGGGCAAGCCCGGCAAGGACGGCGGCGCCGTATTGCAGCAAATCGCCGCCCTGGCTGCGGGACAAGAGAGCACGCTTACTCTGGTGTTGCTGCCCAAGCTCGATCGGCTCACCCGGCAAGGCGCGTGGTTTGCGGCGCTCGAGGCTGCGGGTGTGAGCGTGCAGATCGACACGGTCGAGCGCCAGGCCTTGCCGGTCTGGATCGCAGACCGGCTGCGCCGGCAGGGCCAGCAGGTCGCGCCGGGGGAAGAGGGCCAGCACACGCTGCAGTTTTTCGCTGACCGAGTGGAAGGCAACCTGCTGGCGGCGCATCAGGAGATCCAGAAGCTTGCGCTCATTCATCCAGCAGGCGTTCTGAGCTTCGACGCGGTCAAAACCGCTGTCACGCACGTGGCGCGCTACGACGTTTCGCAGTTGTCGGAGGCCGTATTGAGCGGTCGGCCTGCGCGCGTGCAAAGCATGCTCGACGGATTGGAAGCCGAGGGCGAGGCCGCCGTTCGCGTGCACTGGTCACTGGCCGAAGACATCCGCAGCCTGAAGCGGGTGCGCGATGCGATTGATGACGGTCGGCCAGTGCCGATGGCGCTGCGCGAAGCCCGGGTTTGGGGCGCCAAGGAACGGCTTTATGAGCGCGTGATCGGGCACCTCGACCGCCGTTTTCTGGCGCAACTGGTGGGAGACGCTCACCGGGTCGATGGGATCGTCAAGGGCCTGCCACAGGATGGCTGGCCGCGTGACGGCTGGCAAGCGCTGCATCGACTGGCGCAGAGTCTTGCCCGCGCTTGCCAGCCCGCACCGAGTGGATCGGCTGGTTTTGGGCGCTTTGGACGGCGCTGATCGACGTCGGATGCGCGGGAAGCCGCTGCATGGGAAAATCGCTGTATGAACGGTCCTCACGTCATTTCACCTGTCCAGCTGCTGGGTTCGCAGGCAAAACAAGCTGCAGCGCTTATGGCAAAAGCGCCTTCAGCTGCTAAAAACAAAGCGCTGAAGGCTCTTGCACGTTTGCTGCGCGAATCGGACGACAAGCTTGAGCAAGCCAATGCTCGCGACATTGATCGCGCCAGCGCTGCTGGTCTGGCCGCGCCGATGATTGATCGCCTGCGGTTGACGCCCCAGGTGGTCGAAACGGTAGCCCAAGGCTGCGAGCAGCTGGCTGTCATGCCTGAACTGATCGGTGAGATCAGCGGCATGCGCCAGCAGCCGAGCGGCATTCGTGTTGGCCAGATGCGGGTTCCGATTGGCGTCTTCGGCATGATCTTCGAAAGCCGGCCCAATGTGACGATCGAAGCCGCTAGTCTGTCGATCAAAAGCGGCAACGCCTGCATCCTGCGCGGTGGCTCGGAAGCTATCGAATCCAACAAGGCGCTGGCGGCGCTGGTGCGACAGGCGCTGGAAGAGGCGGGCCTGCCAGCCGACGGCGTGCAACTGATCGAAACCACTGACCGCGCTGCCGTGGGCGAATTGATCGCCATGCCTGAATATGTGGATCTCATCATTCCGCGCGGTGGCAAGAGCCTGATCGAACGCATCAGCCGGGAGGCAAAGGTGCCTGTCATCAAGCACCTGGACGGCAATTGCCACGTTTATGTCGATGATCCGTGTGATCTGGAGATGGCGGTGCGCGTAGTCGACAACGCCAAGACGCAGAAGTACAGCCCCTGCAATGCCAGCGAAAGCCTGCTGATCGCGCGTGGTGTTGCGGCAGACTTCTTGCCGGCGATCGGTGCGGTCTTTGCGTCGAAGGGGGTAGAGATGCGCTGCGACGCTGGGGCGAAGAAGCTGCTCGAAAACGTAAGGGGCGCGCAGCTCGATGACGCGACCGAGGCCGATTGGTCGGAGGAATACCTGGCACCCGTCATCAGCATCAAGGTGGTGGAGGGCGTGGAGGAGGCGATTGCACACATCAACCGCTATTCGTCGCACCACACCGATGCCATCCTCACACGGGATCACCTGCATGCACAGCAGTTTTTGCGTGAAGTCGATTCGGCGAGTGTGATGGTCAATGCGAGCACTCGCTTCGCCGACGGTTTCGAGTACGGGTTGGGTGCTGAAATCGGCATCAGCACCGACAAATTCCATGCCCGCGGCCCGGTAGGCTTGGAGGGGCTCACCTCTCTCAAGTGGGTGGTACTGGGCCAGGGTGAAATCCGCAGCTGAGAGCTCTGCGACGCTTGCAGGCGCGCCGCGCGCCCCCATGTGCATATGCGGCTAGTGTTTTACTGTTCCGTTAACGCATTCGCCAATCTACGAGGGCCGCATGGTTCCGAATCTCATTACTACGCTGCAGGGTTCCATGAATGAACTGGAGCAGCGCATTCTCGAATCCACACCTGCCATCGAACGCTGGTTCCGGCTGGAGTGGATGGAGCACACGCCGCCTTTCTACAGCGCGGTCGACATCCGCAATGCGGGATTCAAGCTCGCGCCGGTAGACACGACGCTGTTTCCCGGCGGATGGAACCAGCTGACGCCCCAGATGCTTCCGCTGGCGGTACAGGCTGCAATGGCGGCGATCGAGAAGATCTGCCCCGAAGCCCGCAATCTGCTCATCATTCCGGAAAATCATGCTTCGGACCCGGCGCATCTGGCGAGCGTCGCTCAGCTGGCCAGGATCTTTCACACGGCAGGCCTCAACGTCCGGATCGGCTCCATCGACCCCGAAGTCAAGGAAGTCACCACCATCACGTTGAAAGACGGCGAGCGACTGACACTTGAGCCGGTGGTGCGCAATCGCGGCCGTCTTGGCACGCGTTACTTCGACCCGTGCACAATTTTGCTCAATACGGATCTCGCCGCCGGCGCTCCGGGAATTCTGGAGGATTTGCACGAGCAGTACCTGCTCCCTCCGCTCCACGCCGGTTGGGCGGTACGGCGCAAGAGCCGCCATTTCCAGAGCTACGAGGAAGTCGCAAAGCGTTTCGGGAAAATGCTGGGCGTCGATCCGTGGGTGATCACGCCTCTTTTTGCAACCTGCGCCGACGTTGACCTCCCAGCGGGTACAGGGCTGGAGTGCCTTGCAGAAAGTGTCGACAGTGTCATCGCCCGGGTGCGCCGCAAATACAAGGAATACGGCATCAACGAGAAGCCGTTCGTGGTGCTCAAGGCGGATAACGGGCGATCCGGTACCAAGGTTCTCACCGTTCACGATGCGAAGGAACTGCATGAACTCGGCGGAAATTTCGGATTCGGTGCGGCAACGCCTGTTCAGGCACAGTCCCGCGGGGTGATCGTCCAGGAAGGCGTCCTCACAAGCGAGCGTGTGGGTGACGCCATGGCCGAGCCTGTCGTCTACATGATGGATCGGTATGTGGTGGGAGGCTTCTATCGCGTTCTGCGCGGGAAAGGTCCG
>JBBSUX010000201.1:0-6530 GCA_038234045.1 Burkholderiales bacterium
AACCGCCAACATTTGCTGCTCGCCGCCCGAAAGCCGCGTGCCAGGGCTGTTCCGACGTTCTGCCAGATTGGGAAACATCTCGTAGATTTCCTCAACCGACATGCCCTTGCCAGCACCCTTGAGCGCTGGTGGGAGCAGCAGGTTTTCTTCGCAGGTCAGACTGGCAAAAATGCCGCGCTCTTCCGGGCAATAGCCGATGCCGCAGTGCGCAATCCGGTGCGTGGCCATGTCGATGGTCTCGACGCCGTTGACTTTGACCGAACCCGTACGTTTTCCGGTCAGACCCAGAATCGCTCGGAGCGTTGTGGTGCGACCAGCGCCATTGCGGCCGAGTAAGGTTACGACTTCGCCGGGCTGCACCAGCATGTCCACGCCGTGCAGCACGTGGGATTCTCCGTACCACGCCTGCAGGTGGCTGATGTCGAGCGCTGGCGTGGCGCTGGTAGCGTCAGCAGCGACCCTCATGCGTCGCACCTTGAGTTTGTGGTGTATTCCGACGACATGCTTGGGCAAATTCGCAAACTATCGTGATTGCGATAACGACGATCGAAGCTCATGGTCAATGCGCCCCTTCCAGCTGGCCATCGGTGGTTCCCATGTAGGCCTCCATTACCTCCGGGTTGCGCGATACCGTTTCGTAATCACCCTCAGCCAACACCGAGCCCCGCTGCAGCACCGTGATGGTGTCGGCGATGGTGGAAATTACTTTCATGTTGTGCTCAACCATCAGCACCGTGCGGCCAACAGCCACCTTGCGGATGAGCTGGGTCACGCGGTCGACATCCTCGTGCCCCATTCCCTGGGTGGGCTCGTCGAGCAGCATGAGCTCTGGCTCCATCGCCAAGGTGGTGGCAATTTCGAGCGCCCGCTTGCGGCCATAGGGAAGGTTGACAGTTTCCTCATGCGCCAGATCCCTCAGGCCCACCTCGTCGAGCAGCTCGAGCGCACGACCGTCCAGCCTTGAAAGGCTGCTTTCGCTCTTCCAGAAATGAAAAGATGTTCCAAGCCGCCGCTGCAGGCCGAGACGGACGTTTTCAAGCAATGTCAGATGGGGGAACACTGCCGAGATCTGGAATGACCGGATGATGCCGCGTCGTGCAATCTGGGCGGGCCGTTCGCCGGTGATGTCGTGGCCGTTATAGATGATGCTGCCCGAAGTAGGCGAAAGGAACTTGGTGAGGAGGTTGAAGCAAGTCGTCTTGCCAGCGCCATTGGGGCCGATCAAGGCATGAATGCTGCCTCTGCGTACCGTGAGGTCTACAGCGCTGACGGCGGTAAAGCCACGGAAGTCCTTCGTGAGCTTTCGCGTCTGGAGAATCGCATCGACCATCTGGGTTGCTTGGCTTGTATGAACAGGGTAGGTGCAGCATGCGCGGGAGTGCGCACCTGAAAGATTCACGTTGCGCGCTAATGATCGCGCAGCGCTTCTCGGGGATGAGCAGATGGTAGGGAGGGCCGACTCCAGTTGCTATTGGGACAAGTCCTATAGCTGACCAGAAATTGCGCCACGCGCGAAGACTTCGCGGGGGCACCAGATCCGGCGACCCGGAGCGACGCCAGGCACGGATTGCAAAAAGCCGCCCAACACGGGAAGCGACAGTTTTATAGGCAAGTACCTACAAAGGGTGGTGAGGCGCTCCTATTACCCCTTTGCGTTGCATCCATCTAAAGTCCGCTCACGGTTCGGAGGCCGTTGAACTCCGACAACCGAAATTCAATTACGTCACAGGAAAACATCATGAAAAAAACCATCCTTGCCATCGCCGCAGCTTCCGCCTTGGCGTTCAGCCTCAGCGCGAGCGCCATGACCAAAACTGAGTACAAAACGCAGAAGGACCAGATTTCCGCAACCTACAAGGCCGACAAGAAGGCCTGCGACGGCATGAAGGACAACGCCAAAGACGTGTGCCAATCTGAAGCCAAGGGCAAAGACAAGGTTGCCAAGGCCGAACTCGAAGCTCAATACAAGCCGAGTCCCAGCCATGACAAGAAGGTGATGGACGCAAAGGCCGACGCTGCGTACGACACTGCCAAGGAAAAGTGCGACGACCAGAAGGGCAATGCGAAGGATGTCTGCGTCAAAGACGCAAAGGCCAAGCATACGGCTGCGAAGGAGGACGCTAAGGTCGCGAAGACTTCAGAAAAGGCCAAGATGGGCCAGGCTTCACCTGCTGACGTAGCCGAGCAACGCAAGGACGCGACTGAAGAAAAGACAGAGGCCAACTACGCAGCCGCGAAGGAGCGTTGCGACTCGATGTCCGGCGCGACCAAGGACAGCTGTGAAAAAGATGCGAAGATGAAGTACAAAAAGTAATTCTTCTTCAGACTTCATCGGGCGGCTGGAATTGAATTCCGCCGCCCTTTTTCTTTTTGCATCTCGGGGCACGCAAGCAAAGATGGGACAACAACATCACGAACCGGCTGGGCAAGCGGCACCGGAAAGAGAGATCCTTGGTCAGCTGCTCGCGCGCACCCGTGCGCAAACGCGTCAACTTGTCGAAAATCTCTCGGACGAAGACATGTGTGTCCAGTCGATGCCCGATGCCAGCCCCGCCAAATGGCATCTTGCGCACACCAGCTGGTTTCACGAAGCGGTGGTGCTGCCGCGTGCAGGTTTGGGCTACCGTGTTTTCGACGAAAGCTATTCTTACCTGTTCAACTCGTATTATGAGGCGCTTGGCGAACGCCATCCTCGCCCCGACCGCGGCCTCCTCACCCGCCCGACCGTGGCTGAAGTCAGGGCCTACCGCCAGCATGTGGACGAGGCCCTGGCGCACGTAGTCAGCCAGGCGGACAACGCGACCTGGTCCGAACTTGCTCCACTTCTTGTGCTCGGAATTCAACACGAGCAGCAACATCAGGAACTGCTGGCAACGGATATCGTTCATCTCTTTTCGTGTAATCCGCTGCTTCCGGCATGGCAAGCCTCCAATCCCGCCGCATTGAAATTGGCGCCCGAACCACAAGCGCTACCCCGCTGGATCGGGTTGGCTCCGGGCATTACTTCCATTGGCCATCCACCGGCCGACGGCTCCTCAGACAACTTCGCTTTTGACAACGAAACGCCTCCCCACCAAGTGTTCATAGCGCCGTACGAAATCTCTGACCGGTTGGTGACATGTGGTGAATATCTGGACTTCATCGAGGACGGTGGCTACAACACATCGTCTCTCTGGTTATCGGATGGATGGGCGGCGGTACGCGCGAATGAATGGAAAGCGCCCGCCTACTGGTTGACGCCTGACGATCCACGGGGCGCCTTCGGTGCAACGTCCGCTCCCACAGAGGGGTGGCGTGTTTTCGGTCCGCATGGCGTTCGGGCGTTGGATGCCGGAGCACCCGTTACCCAGCTGAGCTTTTACGAAGCAGCAGCCTATGCGAACTGGGCTTGCGCCCGGCTGCCAACCGAGCATGAATGGGAAGCAGCGTTTGATGAACCGGGCATGCGCGAGATGCTCGGCCATGCATGGCAATGGACACGATCCTCTTACGATCCTTATCCCGGCTTCAAGGCGCTCGAAGGAGCTGCCGAGGAATACAACGGGAAATTCATGGTCGGACAGATCGTTTTGCGCGGCAGCAGTGCCTGGACACCCGAAGGCCACGCACGCCATAGCTACCGCAACTTTTTTCCGCCGGCCGCGCGCTGGCAGTTTTCGGGCCTGCGGCTTGCACGGAACGTTTCATGACAAGCACCAACCTGCCCGTCGCCCTGCGGCGCGAGCCATCTCCTTCGATACCGGCCGCGCAGGGGTCCGAGCCCGAATCAACGGACGCTGATGGGTTCGCACAGGCTTTCCTCAGTGCCTTGCGTGAAAAGCCACACCGCATTTCGCCCAAGTATTTCTACGATGCACCAGGTTCGGCACTGTTCGACCAAATCTGCGAATTGCCCGAGTACTACCCAACGCGCACCGAAGCGGCGCTGCTTCGTACCCATGTCGGCGAGATTGCAGAACTCGCAGGAAGCGGAGCGGAAATTGTCGAGTTCGGAGCGGGCTCCCTCACGAAAGTGCGGACTTTGCTCGATGCTTTTCACAATCCTGCAGCGTACTTTCCCATCGACATTTCTGGCGAACACCTGACAGCTGCTGCGCAACGCCTGCGCAACGATTACCCTCATCTTGAGGTGCACCCTGTGGTGGCCGATTACACGCATCGCGTGTTGCTGCCGGCTCGCAGTAGTCCAGTCGGCAGGAAGATCGGATTTTTCCCGGGCTCTACCATCGGCAACTTTATGCCCGACGAGGCGTTGGCCTTCTTGCGCAGGGCTGCTCAGGTACTTCAAGGCGGAGCCATGGTGTTGGGCGTAGATCTCGTCAAATCACCCGCTCTGCTCCACGCTGCCTACAACGATGCGGATGGCGTCACGGCGCAGTTCAATCTGAACCTGCTTGCGCGGGCGAACCGGGAGCTGGGCACTGAGCTCGACGTGTCGAAGTTCGAGCATTACGCGTTTTACAACGCTCCCTATCAGCGCATCGAGATGCATCTGGTCAATCTGAAAACACAGATAGTGAGCCTGCGCGGGGAAGCGCTACGGTGGACCGAAGGTCAATCCCTCCACACCGAGTACTCCCACAAATTTACGGTCGAAGGCCTGCGTCGGCTGGCGGTCGAAGCAGGGTTCAAGCCCAAGGCCGTTTGGATGGATGGCGAGCGATTGTTCAGCATCCACTGGCTCGAAGCTCCTGAGAGCGAAACTTAGTAAGCCCGAATGGACTGCTGGTTTTGAACCCGCAACTCCTTCCCCGCAAACGCAGGCGTCCAAACCCGTATCAGTGCGCTCCCGCTGCGGCATCCGCGCCACTGGCACCGCCGGCCTTGACCGGGCGTGCCAGCCACACCAACGGGATCAGAAGCAGGAAGATCACAGCCGACACGTAGAAGACATCGTTGGCTGCGAGCATGAATGCTTGCTGCGTGATAAGCCTATCCACCTGCGCGAGCGCCTGCTGCCCGGTGAACCCGTGAGACGATAAGCCGGAAAGCGCGCCCATTGCTGCTGAGTTGCCGTGATTGATGGCCTCCGAAAGCTGCGAGTGATGAAGCCTTGCGCGGCTCTCCCAGACCGTGGTTACCACTGACGTACCGACTGCGCCGGCGGTGATCCGTACGAAATTGGAAAGGCCTGAAGCAGCCGGAATGCGATCCGGCGGCAAATTTGAGAGGGTAATTGTCACCAGAGGAACGAAAAATCCCGCCATCGCCACACCCTGAATGAGCGTGGGAATCATGATCGTCCAATAGGTTGCCTCGGTGTTAAAGCGCGACCGCATCCACATAACCAGCGCAAATACCACAAAGGATGCAGTGACAAAGCGGCGGGGATCGACGCGGTGGAGGTTCTTGCCGATCAGCGGCGAAAGCAGCAGTGCAAACAACCCGACCGGCGCGGTGACCATTCCCGCCTCAGTCGCTGTGTATCCCATGAACTGTTGCAGCCAGAGCGGCAACAACACGACATTGCCGAAAAACACTCCATAGGCCACAGAAATCGCCAGTGTCCCCGCCCAGAAATTACGCACCTTGAACAGCGAGAGATCAATCACCGGATGTTTGTCGGTGAGCTCCCAGATCATGAAGAACGCGAATCCGACGACGGCAGTAACGGCAAGTGCAATCACAAGCGGCGAGTGAAACCAGTCATTTTCTTTGCCAAGGTCGAGCATCACCTGCATGGACCCGACCCACAGCACCAGCAAGGCAAGTCCGGTTGAGTCGATGGGTAATTTGCGAATCTGGCTGTCGCGCAGGTGATAAAGCTTCCATGAAGCGAACGCGGCCAGCATACCCACCGGAATATTGATGTAAAAAATCCAGGGCCAGGTCATGTTGTCCGTGATCCAGCCGCCGAGCAGCGGGCCCATCACGGGCGCGACGAGCGTCGTCATCGACCACATCGCCATGGCAGTTCCCGCAAGCGCTTTTGGATAGCTCGCCAGCAATAAGGTCTGCGACAGCGGAATCATCGGTCCGGCGACGAAACCCTGGATCACCCGGAAAGCGATCAGGGTCGTCATGTTGGGCGCCAGTCCGCACATCCACGAAGCGATGACAAAGAGAATCACGCTCCCAACGAAGAGACGCACTTGACCAAAACGTTGCGAGAGCCAGCCAGTCAACGGCACTGCGATGGCGTTGGCCACCGCGAAACTGGTGATGACCCAGGTTCCTTGGTTAGGACTAACACCGAGGTCGCCCGCGATCGCCGGTAGAGATACGTTGGCGATCGAGGTGTCCAGCACGTTCATGAACGTCGCGGCAGATAACGCAATCGTGCCCAGGATGCGCGCGGTGCCTTCGAGCGGCGGCGGCGCTATGTACGTCTGCGCGGAAGTAGAGGAAGACGGCATTCAGGAAACTCTCTGAGATTCAATCCCGCAATCAACGCATGGCAACCGAAGACGAGGCATGCCGACTGCGCGTTGACGCCAGCGGCATTTCGCTGGAAACGCCGCTCCGCTTCGGTTTTGTGTGCGCGGCGGCCTTGCTGCTGCCCGCACCAAGATTGGCTGCGATGACACGGT
>JBBSUX010000202.1:0-6454 GCA_038234045.1 Burkholderiales bacterium
ACGGCAATCCGCTGGATTTCATCGAGCGTTATCAGGCGCGCTTCAAGGCCGCCATCAAGCCTGGTCTGCCTCGTTTTTGCGGCGGTCTGGCCGGCTACTTTGGCTACGACACGGTGCGCCACATCGAGAAAAAGCTGGTGCATTCATGTCCGCCTGACACGCTGGGCTGCCCCGACATCCTCCTGCTGCAGTGCGAGGAGCTCGCGGTGATCGACAACCTGTCGGGCAAGCTCTACCTGATCGTCTATGCCGACCCGGCGCAGTCCGAGGCCTATGCCACAGCGAAGCGCCGCCTTCGCGAACTCGGCGAGCTGCTGCGCTATTCGGTGAGCGCGCCGGTCGTCAAGCCGACGCAAGGCCATCCGGCAGAGCGCGAATTCGCAAAAGCCGATTACATCGCGGCAGTGGAGCGCGCCAAGGAGATGATTGCGGCTGGCGACTTCATGCAGGTGCAGGTGGGGCAGCGCATCACCAAGCGCTATACCGAATCGCCGCTCTCGCTTTATCGCGCGCTGCGTTCGCTCAATCCGTCGCCCTACATGTATTACTACAACTTCGGCAGTGCAGCCGGGGGCGATAGCGACGTGCATGTGGTGGGCGCTTCGCCCGAGATCCTGGTGCGCCAGGAACGGTTGGCGGACGGCGAGCAGAAGATCACCATTCGTCCGCTGGCCGGCACGCGGCCGCGCGGCGCCACGCCCGAAGCCGACAAGGCCGCCGAGGTGGAACTGGTCAACGACCCGAAGGAGCGCGCCGAGCATGTGATGCTGATCGACTTGGCGCGCAACGATATCGGCCGCATCGCCAAGATCGGCAGCGTAAAGGTGACCGAAGCGTTTGCGGTGGAGCGCTACAGCCATGTCATGCACATCGTGAGCAATGTGGAAGGCACGCTCAACAACGGCATGAGCGCCATCGATGTGCTGCGCGCCACCTTCCCCGCTGGCACGCTCACCGGCGCGCCCAAGGTGCATGCGATGGAGATCATCGACCAGCTCGAGCCGAGCAAGCGCGGTCTCTACGGCGGCGCTTGCGGCTACATCAGCTATGCCGGCGATATGGATGTGGCGATCGCAATTCGCACCGGCCTGATCAAGGACCAGGTGCTCTATGTGCAGGCGGCCGCCGGCGTGGTGGCCGATTCGGTGCCCGAGCTGGAATGGAGAGAAACCGAAGCCAAGGCGCGCGCCTTGCTCAGAGCGGCCGAACTGGTCGAAGAAGGATTGCAATGATGCAGACACACACCGCCCATCCGGCCGGCAAAAGCGGCTCCGACAACGCTGCATCCCGTGCCGTGCATTGCGACACTATGGTCGATGTGCGCACGCATATCGACGCGCTGGATGAGCAGATCGTCGCATTGCTCGCCGAGCGCTCCGGCTACGTGAGGCAGGCCGCGCGCATCAAGAACGATGCGTCGCAGATCGTCGATCAACCGCGCATTGACGCCATCGTCAGCCGCATGGGCGAGCGCATGGCCGGCCACGGCGGCCCGCCTGCGGTGGCGGAGGCGACCTGGCGCGCCATGATCGCGGCCTTCATCGAGTTCGAGCATGTCGAATTCGCGCATCGTCAGCAGAAACCGGCTGGCTCCGGAGCCGCATCATGAAGCTGCTGATGATCGATAACTACGATAGCTTCACCTACAACATCGTGCAGTACCTGGGCGAGCTCGGCGCCGAAGTGGAAGTGGTGCGCAACGACGAGATCAGCGTCGAGGAAATCGGTGAGCGCATCGCCGCCGGCACCACGCGGCTGGTGATTTCACCCGGCCCCTGTTCACCCGCCGAGGCTGGTGTTTCGGTGGACGCTATCCGCACGTTCGCCGGCAAGCTGCCGATACTCGGAGTGTGTCTTGGCCACCAGGCGATCGGCGCGGCCTTTGGCGGCAAGGTGGTGCGGGCGCGTCAGCTGATGCACGGCAAAACCAGCCTCATCACGACAACGCAGCAAGGGGTGTTTGCCAACCTGCCGCGCCAGTTCACAGTGAACCGCTACCACTCGTTGGCGATTGAAAACGTCGACACGCCGCAGTGCCTCGAAGTGACTGCGCGCACCGATGACGGCGAGATCATGGGTGTGCGCCACGTGAGCTTGCCGATCGAGGGCGTGCAGTTCCACCCCGAATCGATCCTCACCGAGCATGGCCACGCGTTGCTGAAGAATTTCCTTGACGCACCAGCCGTTCACTAACTATTAAGTTAATAGCTAGTTGCGACTGACCAATATACGCTAGAGGCCTAAAACATGCATGAAAAAACAACAACCGCCCTGCGAGTCAACCTGACGCCGCAAGAAGCCGTGCAGCGCACCATCGAGCACCGCGAGATCTTCCATGACGAGATGCTGCACCTGATGCGCCTGGTGATGGGTGGCGAGCTTTCGCCCGTCATGACAGCGGCCATCATCACCGGCCTGCGCGTGAAGAAGGAGTCGATCGGCGAGATCACGGCGGCAGCCCAGGTGATGCGCGAGTTCTCGACCAAGGTGCATGTGGCCGATCGGGCACATCTGGTGGATATCGTCGGCACCGGCGGTGACGGCTCGCACACCTTCAACATCAGCACCTGCTCGATGTTTGTGGCGGCGGCGGCGGGCGCCAAGGTCAGCAAGCACGGCGGCCGCAGCGTCAGCAGCAAGAGCGGCAGCGCCGATGTGCTGGAAGCGCTTGGGGTGGACATCAACCTGGCGCCAGCGGCGATAGCACGCTGCATCGCCGAGACCGGCATCGGCTTCATGTTCGCGCCGAATCACCATCCAGCGATGAAGAACGTCGCCCCGGTGCGAAAAGAGCTGGGCGTGCGCACCATCTTCAACATCCTCGGGCCGCTCACCAATCCGGCAGATGCTCCGAACATCCTGATGGGCGTTTTCCACCCCGATCTGGTCGGTATCCAGGTGCGCGCATTGCAGCGGCTCGGCGCCGAGCATGCGCTCGTTGTTTACGGCAAGGACGGCATGGACGAGGTCAGCCTCGGTGCGGCGACGCTGGTGGGCGAACTGAAAAACGGAGAGATCACCGAGTACGAAATCCACCCCGAGGATTTCGGCCTGCAGATGGCCAGCCATCGCGCATTGAAAGTGGAGACGCCTGAGCAATCGATGGCGATGCTGCACGGCGTTCTCAACGGTGAGCCCGGCGCCGCACGCGACATCGTCTTGCTGAATGCCGGCGCGGCGCTGTATGCGGCCGACGTGGCCGCGGATATCAGCGAAGGCATCGCGCTTGCAACGCAGGCAATCGATAGCGGCGCCGCAGCCGCGCGCCTGACCCAGTTCGCGGCGCTCACCCGCAGCCTTTCCGTGGCGAAAGCCTGAGCAGAAAAAAACCTTCATTCATGAACACACCTGACATCCTCGCCAAGATCATTGCCGTCAAGCATGAGGAGATTGCAGCCGCGCAGAAGCGAATGCCACTGGCGGAAATGCGGGCCGATGCCGAATCTCGCGTGCTGACGCGCGACTTCGAAGGCGCGCTGCGCGCGAAGATTGCGGCAGGGCAGGCCGCCGTGATCGCAGAGGTGAAAAAAGCCAGTCCTTCCAAAGGCGTGTTGCGCGAGGATTTCATTGCGGCAGACATCGCGCAGAGCTATGCGGAAAACGGCGCGGCCTGCCTTTCGGTGCTGACAGATGCGCAGTTCTTCCAGGGCAGTATTGATTTCTTGAAGCAGGCGCGGGCTTCGTGCGATCTGCCGGTGTTGCGCAAGGATTTCATGGTCGACGCCTACCAGATCTACCAGTCCCGCGCGATGGGTGCTGACTGCATTCTGCTGATCGCTGCGTGCCTGGACGATGCGCAGATGGCCGACCTGGAAGCCATTGCGCACAACCTCGACATGGCGGTGCTGGTGGAAGTGCACGACGCATCCGAACTGGAGCGCGCGCTTCGGCTGAAGACACGGCTGGTCGGCATCAACAACCGCGATCTTCACAGCTTTGAGGTGTCGCTCGACACCACGCTCGATCTGCAGAAATCCGTCCCGGTCGACCGTATTCTGATCACCGAATCGGGGATCCGTGAAACCGCCGACGTGGAGCGATTGCGCGCTGCCGGGATCCATGCGTTCCTGGTAGGCGAGGCTTTCATGCGGGTCGCCGAGCCCGGTGAAGGACTGAAAGCACTTTTCTCCACCAGCCCATGATGGCTGGCGGGGATCTGTTCGCGCAGCTTGGCCAAGGCCAGCAGGGTCAGCGAGACCAACTACTGAGCGCAGATCCTGCCCAATGGCCGGTCGCTCCCGGATGGCAGCCGCTGGTGGACAGCTTTTTTGCGAGTACAGCGGGCCGCGATCTACTGGATTTTTTGCAAAAGCGAATCGACAGTGGTGCGGCCATTTTTCCGCCCCAACCATTGCGGGCGTTGCAACTCACACCACCGCAAGCGGTGCGGGTGGTAATCCTGGGCCAGGATCCCTATCACGGCCGTGGGCAGGCCGAAGGCCTGGCCTTTTCCGTCGCGCCGGGAGTGCGCGTGCCGCCGTCGTTGCGCAACATCTTCAAGGAGATGCAGCGCGATCTGGGGATCGCTGCGCCGCCGTTTCCCGTACCCGGCGGCAGCCTGGTCGCTTGGGCGGAAGCGGGGGCGTTGCTGCTCAACACCTGCCTGACAGTAGAAGAGGGCGCTCCGGCGAGCCATGCCCAAAAGGGCTGGGAAATCCTGACCGATGCGGTGATCCGGACCATTGGTGATCGCGCCGCACCAGCAAGCTTTCTACTGTGGGGTGCGCACGCGCAATCCAAGCGAAAGTTGCTGAATGAGGCACATCACCAGGTGCTTGCGGCCAACCATCCATCGCCGCTTTCAGCGCTGCGCCCACCCGAGCCGTTTATCGGGTGCGGGCATTTCGGCCAGGCGGCGCCGTGGCTGGCGCAGCTGCGCTGAACAGATCACTCGTCTACCGCGCTGATAGACTGCTATTACCTAAATAGCTGGTAACGCTTACCCGTAAAGCGCTAGATCCATAAAAAACCAAGTATTTATCCCATCGCAGCAGGAATTGTTGCTGTGGGTGCATGCACCTTGCCGACATAGTCGCGCTGGATGTCGATCGTGCTTTGCACGCCGATCTGGTCGAAGTTCTTGCGCAACCAGCCGCGCGCAGCGGCCCGACCCTGGTCGAAGAGCTGTTCCATCATGGCGGGGTCGGCGGAGAGCTTGCTGGCCTGCGTCAGGGCGGCGAGCGGGCTACCGCCATCGACCCGGTGCATGCGGAGTCTCTTGTAGGTGGGCCCTTCGATCAACGCCCCCTGATCGAGCAAGCGGTGAATGAAATCCACATTGCGCATCTGGGAAAGCAGGCTTGCGTTGAAAGTTATTTCCGCAACCCGCTCGGCGATTTCGTTTGGCGTGTGCGGGGTATCGTCCCGGCGCAGCGGAGTGAGCTGTACCAACAGGATGTCTCGTGTGCCGCAGTGGTCAATCAAGGGCGCGAGCGCGGGGTTGGCGGCGTAGCCCCCATCCCAATACGATTCGCCATCGATCTCGACCGCCTGAAAAATCATCGGCAGGCAGGCCGAAGCCATCACTGCAGCCAGCGTGAGGCGCTTGCCGTGGAAAATCTCGGCGCGACCTGTGCGCACCTGGGTGGCTGAGACGAAGACTCGCGGGACGTCAAGCCGGGCAACGGCATCAAAGTCGATTTCCTGGTCCAGTAGCCGGCGCAGCGGATTCAGATCCAGTGGGTTCGACTGGTAGGGCGACATCCACCGCGCCATGGCGTCGCCAAGCACGCCGCTGCCGACGGGGTCGCTGCTCCAGCCGCCGGTCACCATCCGTGCGACGCCCTGCGCCATCGACCCGATGCGCCCGAGGTCTTCCACGCCTTTCCAGACGCGTTGCAGACTTTTCCGCGCGGAGGCCGCTCCTTCTGCGTACGACCCCCGCCCGTCTTGGGCGGCTACCTTGGCGAAACCATCGGCGAGCGCTGCTGCGTTCACAGCGCCAGCGCTTGCGCCGCTGATGCCATCGAGCTCGACCCGGTGATCTTCCAGCAGGGCGTCGAGCACGCCCCAGGTGAATGCTCCGTGGGAGCCGCCGCCCTGAAGCGCCAGGCTGAGTCTGCGGACAGGGCCGGGTGCCTCGGTCAGGTGCGCCAGCTCGTTGCGAACCGCACCGGTGTCGGGGCCGCGGGGCGAGTGCTGTGCCGTAGAAGGCAAGACAGAGGTCATAAAAACATTCCGATGTTGCAGTGCAGCATTGTGAACTGTCTCCCGCAAATCCGCCTCTTGGTGACGTTTGCGTACATGGTCAAAAACCTGCTATAGTTCGAGGTTCGCCGGAGGGGTGCCCGAGTGGCTAAAGGGGGCAGACTGTAAATCTGTTGGCTTACGCCTACGCTGGTTCGAATCCAGCCTCCTCCACCAGCGAACGCCAGCGGCATATGGATGCGCTTATCGGTCGGATGCGTCGGGTCTTTTGGCCCCGGATCTGATCGGCAGGCGTCGAGTGCGGGAG
>JBBSUX010000203.1:0-6440 GCA_038234045.1 Burkholderiales bacterium
GATGAAATCGGATACGCGGTGCGCAGCGAGTCGCAGGTCTGCCTGCGGAACGACAAAACTCTGCCCGCCCATGTCCTGACCGCTGACCACGTTCCACAGCCGAAAACGCACATCGAAGCGGCCGTCGGACTGACGCGTCACGCTGCCCGTAGCGAGGGAATCGGCGCCCTTCTGGCGCCACATGCTCACGTCGGGGCGGCTGGTTTCGTCGAGTTGCTGCCCGGCTGCATCGACCGCGCGGAACTGGCCGCTGCGCTCAAGATCTGCCTGGATGATCGCCGAAGTCTTTTGTGGAGACTGGTCTTCACCTTTAAACGGCGCGATCGCAATCGGCATTTGCGTCAAGCCGACGCCGGTGATTTCGACACGAAACTGCGCCCACGCCGCTGCGGAACTCAATCCGAAAATTCCTGCGGCAACGAGTGTGCGACGGGAAAATGAAAGAAAACCGGGAAGACTTAATGCAGTGCTGACTTTATTCATGGAGCCCAGTAGGGGTTGGCGCTAGCGGCAGGCGGAAGTGAAGCCGCCGAACGGACGCGATGTTACACATTTGCGAGCAGACGCTGTGACAAAAGGTGAGGAGCGCCCGGCTTTCTAAGACCGGAACAACAATCTTCTGCACACCGGGCCGCCGATCATCTGAAAACAGGAGGCGATACCATTCCTTAGAATGCGCGGCACATGAAAATTCCCGACGCGGCAACGCCAACGTCATCGTCATCGTCATCGTCATCGTCATCCGCGCCGCGCAGTCTGCTGGCAAGGTTAAGGCGCCTCTCCATCTATTTCGGCGGCCAACGCAAGGCTTGGTCACTGGCAGTACTTGCAACCGTCGTGGCTGCAACCACCGAGCCGCTGATCCCAGCCTTCATGAAACCCTTGCTCGATCATGGGTTCGTACAGGGCCGCATGCAGCTCTGGATGGTGCCAGCTGCAATCATGGGCTTGTTTGCTGTGCGCGGGATGGCTCAGTTTGTCTCCCAGTATGCATTGGCGCGGATCGCCAATGACGGAATGCTGAACCTCAGGCGTGCAATGTTTGCCCGCCTGCTCACAGCCGAGATGGGCCTCTTCTCCCGGCAGTCCGCCAGCACACTTTCCAACACGGTTGTGTATGAGGTGCAGACCGGCGCCACCTTGCTGGTGCAGGCAATGCTCGGCATCTCGCGTGACGGATTCACGCTCATTGCGCTTCTCGGCTATCTGCTTTACCTGAACTGGCAGCTCACACTCATCGTCGGCGTGCTGATTCCCGGTGTCGCCTGGATCATGAAGACTCTTTCCCGCAGGCTGTACCGCGTCACCAAGGCGAGTCAGCAGGCTACGGATGACCTTGCCTATGTGGTCGAGGAGAACGTGCTGGCGCACAGGATGGTGCGCCTGCATGGCGCCCAGCAAACACAGGAGACCCGCTTCGGCGGCTTGAGTCGCGGACTGCGCGGGTTGGCGATTAAATCGACGATCGCATCTGCCTCCATGACGCCACTGACTCAGCTGCTGGCGGCGGCCGCGCTATCGGCGGTGATCGTCACAGCCCTCTGGCAAGACCGTGGCGGTGCAGGCACCGGTCCGGATGGTGTGACAGTGGGTGCTTTCGTCGCCTTCATTACGGCGATGCTCATGCTGATTGCCCCGATCAGGCGGCTGGCGGAAATCACCGGGCCGATCACACGGGGGGTCGCTGCTCTTGAACGCGGCCTGGCGCTGATCGAACAGGTGAGCCCGGAAACGGGTGGCACCTGGCGACCCGAAAAAGCACAGTCGCCGGGTGCCATCGCGTTGCGAGGTGTATCGGTGGCCTATCGTGCAGATGGATTGCCAGCGCTCGAGCGGATTGACCTGGATGTGGCGCCCGGTGAAGTGGTGGCCCTGGTCGGTCCGTCGGGGTCTGGGAAAACGTCCCTCGTCAACCTCTTGCCACGTTTCGTGTTGCCATCGGAAGGCAGCGTTCGCCTCCATGACCATGACGTGAATGATTGGGACCTTCAGGCCTTGCGGAACATGTTTGCAATGGTGAGCCAGGACGTCGTGATGTTCAACGACACCATCGCCGCGAATGTGGCGATGGGCAGGCCTATTGACCGCGCGCGGCTGCAAGGCTGTCTGGATGCCGCGAATCTGGCAAGTCATGTGGCGTCAATGCCGCTGGGCATGGACACCTCGGTAGGCCATAACGCGGCAGAACTCTCGGGCGGCCAGCGCCAGCGCCTCGCGATCGCGCGAGCGCTCTACAAAGACGCACCGATCCTTATCCTCGACGAAGCCACGTCGGCTCTCGACACAGAGTCCGAGCGCCTGGTTCAGGATGCGCTGACCAAGGCAATGAAAGGGCGCACGACACTCGTTATCGCCCACCGGCTTTCAACGATCGAACACGCCGATCGAGTTCTGGTCATGGAGCACGGCAGCATCGTCGAAGCGGGAACCCACGCAGAACTGGTGGCACTGGACGGCCTTTATGCCCGACTGCACGCACCCCGAGCGTTGCCCACAGATAACGTCAAGACGACTGCGACAGCCAGGACGTCGGCCTGAAGCGGACAACTTCCCGGCCGATCTGCCGGATGCCAAGGGTGAAGTTGATCAGAGAAGCACGATGTCGTACTGCTCCTGCCCCATCGCTGCTTCTGACTGCAGCGAAATTGGTTTGCCGATGAAGTCCGAAAGCGAGGCCAGATGCTGACTTTCCTCGTCCAGCAGCAGCTCCACGACCTGCGCTGAAGCGACCACACGGAATTCGCGGGGATTGAACTGCCGGGCTTCGCGAAGGATCTCCCGGAGAACGTCGTAAACGACGGTGCGCGCGGTTTTGACGATGCCACGCGCCTGGCACGCTCCGCAGGGCTCACATAGCATGTGCGCGAGCGATTCACGGGAACGCTTGCGTGTCATCTCGACCAGCCCGAGCTGTGAAAAACCGCCAGCCATCGTTTTGACGCGGTCCTTGGCTAATTGCTTTTTAAATTCCGACAACACTGCGTGCTGGTGATCCTCTCGCGACATGTCGATGAAGTCGACGATGATGATTCCGCCCAGATTGCGCAGGCGCAATTGCCGGGCGATCGCTTGGGCTGCTTCGAGATTGGTCTTGAAGATGGTCTCGTCAAAATTACGCGCGCCGACAAAGCCGCCGGTGTTGACATCGACCGTAGTCAGTGCCTCGGTCTGGTCGACGATGAGATAGCCGCCGGACTTCAGATCCACCCGGCGGCCGAGCGCGCGCGCAATTTCCTCATCTACGGCGTAAAGATCAAAGATCGGCCGCTCGCCCTGGTAGAGCTGAAGCTTTGCCACCGCCGATGGCGTGAACTCCCGGCCAAACGCCTGCAAAGCCTCGAACTGCTGGCGCGAATCGAGTCGGATACTTTGGGTTTCTTCGTGCACCAGATCGCGTAGAACCCGCTGCAGCAGATTCAGGTCCTGGTGCAGCAAGGAACCCGCCGGCTGTTCCAACGCGGCCTTGCGCACGCGTGACCAGGCTGTACGCAAGTACGCAATGTCTTCGCCCAACTCATCGTCCGCCGCGTCCTCCGCATTGGTGCGAAGAATGAATCCACCGGTACTTTCGCCCTGATGAATACCGCGTGATGACAGCGCCAGAAGCCGAGCACGCAACGCATCGCGTTGCAAAGCAGGAATCTTCTGCGACACCCCAATGTGATCGTCCTGCGGCAGAAAGACCAGTAATCGCCCCGCCAGACTTACCTGGGTAGACAGACGCGCGCCCTTCGTACCCAGCGGATCCTTGATGACCTGCACCACGAGAGACTGACCTTCGAAAATCTGGCGCTCGATCGGGACTTGCGGCTGAGTCTGCCGAGAGGCCGTGAGCGACTCGCCCGGAGCCGGTCGATGCCACACGTCTGCAACATGAAGGAAGGCGGCGCGATCGAGTCCGATATCGATGAAGGCCGACTGCATCCCCGGCAGCACTCGCGAAACTTTACCGAGATAGATGTTGCCTACCAACCCGCGCTCAAGTGGTCGTTCGACATGGATCTCCTGCACGGCGCCCTGCTCGATCACCGCAACGCGGGTTTCCTGAGGTGACCAGTTGATGACAATTTCCTGCAGAGGCATGCGGGGTAACTTCGGTTTCGTATGCGATGAACGGCTTTGCCAATGGGCTTGGCGCATAAGCGCCGCATCGCGTGAAAGGGGCTGCAGAAACTGCGGACGGTCAGTCCGCGATCGTTCCTGCCTGACGCAGAAGCTCTGATGTTTCAAACAAGGGCAGACCCATGATGCCCGAATAACTGCCGGCAATATGCGCGATGAAACGCGCTGCATGTCCCTGGATGCCGTAAGCACCCGCTTTGCCGAACGGTTCACCCGTATCGACGTAGCACGTGATGTCCTGGCTGGTCATTGCAGCAAACTGCACTTCCGAATGGCTGAGGGCGGCCCAGCTGCGCCCCGCATGTGCAAGCGCAACAGCGGTGAACACGCTGTGCTTGCGACCGGCCAGCCGCGCGAGGATCACACAAGCGTCGGCAGCATCGCATGGCTTGCCGAGCACGACGCCGTCGAGCGCAACGGTGGTGTCTGCGCAAAGGATCGGCGCGGCCGGAAGGCCGCGACGTTCCATGCGTGCGACCGCTGCCTCCAACTTCATTTGCGTTACGCGCTGAACATAGGTCTGTGGCACCTCGCCGGGAAGCTCTGCCTCCAGCGCTTCTGCATCTTCAGCGTCGTCGCCCTCGCGTTCGGCAAGCAGTAGACGATGCGCAATGCCGATCTGGCTCAGCAGTTCACTTCGTCGCGGGCTCTGTGAAGCCAGATAGACGAAGCCAGGTTCTGGCGCTACGGACATGGACGCAAGCACATTCATTCGCGGTGGTACGGATGTGATGCATTGACGGACCAGGCCCGGTACAGCTGCTCTATCAGGAGAACCCGGGCCAGCGCATGTGGCAAGGTCAGGTCGGACAACCGAATCCGCTCATGTGCGGAATCACGGAATTCCGGCTGGAGCCCGTCCGGTCCGCCGATCACGAGTGCAGCGTCATCGCCCGAAAGTTGCCATTGCCGCAGCCGGGTGGCAAGAGCTTGAGTGGTCAGTGATGTGCCGCGCTCATCGAGCGCAACGACGCGCGGATGACGGCCCGTCCCCGACGCGATCGCTGCCTCGATACGGACACGCTCGGCGGCAAGCAATTGGTCGACCTTCTGGTTTTGCGATCCGCGCGGCTCCGTCTTGACGGCCCGCAGCTCAACGCGAAGTTCGGGCGGAAAGCGCTTGGCATAGTCGTCGTACGCGGTCTGCGCCCAGGACGGTATCCGCTGACCGACCGCGACGATCAGCAGTCTCACAGGTCTTAGACTTTGCGGGTGGCCTTGCGTGGTGCTGCGGCTGCACGTTTACCAGCAGCAGGAGCTGCTCCGACGCTTTTTTTGGCCGCCGGCCGTGTGCTCGTCTTGATCACGACCTTCTTGATCGGTGGCGCTTTCGCATCGCGAGCCGCAGGAGCTGTTGCCTTAGCGCCCGCACCGGCACGTTGACGAGCGGCGGGAGCCTTTTTGGCCGGGGTCTTTTTGGCCGGAGCAGTCTTGGTAACCCCTGGCGCAGCCGTCTTGCGGCCAGCACTTGCAGAAGCGGGCGCCGCACGCTTGCCAGCCGGCGCCGCCGCAGCGCCGCGACCTGGTTTCCTTGCCGCCACAGCGGGTGCGGCTTCAGCCGAGGCGGCGCGTCGGGATCCCGCCGTGCGGCCAGCCGGAGTCTTGCCCGCAGGCTTGGGCGCCCCGAGCTTCAGACGCACAGGCGTTTCGCCCCAGATTTCTTCCAGATGGTAGTAGGAGCGAATTGCAGGCTGCATGATGTGCACGACGGCAGCGCCACAGTCGACGATGATCCACTCGCCGTTTTCCTCACCCTCCATGCGCGGCTTGGCAAGCCCGGCGTCGCGCACTGTGTCGCGCACACTGGAGGCCAGCGCTTTGGTTTGACGGTTGGACGTACCCGAAGCGATGATGACCCGCTCGAACAAGGGCGAGAGATGCTCAGTATTGAAAACCTGGATGTCCTGTGCCTTGACGTCTTCCAGCCCATCGACGATGGCGCGCTGCAGCTTCTGGACATCCTTGCGGGCGGCGGTGTCGGTCTTTGAAATGGTCATCAGACGGTTCGGTAAAGGTGATGTTGGGCAATATAGCCTGCAACGGCAGGCAAAACCAGTTCGCCGATGGACTGCCCGCTCGCGACGCGGCGGCGGATCTCGGTCGCGCTGATACTTGTGGGCGGCAACTCCAGCAACTCGAAACGCGGAAGAAAGCCCAGCGCTGAAAGTTGAGAGCGAAATGTGCCCCTAGCGCTTTGGGGATGTGCGCGATCAGCTACGCTTATTGTAGTTGCCTTGACGATCTCCTGCCAACGGTGCCAGCTGGGCAAGGAAACCGCTTGGTCGGCGCCCAGCAGCAGATACAAGGATGCGTCGGGA
>JBBSUX010000204.1:0-6371 GCA_038234045.1 Burkholderiales bacterium
GAGGCACCGGCCAAGGCAGCCGAAAAAGCTGGATCCGCAGATTGAGCTCCCTGACCGAGGCAGCGGCCGCGCCTGCACGGCAAGGCGACGCACAAGCTGCGCTCAGGGCTGCGCCCACACGTCGCGGATCACCGAAGACAGCGCAACGACGAGCGGATCGCTGGCGCGCTCGGTGGTGTGCGCCACATAGAGCTGGGCGTCGACACGGGCATGGCCCCAGACCTCCCAGTCACGTCGCTCCACGCCCGGCAGTGCGACTTCTTCGCGCAGCAAGGCACAGCCGCTGCCTGCCCGCACAAACGCATCGAGCCGCGTCGTGTCCTGGCTGCGGAACGTCACATTCGGCGCCAGCCCTTGCTGCTCGAACATGCCCTGCAGCAATTTATGCACGTGGGATTCGACCGGCCCGTCCACCCATGGCAACCCTGCCAGCACACGCCAGCCGCCGCGCCGCATTTCAGGTGCAAGGCGCGACGGAATCGCCACCCGATAGCGCACCGAGCACAGCGCCTCCCACTGCAGTTCACGCGGAGGATTCGCGCCGATGTAATAAGCCATCGTCACCGTGCCGGCGCGCACCTGATCCAGCAACTGAAATGCACTGTTGCCGGTGGTAGCCACCTCGACCATCGGCAGCGCCTGTTGCACGCGTGTGGCGAGCGCGCCAAGGCGCAAAAATTCAGGAGCTTCGCCCGGAACACCCAAATCGATACGCCCTGATATCTGGCCCCGCATGCTTTGTGCCGAGCCCTGCATTTCGCCCGCCGCCTTGAGCAGCGCCTCGGCTTGCGGCAACAGGATTTCGCCAGGCCGTGTCAGAAGCAGCTTGCCACCGCTGCGATCGAAAAGAGCCACACCCAGGCTTTGCTCGAGCCCCTTGATCTGCGCAGTTACTGCCGGCTGAGTTACGCACAGCGCTTCGGCGGCTTTGGTGACCACGCCGAGCCGCGCAACGGTCACGAAAGCGCGAACCTGATATAGCTCCATCGTCGCAAAAACCGTGCTCGCCGGCTCAGGCCGGAAGCAGTCGCGCCTGGCTCCGCTCCAGCCCCAGCCCTACCGCCGCGCCTTCCGGAAATTTGGAAAGCCCCGCGTGATGCGGCTGATCAACAGCGAGCGACTGCGAACCGACACGCACCCGGTAGCGCGTGAACTCGCCGAGGAATTCACTGGCCTCGACCGTACCCGGCATCCACAAAAAGCGCGCATCCTGCGCCGCGTCGGCCACCTCTACGCGTAAGGAGTGCGGCCGGAAACTGACGATCATCTCGCGCGCATCGGGCGTTTCGGCATCGACCGGAAATGGCAAATCGCCGACGCCGTCAATACCGAGCAGTAGCTGGCCGTTCTGGCGGCTCCGGACCTGACCCCGGAGCAGGTTCATCGTGCCGACGAAGTTGGCGACAAAGCTGTTGACGGGATAGTCGTACAGCGTTGAAGGCGCTCCGACCTGCTGCAACACGCCTTTGTCCAGCACGGCCATGCGGTCGGCAGTGGTCATGGCCTCTTCCTGATCGTGCGTGACAAAGATGGTGGTGATGCCAAGCCGCCGTTGCAAGGCCAGCAACTCCTGGCGCATCTGCACGCGCAAGGTTTTGTCGAGGTTGGAGAGTGGTTCATCCAGCAGCAGCACCTGCGGCTCGATCACGATCGTGCGCGCCAGCGCCACGCGTTGCTGCTGGCCACCGGAAAGCTGATTCGGCCGACGCTGGGCGTGCGAGGCGAGGCCCACGAGTTCGAGCGCATCGCCGACCCTGCGCCGAACCTCGCTACGCTCCACCTTACGCTCGACCAGACCAAAAGCTACGTTGTCCCAGACAGTCATGTGCGGCCACAGTGCGTAGCTTTGGAACACCATGCCGATGTTGCGTTCCCACGGCGGGACCTTGGTCACATCCTTGCCGTCGATTAGCAACTCACCATGCTGGTGTTGATTAAAGCCCGCAATCAAACGCAACAGCGTCGATTTTCCGGAGCCCGAAGGACCGAGCAAGGCGAAGAATTCTCCGGGCTCGATATCCAGATTGACATCCCGCAGCACCTCGGTGTTGCCATAGGAGAGCCGTACGTTGCGACATTGGACGCTGACTTTTTTCATCACGAATGTTTCTCCACGGATCCGGATATTGCGGGTGCTAATTGCGCGACTGGCCAGTTGGCGGTGGCTTCAACAAAGGGCACTTCCGCCTCAGCTAGCGGCGCTGGCGCGAAGTGCCCACTGGTGCGCTCGACGATCAGGTGTGTCACATAGGTCCCCACTGCCACCACGACCACCGCCAGCACACCAAGTGCTGCGCCAGGCCCACGCCCAGCCACGCTCTGCATGTACAAATAAATGCCATAACTCATCGGCGCATCCGCCTCGTTCGATGTAAGCATGAGCGTTGCAGACAGCTCGACTGCCGCCGTGATGAAGCTGGTGACGAAACCCGCCAGAATACCGCCGACCATCAGCGGCACGACCACTCGCTTGATGGTGCGTAACTTGGTGGCGCCCAGGCTCTCGGCCGCCTCTTCCAGCGAGACATGGATCTGTTGCAACGCCGCCGTGCACGATCGCAGCGCATACGGAAGCCGCCGTACCGAATACGCCAGCATGATCATCACCCAGGTGCTGGTGAGCAGCAACGCATCGGTACCGGGCACCGTGACCCCACGATAAAACCGCAGATAGCCGATCGCCAGCACGATGCCGGGCACCGCCAGCGCAGCGGTGGCGAGCCAGTCGAGCCACTGTCGCGCCGGGAGCCGTGTGCGCAGTATCAGATAGGCAATGGCAGTACCAATCAACACGTCGATACCGGCGGACAGACTGCAATAAAGAAGCGTGTTCTTGATCATTCCGCCAGCATCGCTGAACATCGTGGCGTAGTGCGCCAACGTGTAGCTGTCGGGCAGTGGCGAGTAGCTCCAGATCGAGCCGAACGACAGCAGCAGTACGCCGATGTGCGGCGACAAAACCGCAAGCAGGATGAAGCCAATCCACAAATACGCGAGGATTGATCCCTTCCGCCCCAGGGCGCGCTTCTGAATGCTGCCCCCGCCTTTTTGGGTGGTGGAGAAATCCTTGCCACGAAGCAATGCTGCCGACAGCGCCATCGCTGCGATCGAGAAGACGACCATGATCACGCTGATCACATAACCTTGGGGATCTTCAAGGCCGACCTGGGTGATGCGCAGATAGGCTTGCGGCGCCAACATGTTGGTGATGCCCAGCACCAGAGGCGTGCCAAGGTCATCGAACACTTTCACGAACACGAGCGAGGCACCAGCTACAAAGCCGGGCAGCCCTAGCGGAAAAATGATGCGGGTAAAAAGCCGCCAGCCGCGGCAACCGAGATTGAGCGCAGCCTCCTCCATCGCGCCGTCAATATTACGCAGACACAGCGTCAGGTTGAGCAGGATGAACGGAAAGTAGTGGATCGATTCAACGAAGATGACGCCGTTGAGCCCGTCCATGATCGGGATCGTGAAGCCGAACGCCTGGTTGAGCAGCAGATTCACGCTACCCGAGCGGCCAAAAATCAGCTGCATCGCCACCGCACCGACAAATGGCGGCATCACCAGCGGCAGCACGCCGAGCGTCTGAATCAGCACCGCGCCGCGAAAACGAAAGCGCACCGTGAGGTAGGCCAGCGGCACCGCGATGAGCGACGCGAAGATGGTGGCCATCACCGACACATACAGACTGTTGAAGAACGATTCCTTCATCAGGTTTTGCGAGAAAAACGCGGCGAAGTGACCCGTCGTCAGGCTTCCATCGGCATTGACGAAGGCACTGTAGAACACCGTCGCGACCGGCATGATCAAGAACAGCAGAAGGAATGCCAGCACCAGAATGCCGGCGATCCATACCCCGGGCCGGACCCGGCCGGGCGAGAAGGAAAACATGATGCGGGTCTCCTGCCGTTAGGCGCGCCCCAGGGAGCGCGTAACGGCTTCAGGTACTAGGAAAAGCGTTCGGGCCGGTACGCATGGGGGCATGAGCGTCAAGACTTCACTTGCTGGCCATCTCGGTTGCCTGCTCGGCAAGCTTGCGAGCTTCTTCGTAGTGCGCAAGCGCCTTTGCATTCCAGGAGCCCTCCAGAGCAGTGGTTTGCTTGCTGGCTTTGGCATTCTTTTTGTCCGCCGCAAAGGTTGCGAGGAATTCTTTGTCTTCGGCCATCGCTGCGCTCACCACCGGGGTATAGGCCAGCATCCGCGCCTTCTTCACCAGTTCCGAAGCTTGTGGGTTTGCATGCTTGGCGATGGCTGCATCGGCCCTATCAATGGCCTTGGTGGCGGCCTGCAACTCCTTCAAACGAAACGAGATCGTCTGATCGAAGAGCGACGACACCACGTTGTAGCGCTTGGCGGACTCCTCGGGGTCAAAGCTTACTTTCGCGCGCTTGGCTACCTCCACTGCGTTCGGGTAGTTGGGCGGCATCTTCAACTCACTTGGTGGCAGGATCGGCAGACGCCCTATCTGCGGCAGCACCAGGAGTTGTTGCCCCTCGTTTGACAATGTGAACGAGACGAATTTGCGGGCGTCGGCAATGTCCTTGCCACCATCGATCAGGGCAATATTGGCCGGGACGATCGCGGTCACCGACGGATAGGCAAAATCCACCGGGAAGCCCGAAAGACGTCCCGCCAGACCAAAGAAATCGATGACGATGCCGATGCCAAACTGGCCGTTATTGACGCCGTCAGGCACGCCGAAGCTGCGCTCGGTTATCTGCGCACAATTTCCGGCGATTTTCAGCAGATCCTTCCAGCCCTTGTCCCAACCTTCGCCTTGCAGAAGCGTCTCAACCGTCAAGTGCGTGGTTCCGGAACGCGAAGGCGCACTCATCGCCAGATGACCAAAATAGATTGGCTTGGTCAGGTCGCTCCATTCCTCGGGGGCCGGCAGCTTGTTGGCAGCCAGGTAGCGGGTGTTCCACATAAACCCGTAACCCGCCAGCGCCTGCCCAAGATAAAAACCGTCCGGATCATTCAGGGGGTATTTACCGATCATCTTGGGCGCGGCCGGGTTGGCCAGGTCCGCCGATGGCGCCAGAAGCTTGGCGTTTTTCAGCACTTCAAATGCATCGGGTGCCGAGGCCCAAAAAACATCAGGGCGCTGCCCGGCTGGCAGTTCTCGCACATAGGCCACGCCAGAGCCAGTGCTCTTGTTCAGGATCTCGAGCTTGATGTCGGGCTGCGCTTTTTCAAAAGCCGTTTTGTACGCCTGCGTCAGCTCCTTCGGGAACGATGTGATCACGGTGACCGTGCCGGCCTGCACAGCGGCAACGGCCATCGCGCCTGCAAAAGCGATCGCCCAGCGAGTAGGTTTGAACATTCGTTTGTCTCCTTGTAGTGGTTCGAACGGATGCACGATAGCGTCGCCAGCGCCTGCCGGCCAATCATCATTTCTGATGAACTTCATCGGCCGAGGGCGCACTAGGGTTGCCCCGGATCGGGCAAACGATAGGCACCGATTTCAATGTCCTGTGGGCAAAACGATTCCTCACTCTGCCGAAACTCGTACGCGCCAGAATTGCGCTGATGCAACTGCCCAACATTTCCCGCCGCCACGCCCTTCGCTTGGCGATCCCCCTTGCAATAGCTGCCTTCGGCTTACCAGCGGCCCATGCGGGCTACAACATCTTCACCGACCAATACACCCTCACCCGCGCGGAAGTCCAGACCCGGATCGCCACACGCTTTCCGCTGTCCGTTGGCACGCCGGGTCTTGTCGACTGCATCCTTTCGCATCCGCAGCTGGGCCTGGAGCCTGAACGTAATCGGTTGCGCGTGACGCTCGACGCACAGATCCGCACTCCTTTCCTGGCGCGACCCGTCGCCGGCCTGCTTGCCGTCAGCACCAGGCTCCGATTCGACATGGCAACGCTGACACTGCGACTCGATCAACCGCGGGCAGAGCGCGTGGTGCTGCAAGGACTCTCGCCGGCGGATGCCGCGCAACTGCAGGAAATCGGCGGCGCGCTTGCGGCAGAAGCTCTGCGGGACTATCCGCTGCACACCTTCCGGCCGGAAGAAATGCAGGCCGGATCACGCCACTTCTCGGTCGAATCGATTACGGTGACGGACACAGGACTCACGGTACAGCTGAGCTGAGCTGAGCGTAGTACTGCGGTTTGGTCAAGTTGCGAGGCGCGCGATCCGCAGCAGGATGCGGTCGATCAGCTCTGGCGCTCAGCCTCCTGCAACTGCCGCCACATCACCTTGCCACTGCCGCTCTTGGGCAACGACTGGACGATTTCCACAATGCGTGGTGCCTTGTAAACCGCCATGTTGTCGCGGCACCAGGCAATGATGGCTTCGGGCGATGTGTCCGAATGCGAGGCGCGCAACACCACCATCGCCTTCACACTTTCTCCCCGGTA
>JBBSUX010000205.1:0-6360 GCA_038234045.1 Burkholderiales bacterium
AATATATTCGACTAAATATTTCTTATGTCGTATGATTTGAAATAATCCCCCAAAAAATACAAAACAATGGAATCTTTATCTATCGACGCAACCGACTGGAAGCTGCTCGATCTCCTTCAGTGCGATGCCTCCCGCACCAACCAGGACCTCGCGCTGGCAGCGGGCGTATCTGCGGCCACGTGCCTGCGCCGGGTCAAGCGCCTGACCGAGACCGGGCTGATCCGGCGCCAGGTCGCGCTGCTGGATGCGGATCGTCTGGCAACGCTGGCGGGGCACGGCCTGACGGCCATCGTCGAAGTCACCCTGGACCGCCAGGACGACGCACGCATCGGCGCATTCGCCGCGCGCGTGGCGGCCGAAACAGCGGTGCAGCAGTGCTATCGCGTATCGCCCGGACCAGATCTGGTGCTGGTGGCCCGGGTACGCGACATGCCCGAGTACGCAGCCTTGGCAAAGCGGCTCTTTACGGCTGAAATGGAGGTGCGCAACGTGCGGGCGTTCTTCAGCGTTGCGTGCCTGAAATATGAGACGAATATGCCTCTAACGCTTTATTGAGAAGCACTATCAGCTATCTAATAAATAGCGTTTGGCGAGGGTCTAAGGCAAGGTGAATGTCACCGTGCATCCCTTGCCTGGCTCGCCAGTGGCAGTGATCTGCCCGCCGTGGCGCTCGACGATGCGGCGCGATGCCGCCAGGCCAATGCCGGTTCCCTCGAACTCGGAGGCGGCATGGAGTCGTTCAAAGACGCCGAAGAGGCGACTCCCGCCTTCCATCCGGAAGCCTGCGCCGTTATCGACCAGCTGCACCCGCAAGGCGCCTCCGGGTTGGCGGACGGCAGAGAGCTGGATTCGAGGTGATGGCGATGGCCGCGTGAACTTCAGGGCGTTGTCGATCAGATGCCTCATTAGCTGGCGCAGCAGGCCCGGATCTGCATGGCAAGGCACCGTCGTTTCGGGCATCTGCCATTCAACGTCGCGCGCCAGCCGACCGGCAGGACGCACGCTCAATTCGGTCGACATTTCACGCGCCAGCGCCGCAAGATCTACCGGCTCGATCTGTAAGGGCACACGTCCGATGCGGGAGAGTTCGAGCAAACCATCGACCATGCGCGTCAGCTGTTCGCCCGAGCGCTGGACGGCGCCCAGAAATTCGCGCGCTTCAGGGTCGCCACCCAGTTCTTCGATGCGTTCGCGCAGCAGGCCGCCGAAAGCGGTGATGTGCCGCAATGGTGCCCGCAAGTCATGCGATGCCACACGAAAAAATTCCTCCAGCTCGGCGCGCAGGGCGCAAAGCTCCGCCTCCCGCTGCGCCAGTTGCAAGGCAATTCCGGGGGCGTCGGCAGGGGACGCCGCCGGGTCTGATCTGGCCGCTGATGCGCAGGCGCTTTCCTCGCCGTGCGAAGGCTTTGTCATCAGGTCCTTTCCAGCTTCCGGGAAAGTGGCAAGGCCTCTGCGGCAGAGGCCTCCTTGACAAGGTGAGCGGGATCATCGGCATCCCCGACCTCGCCAGCGGGCGCTGTCGCGGCGCTCTTCTTCACGGGCCGCTTCCATCGCGTCACGACCACCTGCCTCGCCCGTGCAACAGCCAGCGTCCCGGGCTCGGTGTCGTGCGTGATGGTCGAGCCCCCTGCCACCGTGCAGTCTTGCCCTACCGTGACCGGCGCGACCAGCACGCAATTGCTGCCGATGGAAGCACCATCGCCCAACATCGTGCGGTGCTTGTTCACTCCGTCGTAGTTGGCGGTGATGCTGCCAGCGCCGAAATTCACGCGCGCGCCTACCGTGGCATCGCCTAAATAAGCCAAGTGATTGGCCTTGGCGCCTTTACCCAAAGTGGAATTCTTCACTTCGACAAAGTTGCCGATATGCACTTCTGCACCCAGGCAGGCGCCGGGGCGCAAGCGCGCAAACGGCCCGATACGCGCGCCCTCACCGATCTGCACGGGTTGCGTTCCACCGTCGATATGGCTGAAGGGCATCACCTGCGCGCCGGCTTCGAGACGCGCATTGGCGATCACGCAGTGCGCACCGATCTTCACGTCGTCACCGAGCTCCACATCGCCTTCGAAAACGCAGCCGACGTCGATCTCCACATCGCGCCCGCAATGCAGATCACCCCGGATGTCAATACGCTCAGGATCGGCAAGACGCACGCCGGCCTCCATCAGTCGCTCGGCCTGCCGGCGCTGGAACGCACGCTCGAGCGCCGCCAGCTGCACCGGGCTGTTGATGCCAGCAACCTGCACCGGGTCGTCAGTCGGTACACCAGTCACCTGCACGCCATCGGCCACTGCCATCGCCACCACATCCGTCAGGTAGTACTCCCCTTGGGCGTTCTGGTTCGACAGCCGTGCAAGCCATCCTTGCAGCCGCCCGGCCGGCGCAGCCATCACCCCGGTGTAGGTTTCCCGGATGGCGCGCTGATCGGCGCTGGCGTCCTTTTCTTCGACGATCGCCTGCACGTCGCCCGAACTGCCGGAGCGGACAATGCGGCCATACCCGTGCGGCTCGTCGAGGATTACCGTCAACAAAGCAAGATGACCGGCCGCAGCGGTCTTGACGAGCGGATCGAGCGTGGCGACCTCGATCAGCGGCACATCACCGTTGAGCACCAGCACCACGGTATCGTCGACGGACGAAAGAACCGGTGCGGCCTGCTGCACCGCATGACCAGTGCCCAACTGCGGCTCCTGCCGCACGCAGCGCCATTCGGGCTTTGCCGCGGCGGATGTGACGGCCAGGCCGTGCGAGGCTCCGGAAACGCTCCCGCCTGGGTCGGAAGCCTTGTGTGCACGCCCGGCGACGGCCGCGTCGACGTGCTCAGCGCCGTGGCCGGTGACCACGATCACCTGTCGGGCGCCCAGCGCCGTTGCGGTGTCGAGCACGCGATCGAGCATCGACCGCCCGGCAAGGCGATGTAACACCTTGGGCAACGCACTCTTCATCCGCGTACCCTTTCCGGCCGCCAACACCACCACATCCAATTCCGTCATGGCATTTCCTCGCATAAGTTTGCAGTCGTTCCCGGGTTCCAAAGCGCAGCGCAGGGTTGCTGCATGGTTGCGGATTATCGGCGTGGCGGCATTGGTGATGAGCCTGCAAGCCTGCAGCGCTGTGCGGCTTGGATACGAACATTCGCCCGAACTCGCGTATTGGTGGCTCGACAGCTATCTGGATTTCGACAATGCCCAAGCCAAGCAGGTACGTGCCAGCCTCGATGCGTTGCAGCAGTGGCACCGGCGCGAGGAGCTTCCGAAGCTGGCTGCTCTTTTGCTGCACGCACAAACGCTCGTACAGCGCAATCCCGACGCAGATGAGATCTGCCAGTTGGCCGATGCCGCGCGAGAGCGCGCCCGCGCACTGGCCGATCAGGCGATTCCCGCCATGGCGCGCGTGGCGCCTGAGTTGACGGTCGATCAACTCGAAACCATGCGCAAGAAATACCTTGCGTCGAATGCCGAATATCGCCACGAATGGCTGGATCTTTCGCCCAAGGAACGACGTGAAAAGCGCGTCGACCAGATCGTGAAACGCACGGAAAAGGTGTATGGAACCCTGCAAGACCCACAGCGCGACGCCATCAGTGCAGCCGTCGCGCGGTCTTCCTTCGACCCAGCTATCGAGTTGGCCGAACGCAAACGGCGCCAGGGCGACGTGTTGACTCAGTTGCGATTTGTCTCGACCCGGAAAGTCCCACCTGAAGCGGTCCGCCAGGCGCTGAAGGCGCTGATCGACCGCGCATTCGAGTCGCCCGATCCGCAATACCGCAACTACCAGCAGGCACTGCTCCGCGAAGGCTGCGAAGCGTTTTCGAAGGTTCAGACGGTCATGAATGCGGAACAGCGCAGCACCGCCCGAAAGCGACTCGCGCAATACGAGCAAGACGCACGCGAGCTTGCAGGTGAGCCTGAATCCTGACGCTCGGGCGGGGTCGCTCAGGCATCCTTGCGGATGACGGGCGCACTTGGCGTATTCGTGACGACGGCGTTTTCGCCCAACTCGGCTTGTTTGCCGGAAACGGCAGAGGTGGCCATCGCCCACAGTCTGACCATGCGGCTCGAGTTGGAATCCCAGTATTCGGCCGCATCCACGTCCACCCGCAGAAGCGCCAGATGAGGGTCATCCTTGCCATCTGGAAACCAGGGCTTGGCCAGGGGTGACCATAGCTCGTCAATACGCGCCCGGTCATAGACCAGCGTCGATCTGCCGGTGATGGATACATAGGTCGCGTCGGCAGGCTTCGCAAAAGAAAGATTGAGATGACCGCCCTGCGCCTCTTTCTGTCCTGACGGACGGGTAAAGAACCAGATGCTGCCAGCGGCATCAATTTCGAGCGGCATCATCGGCCGGCTAGAGAGAACACCCTGCAGATCGGGCGTTGTGAGCATTCCGGCGCCGATGCTGTCGATCAGGCTGGCAACCTTGTCCATGCCGGGGTTGAGCTGTGGGCATTTCTTCATGGTGTCGATTGCTCCGTAGTGCTGAGATGGGTTTTGTTGAGTAAACGTTATTGCACGCGTAGGATCCTGTGTGTCGTCCCGACCGTTCACGGAGCGTGAGGCGAGGCCTACGGCCAGCATGGCCGCAATCCTTCCTTGACAGACCCACTCCGAGCAGTCGATTGGCAAGCTTCGATGTATTGGGCCAACGAATAAGGGCCGACAGATCCGAACGGCAAGCGCCAGCGTAAAATGCGGGGCCGCGATCCCATTATTTGACATAGGCGAAATGCCAACGGCTTTCCGGAATTCCAGCGTCTTCTTTTTGCAACGCACAGGACTTCATCCTGCATCAGGCCTTCTATACCAGCCGGCTCGCAGGCGACATGTCCGTCGGGGCTCTGCCGCCCATTCTGCAATTCGCGCGCATGCGCAACCGGCAGGACGGCATCACCGGCATGCTCGTCTTTGACGGCGCCTCGTTTTGTCATTACCTCGAAGGCGAACGGGGTGTAGTGGAGTCTTGCCTGGCGCGCATCCACGCCGATGCACGCCATACCGATTTCGAGCTATTGCATTCCGGACCAATCGCACACCGACGCTTTCAGCGCTTCAGCATCGGCTATGCGACCCATGAGGGTGAGATGTCGATCGAATCGCTCCGGCACCTCCGCGGCGACGCTGCAATCGATGCGTTCATGGCCTTGCAGCCCGCGCTGGATCCGGAACCGTAATAACGCAGCGGGCCGTCCCTGCGCAGGAGCGCAAGCCGCTTCGATCAGGGGCGATCCGCGTTGAGGGCGCAGCTGACCAATCCGCGCACCAGGCGCTGCAATGACCCCGCCACTGCACGGGCGGCGCTGCACAGTTCGCGCCATGGCAAGGCGACCTGTGCCGCCCAGATGTCGCCCCGCACCCGCTGCGCAGCAAGCGGCTGCCAGCCGAAAGCGACCGCCTCGCCGCGCGTGCCAAAGGCCTCGACCACCAAAGCCGAGCCAGCGGGCAGGCGCAGTCGCTCTCCTGCGGCGATGAAATGATCGCCCTGCGGCGCAACCCGACGTCCGTGCGTCGAAGAATCCACGAAGGTGATCCATGCGCGACCGCGCAAAACGAGCAGCTCGCGATCCTTCGGGTGGCGCGCAAGGCGCAAGGCGACGCCGGCGGGAATGCGCCGTATCTCTTGAAGATCGGGTACGAATGGGCTCGTCATGGAAGCGCTCCTTGCGGGGTGGATTGCGCCAATAATCCACGTGTCCGGGCGCCGGGTCCAATGAAAAGCAGCCAAGCGATTCATTCGCTGGCAGCATCAATCCACGCGTTCCGTCCGGCTCCGCGCCTATTCATCTGCCCTGCCGATCGCCATGCCTTCCACCACGCGCCCACTTGCCAACACTTTGCCCGCACCAGCACACACATCGGGTACGCCCATGCGCATCCGGCCCATCGGCGTCGGTCACCTGCGTGCCTTCGAAGCCGTCGCACGGCACCTGAACTTTCGCGCGGCGTCGGAAGAACTGTCTCTGACCCAATCGGCCGTGAGCCGCCAGATCCAGGCGCTGGAGGACGATGTGGGAGCAGCCTTGTTCCTGCGCCACACCCGCGCGGTAGAGCTGACGACGGCAGGTGGCCAGCTGCTGCGTGCCGTCCTGCCGGGCGTGCACAACATCGACAGCGCCGTGCGGCTGATACGTCAGAGCGCCGGGCGCGGCAGTGTTGCGATCAGCACCTGGGCCTCCTTCGCGTCGATGTGGCTGATTCCGCGGCTGGAGGCCTTCCAGCAGGCGCATCCGGACATCGATATCCGCATCGACGCCACCGACGTGGCGGTGGATCTGGATACCACCGACGTCGATCTGGCGCTGCGCTACGGTGTCCCGGCTCGCATCGACCGCAGCGGGGAGCGGCTCTTCGGCGAGCAGCT
>JBBSUX010000206.1:0-6356 GCA_038234045.1 Burkholderiales bacterium
GGGCCGCTTCCAGCAAAGGAGCCGGGTGAGGCTTGGAATATGGGGTGCTATCTCCGCTCACCAAGGTCTCCGCCCTGCCCAGCAAAGGCATGGCAGCAACGAGCGGTTCGGAAAAGCGTCCCGCCTTGTTGGTGACAATCCCCCAGCGAATGCCCGAGTGCTCCAGACAATCAAGGAGTGTTTCGACGCCGTCGAAGGCTGCTGTCGTCCGGGTGATGCACCGTTCATAGTTCGAGAAGAACTCCTCGCGCATCGATGCGTATCCGTCAGCATCAGGACCAATCGCAAAGCCCACCCCCAGCATGCCTCGAGCGCCAGCACCAGCCATTGACCGATAGGCAGCGGCACCGAGCGCGGGGAGCCCCCGCACGATCCGCATTTCCTCCACGGCGCCAGCCAGATCGCCTGCGCTGTCGACCAAAGTGCCATCGAGATCAAAAAGGACCGCGTCGAAGGGAGGCGGCGAAGAGCTCAAGAACGTGCCTCCGGATCCCGGCGCGCAGCGATCATGTAATTCACACTCGTGTCACTACCAAGCCAGTAACGCTGCGTCAAAGGATTGTGGGAAAGCCCGGTGCTATGGCATATCTCGAGGCTGGCACCCCGACAGTACATTGCCAGCTCGCTCGGACGGATGAACCTCGCATACTCGTGAGTGCCACGCGGCAGCAGGTTCAGGACATATTCGGCGCCCAGGATTGCAAGAAGAAACGCCTTGGCGTTGCGGTTGATGGTGGAGAAAAACACCCATCCTCCCGGCTTGACCATGCGGGCACATGCGGCGACGACCGATTCCGGATGCGGCACATGCTCCAGCATTTCCATGCAGGTCACCACGTCAGCCTCTTCCGACACCTCGGCCGCATAGTCCTCTGCACTGATTTCCCGATATTCGACTCCCGTGGTACCGGCTTCAAGAGCGTGCAAGCGAGCCACTTTGAGGGATCGGGTTGCCAGATCTATACCCATTACGTTGGCGCCTTTTCGGGCCATTGCATCGGAAAGGATACCGCCTCCGCAGCCCACATCTACGACCTGCGCGCCTTTCAGCGGGGAAATCCCATCGATCCAGCCGAGACGAAGCGGATTGATCTGGTGCAGCGGACGGAACTCGCTCTCGGTATCCCACCAGCGATGAGCGAGATCTGAAAATTTGGCCAGTTCGGCTTGGTCGACGTTGGTGTTTGTTGTCATGCGCTATTGCGTGAAGGCCGCTGCCCGGCGGTTTGCGGAACGAAAATGAAAAAAGCCCACAGGCTTTCGCCTGCGGGCTTGATATTAATCCGGAAGGACTAATTACCGAGCACGCGTTCCGACCACTTCGATCTCGACGCGACGGTTCTTGGCGCGACCAGCGGCAGTCTTGTTGCTCGCAACCGGTTGGGATTCACCCTTGCCTTCAGTGTAAACGCGGTTCTTCTCGATACCACGGGACACCAGATAAGCCTTAACAGCTTCAGCGCGGCGGACCGACAGCTTCTGGTTGTATGCATTAGTACCAACGGAGTCAGTGTGACCCACGGCGATAATCACTTCGAGGTTCACGTTCTTGACCTTGCCGACCAGATCGTCGAGCTTGGCTTTGCCAGCAGGCTTCAGAACCGACTTGTCGAAGTCGAAGAATGCGTCGGCAGCGTACGTCACCTTGCTTGCCGCTGCTGCAGGAGGCTTAGCAGCTGGCGCAGGAGCGGGCATCACGGCTGCAGGAGCAGGAGCTGGTGCAACTTCAGCAACCTTTACCAGTGCGCCGTCGCAACCGACAGCAGCCGTAGCAGGTGTCCAGTTGGCATCGCGCCAGCAGTATTCGTTGGTGCCGTTTTTCCAGACCAACTCACCAGTACCGTTTTGCCAGTTGTCGATGCGGTTGCCACCGTCGGCAGCAGTTACACGGGTCTGCGCGCCAGCGGCCGTAGCGATCGCAGCGACGGCAAACAGCATCGCCACTTTGTTCAATTTCTTCATGGTTCTCCTCTTGGGGAAAAAGCCGCAGCCGCGCTGCGAATCAATACGTCGTCAGTGACCATCACCAAAAACGTTGAAGTTGATTGTGCCATAGGGATATCCGGTGGCGTTGCCAAAACGGTACGGATACCGTAGGACTGGTCCGCTTTTCCCAGGAGATGTTGCTGTCGAGCTACAGAGGCTTGCGCCTAAAATCAAAGCTACTTCCGGGACAGCACGTACCTCAATGACCTCCTTCGCAAAAGAAACCCTCCCCATTAGTCTAGAAGAGGAAATGCGCAGGAGCTACCTCGATTACGCCATGAGCGTGATTGTGGGTCGGGCATTGCCAGATGCGCGTGACGGCCTGAAGCCGGTACACCGTCGCGTGCTGTTTGCCATGCACGAGCTGAACAACGACTGGAACAGGCCCTACAAGAAATCGGCCCGCATCGTGGGCGACGTGATTGGTAAATACCATCCGCACGGCGACAGCGCGGTATACGACACGATTGTGCGGATGGCCCAGGATTTCTCCCTGCGCCACATGCTGGTGGACGGCCAGGGCAATTTCGGCTCGGTAGACGGCGACAACGCCGCTGCGATGCGTTATACCGAAATTCGCCTCGCCAAGATCGCGCACGAGATGCTCGGCGACATCGACAAGGAAACCGTCGATTTCGGCCCCAACTATGACGGTAGCGAAAGGGAGCCGCTGGTCTTGCCCAGCAAGTTGCCCAACCTGCTGGTTAACGGTTCGTCAGGGATCGCTGTTGGAATGGCCACCAACATTCCTCCCCACAACCTGAATGAGGTAGTTGACGCCTGCCTGCACCTGCTGCATCACCCCGAGGCAAGCATCGACGATCTGATGGAGATCATTCCCGCGCCGGATTTCCCAACGGCCGGCATCATCTACGGGATCAATGGTGTGAAAGACGGCTACCGCACGGGTCGCGGCAGGGTCGTGATGCGTGCCAAGTGCCATTTCGAGGATATCGATCGCGGGCAGCGTCAAGCGATCATCGTTGACGAGCTTCCCTATCAGGTCAACAAGAAGACGCTGCAGGAGCGCATGGCCGAGCTGGTGCACGAGAAAAAGATCGAAGGCATCAGTCACATTCAGGACGAGTCCGACAAATCGGGCATGCGCCTTGTGATCGAACTCAAGCGCGGCGAAGTTCCCGAGGTGGTGCTGAACAACCTCTATAAACAAACGCAGCTGCAGGACACGTTCGGCATCAACATGGTGGCGCTGATCGACGGGCAGCCCCGCCTGTGCAACCTGATGGATCTGGTCCGCGTCTTCCTGCAGCACCGGCGCGAGGTGGTCACGCGACGCACGGTGTTCGAACTGCGCAAGGCGCGCGATCGCGGCCATGTGCTTGAGGGCCTGGCGGTGGCGCTGGCCAACATCGACGAATTCATCCGCATCATCCGCGAATCGCCGACACCGCCTGTCGCCAAGGCAGAGCTGATGCTTCGCAGCTGGGACAGCAAGCTGGTGCGCGAGATGCTGACGCGCACGCGTGCAGACGGCGGCACGGTGAATGCGGACGACTACCGACCGGAAGGCCTCGGCATCAACTTCGGAATGGGCAATGACGGCCTCTATCGCCTGTCCGACACCCAGGCGCAGGAAATTCTGCAAATGCGGCTGCAACGCCTCACGGGACTTGAGCAGGACAAGATCGTTGCTGAATACAAGGATGTCATCTCGGTCATCGAAGACCTGCTGGACATCCTGTCGAAACCCGAGCGCGTCTCCATCATCATCGGCGACGAGCTCACTGCCATCCGCACCGAGTTCGGCCAAACCAAGCTGGGAGCACGTCGCAGCCTGGTCGAGCACAGCTCCTACGACCTGTCGACCGAGGACCTGATCACACCGACCGACATGGTGGTGACTATCTCGCACACCGGCTATATCAAGAGCCAGCCCCTGTCGGAATACCGTTCGCAGAAACGCGGCGGCCGCGGCAAGCAGGCCACGGCGACCAAGGAAGACGACTGGGTCGAGCAGCTCTTCATTGCGAACACGCACGACTACATCCTGTGCTTTTCCAATCGCGGCAGGCTGTACTGGTTGAAGGTATGGGAAGTTCCCGCCGGTTCACGCGGTTCGCGGGGCCGGCCGATCGTCAATATGTTTCCGCTGCAGGAAGGCGAGAAGATCAACGTGGTGCTGGCACTCACCGGCAAGTTCCGCAGCTTCCCGGCTGACCACTACGTTTTCATGGCGACCCGCATGGGCACGGTCAAGAAGACAGCGCTGGAAGAATTCAGCAATCCGCGCAAGCTCGGCATCATCGCCGTGAACCTCGACGAAGGAGATTTCCTGATCGGCGCGGCGCTCACCGACGGGCAGCACGACGTAATGCTGTTCTCCGACGGCGGCAAAGCCGTCCGGTTCGACGAAAACGACGTGCGCCCGCTGGGTCGTCAGGCGCGCGGCGTGCGCGGCATGATGCTGGAGGAAACGCAGGGCGTGATCGCCATGCTGGTAGCCGAAGACGAAAGCCAGAGCGTGCTCACCGCCACTGAAAACGGATACGGCAAACGCACCAGCATTACCGAATACACCCGCCATGGACGCGGCACCAAGGGGATGATCGCCATCCAGCAAAGCGAGCGTAACGGCAAGGTGGTTGCCGCCACTTTGGTGCGCCCGGATGATGAAATCATGCTCATTACCGATCGTGGTGTCCTGGTGCGCACGCGGGTATCCGAAATTCGCGCGCTCGGCCGTGCAACGCAGGGTGTCACGCTGATCGGTCTGGACGAAGGTTCGCGCCTGACAGGGCTGCAACGAATCCTCGAGAATGACGCGACGATTGCGGCTTTGGCGGATGAGTCGGTCGATGAAGATGGCAATCAAGTATCTGGCGCAGAGGGATCTCCGGATGACGGGGAGCCCGGTGCCTCGGCACCTGACGCGCCTGAAGAGGGTTAACTTTGGTCGAAGTTTGCGTTCGGGATCACCCAGCCGGCGACCGGTGCGTCTGGGGCGTCTGGGGCGTCCGACGAGTGTCGACTTACGCGCTGCTTACGCAAGCGCAGTCCTCCACTGAAACCCGTCATTTCGCTATCCTGAATGTAGCTGGTAGCGCTTACGGAATAAGCGCTAAAGCGGTATTTGATTGATGAAAATATGAATCGCCCTTACAACTTCTCCGCGGGACCAGCGGCCATCCCTGAAGAGGTGCTGTGGCAAGCTGCGGCTGAAATGCTCGACTGGCACGGCAGCGGCATGGGCGTGATGGAAATGAGCCACCGCGGCAAGGAGTTCATCTCGATCTACGAGCAGGCTGAGCAGGATCTGCGCGACCTGCTGGCCGTACCATCGAATTTCCGCATTCTTTTCATGCAGGGTGGCGGCTTGGCCGAAAACGCCATCGTCCCGATGAACCTGTCTGGCGGCGGCGTGGTCGACGCGCTCATCACCGGGAGCTGGAGCCAGAAATCGGCCAAAGAGGCGCGGCGCTACGCCAAGGTGCACATCGTCGCAAGCGGCGAGGCAGACCACTTTCACAGCATCCCCGACCCGACTTCGTGGCAGCTCAGCAGTGAGGCCAGCTACCTGCACATCTGCGGCAACGAAACCATTCACGGGGTTGAATTTCATACTTTGCCCGACCTCAAGGCGCTCGGCAGCAAAGCCCCTTTGGTCGTCGATTTCTCGTCCCACGTGGCCTCACGCCCGGTGGACTGGTCGCGCATCGGGCTCGCCTTTGGCGGTGCCCAGAAAAATCTCGGTCCTGCTGGAGTCACGCTGGTGGTGGTGCGCGAAGACCTGATCGGCCACGCCCTCCCCTTTTGCCCCAGTGCGTTCGATTACCGCAATGTGGCGGACAACGACTCGATGTTCAACACGCCACCCACGTGGGCGATCTACGTCGCGGGCTTGACCTTTCAGTGGCTCAAGCGCCAGACCGAAGGCGATCTCTCGGGTGTAGAGGCGATGGAGGCGCGCAACATCGCCAAGGCAGCTTTTCTGTACGACGCCATCGACCAGTCACAACTTTATGTGAACCCGGTCGATCCGGCTTGCCGTTCCCGCATGAATATTCCGTTCATGTTGTGTGACGAAAGCCGTAACGAAGCCTTTCTGACCGGCGCCCGGGAGCGCGGACTTTTGCAGTTGAAAGGCCACAAATCGGTGGGAGGGATGCGTGCGAGTCTCTACAACGCCATGCCGATTGAGGGCGTCGAAGCGCTGGTCACTTACCTCAACGATTTCGAAAAGGCCAGCTGAGCGCATCGCGTGCCCAGCCTCCTGCGCATGAACAGTCCCTTGCCTCCTGCCGACAACCCGTCGCTAGTCGACCTTCGCCAGCAGATCGACTCGATCGACCAACGCTTGCTGGGTTTGCTCAATGACCGCGCTTTGGTGGCCGAGAAGGTCGGCGCGCTGA
>JBBSUX010000207.1:0-6326 GCA_038234045.1 Burkholderiales bacterium
ATCTTCATCACGCCCGGCTTTCGCTTCGCCATCGTGGACCTGCTGGTTACCAACTTCCACCTGCCGCGCTCCACGTTGATGATGATGGTGAGCGCTTTTGCCGGCTACGAACCCGTCATGGCGCTGTACCGGCACGCGGTGGCGAAGCGCTACCGCTTCTTCAGCTATGGAGATTCAATGTTACTGAAGCGCCAGGCAGCCGAACATGCTGTGACAAGCGCAGCGGTGCCGAGAACCCATCCCGGGGCGGCACAAACGGGATAATTGGCGGTTTTGCGCGGAGAGCATTGGCGAGTCCCCTTTTGGCGACGCCGCTCGGGGACACAAGCGATAGACGCTTCCCCGGCCCGACGCTCCTTCCTGTCGTTCACCTCCCACGCGCCGGTTTCCCGCGAGGCCCCTGATCCATGACCACCCTATCGATCGACCTGCAAGCATTCAACGAAAAACTCCAGCGCATCGAACAGCTGCTTGCCAGCGGCGAGCTCAAGCCCGCCGCCGAGCAATTGAACGAACTGGCCCGCACGGCGCCACAACACCCCGCCATCTACATGCTCGGCATGCGGCTGGGCGAGGCAGCGGGCAATGGCGAAGCGGCATTGAAATCGGCGCGGCGCGCGGTGCAATGCGCGCCGGGCTGGCCGGTGGCGGTTGTGGAGCTCGCCGCCTGCCTGGCGCGGCAAAACAAGATGGCCGATGCGCTGACGGAAGCCAAACGCGCGGTCGATCTGGGTCCCAACGATCTTTCGGTACTGCGCCGTGCCATCGACGTTGCCAACCACGGGCGCGAATCGGGCATCGCGCTGCCGTGGGTCAGGAAGGCCTCCGCCCTGGCGCCTACCGATCCGATGCTGCAGCGCATGCTGGCAAGGGCTCTGGCAGACACGGGCGCCCCCGACGAAGCCATCACCGTGCTGGACGAAGCTATAAAGCTTGAAAACGCGCCGATCGAGCTGCTGGCCGAGCGCATGACCATCCACTTCAATGCAGGTCATGAAGCCGATGCCAAGCGCGATTCCGCTCGCCTGCTTGAGCTCCAACCCGACAACGAGAGCTTCCGCTTCTGGCGCGACAAAACGCACGGCAACGTGCCCACCACGCAGCCGCGCGCGATGGTCGAAGGGCTGTTCGACAACTACGCGCCGACCTTCGACATGCACCTGGTACGCGGCCTGCAGTACGACACGCCCAAAAAAGTGGCTGAATGGATCAAGGAGCACTACCCGACGCTGGAACTCAATATCCTTGATCTGGGTTGTGGCACCGGCTTGCTGGGCGTTTTCCTGGGGCCGATCAAGGGCGCCATGATCGGCGTCGATCTTTCGGAAAAGATGATCGAGCAGGCAGCGCGCCACAACCTCTACCACCGCTTCCACCAGGTCAGCCTGGTCGATGCGCTGGAGAACACGCCGCCGTCGCTCTACCACGTGATCACCGCCAACGATGTGCTGGTCTATGTAGGTGACCTGAGCTCGGTGATTCCAAATGCCTGGCGGGTTTTGCGGGCTGATGGCAACTTCATCTTCACCTGCGAAACCGCGCCGGAGGACGGGCCCGATCTGGTGCTGGGCGACAAGCTGCGCTACCAGCACAAGGCCAGCGCCATCGAGGCAATGTGCCGCGAGGCGGGATTCGACAAAGTGGAGATCGAGTACATGACACTCCGGATGGATAACGGGGCGCCGATTGAGGGCTTCCGTGTCGTTGCGCACAAGGCCGCGTCCGGCCGCCGCCACGGCCGCCGCAAGGCGGCTGCTGCTTGACGCGCGCCAAGAACACTGTCCATGCTGCAGTTCGACCTCCTCGCCACTGATCCTGAAAGCCACGCCCGCCGTGGCACGCTCACGCTGAACCACGGCGTGGCGCAGACGCCGATCTTCATGCCGGTGGGCACCTACGGCACCGTCAAGGGCGTGATGCCGCGATCGCTCGAAGAAATGGGCGCGCAGATCATCCTCGGCAACACGTTTCACTTGTGGATGCGACCGGGCCTTGACGTGATGGCCAGCTTCGGCGGGCTGCATGCCTTCGAGAAGTGGAACAAGCCCATCCTCACCGACTCGGGCGGCTTCCAGGTGTGGAGCCTCGGCGCCATGCGCAAGATCAGCGAGGAAGGCGTGCGCTTTGCATCGCCCGTCAACGGCGACAAGCTCTTCCTCACGCCCGAGGTCTCGATGCAGATCCAGACCGTGCTGAACAGCGACATCGCGATGCAGTTCGACGAGTGCACGCCCTATGACACGGCCGGCCACATCACGACCGAGGCCGAGGCGCGCTCATCGATGGAACTCAGCCTGCGCTGGGCGCGTCGCTGTCAGGCGGAATTCACCCGGCTGGAAAACCGCAACGCGCTTTTCGGCATCGTCCAGGGCGGCATGTTCGAAAACCTGCGCGATGAATCGCTGCAACAGCTCGTCGAGATGGATTTCCCCGGTTACGCCATCGGCGGCGTCAGCGTGGGCGAACCCAAGGACGAAATGCTGCGCATCATGGCGCACACGCCGCACCGCCTGCCGGCGCACAAACCGCGCTATCTCATGGGCGTGGGAACACCCGAGGATCTGGTGCAGGGCGTGGCCGACGGGGTTGACATGTTCGACTGCGTGATGCCGACGCGTAACGCGAGAAATGGCACCCTCTTCACCCGCTTTGGCGACCTGAAGATCAGAAACGCCCGTCACAAGAACGATCCACAGCCGCTCGATGCCAGCTGCACCTGCCATGCCTGCGCCGGCGAATCCGGAGTGAGCTGGAACGACGGCGGCCGCGCAGGCTTCAGCCGCGCCTACCTGCACCATCTCGATCGCTGCGGCGAGATGTTGGGGCCGATGCTCACCACCATCCACAACTTGCACTATTACCTGAACCTGATGCGTGAGATCCGGGATGCACTTGATGCGGGGCAGTTCAGCGAGTTTCGGGTTAGCTTTCGCGCTGAACGCGGCCGGGGTATTTAAATCGTTTGCTCTTCTTTGTGTAGCTTACTGCGTTTACTCTCTATGCGCTAGCTGCCTGTTTGGCTTCTATTCATGTGGTCGCCGGTGCGCGACCTATCCTGGAGGCCGTGGTACCAGCTTCTGCCGCAATTGCTCGACCAAACGCGGCCCCACATAGTGCGGCCCATCGAACAGGAAAACGTCCAGCCCTCCATATGCTGCCAGTTGCGGCTCCAGCTCCTCGGCTGTGGCTGGCCTGAAACCTCCCGACGGCGATGGCCGAAACGCTTCGGCGATAAGCCGTACCCGATCAACACCAAGCTCATTTTGCAAGGCCACCAGGTACTTGCGCGCGACCGGGGCGCTGCGCGCATGTACGCCGGCGCCATCCTGGAAAAAGACGCCCACGTCCTTCGGCAGCCAGCCTTTGAGCCAGATTGCCAGCGCGTCGGCACCGATATTGGCACCGTCATAGACACTGATCCACAGCGGGCGCGGCAGGCTGTTGAGCAGCGGGACCAATTCCGTGGCTCCCTTCCAGGTGGGGTCAACCTCCACCGGAAAATACCAACCTGTCACATGCAGCGGCGTGGCAAGTGCTGCGAGGCAATGCGAACGCCGCGTGAGCTCAGTAATGTTGCGCCGCGCCATTGCCTCGTCGCCGTGCGCGGCGAGCCCGAGAATCACGTTGTGCGCCCAAGGCTCCCGCGCAATGCGTTGCCAATCGGGCAGAGTTTGACCGGGCGCAGGCGCCTGCATCAAAAGCGCGGGCGATGGAGGTGGCGGCTGGGCCGCCGGCGCTGCCGGGGCCCCGTTTGCACCCGCACCACCCGTTGCGGTGGGAACCGGCGCGGGCGGTGGTGCTGCTGCGCCTACGCCGCAGCCCTCGAGAAAGGCTTTGTCGTCCTTGACAGTCCATTGCACCAGCAAAGTCGTGGCACCCAGTCGTTCCCAAATGCCTTGCGGATGCAGCGTTGCGTCATCGGGCTGCCAGAGGGTACCGACGATATGAACGTCCGAGCCGCCCTTCACAGTTGGCGGCGAAGCTGCCTCGTTGCAGGCTGCCAGCATGAGAAGCGCCAGCGCAGCCGCCGCTCGACGCACAGCGTTCCCGGACGGCAGCATTAAGCAAGCCCGCGCCGGAATCCGTGCTCCGCCCGCGGACCTATACAGAGGGTCCCTAAACATCAGTAGTTGTACGACAACCGAAGGACAACGCCGCCGGCCCGATCATCGCCAGAAAGCCGGTGTCGCGCCTGCAGGGTCAGGTCGGCGTAGGAGCGGGGACCAGAGCGCGCATCCTCGCGCAGCCATAACCGCAGAGTGACGCCGACGCCTGCACCGATGGCACGGGGGTGGGCGAAGCCATCGTTGTAGTCGGCAGCCAGCACGAAGTGGGGCGTGAGCACAGCGGAGGAAACGCCGCTCCAGCCACCGTTTTCCGGGTCGACCCGCCAGCTGCGACCCAGCTGCGCCTCGGAGACGAAATATTTCTGGTGCAGATCCAAGTAGCGGCCCGCTTCCGCATACAGGTTGCCCGACCACCAGGGGGTGCGGTCGATGCGAGGCTCCTGGCCAAAGCCAGCGGAATAGCCCAGCCGCAGCAGCCAGTCGTTGCGGCTGTCCGAGCCTAGTTTTACGAGGCGCTCAGCCGCACCCACCAGGTTCAGCCCGGAAAGCGGCTTGACACGAATGCCAAGCGCTCCCTGCGTGCTGGAGCTACCTTCGGCATAGCCCGCGCCGCTGTAAAGGGTGCCAAGTGCGCGCCCGTAAAAATCAACGTAGGTGTTGCCACCCCCGCCAAAACCTTTCAGCGCCATCGGGCGCCAGTACGCTTCCGCCACAGCCTGCACGCTGCGGTCTTTTCGGCCAGGGTTGCGGCTGCCATCCTGCGCCGCGAGACCAGGCAGTGTGCCGCCACTGCGATAAAAAGCTGCCGCTCCCGCGCCCCAGGTGCGCTCCGCATCGGCCACAGCGACGCGGATATCCTGGCGCTGCTGCGGCTCAAGCGTCACAGTTCCGGCATCGGACGCATCGAGCGCCCGCCGGAAATAGCCGGCTGCCGCAGCCGGGTCACCGGCGTCCACACTGGTGTAGGCGGCGTCCTGGAGCTGGTGCGGTTGCAGAACGCCGACGCGGTCGGCTTCGGCAAAGTCTGCGGCCGCTTCGCGCGGGTGATGGACGCGGATCGCCGCATAGGCCCGTTCGGCTGGGCCAGGTTCTGGGGCCGGCGCTGGGGCAGGCGCAGTGGGCGCAACTTCCAGTGTTGGGGGAATAGCCAACGGCGGCGGCGGCACGAGGACAGGCGCAACTGTTCGAGCCTCTTCGGCAGTTGGCGGCGTAGGCGGCGCGTTAGCGCTGAGGGCGGGCGTTGCTGCGGCATCAGCGGGAGATTCAGCCAACGAAGGCAGAGGCGCCGCCGGCGCGCTACGGCGCTTCGCCCGACGCACTAGCCGCTCGCGAGCGGCGGGTGGGGCCTTTGCACTGGCCTCACCAACGGAAGCTTTCTCAGCGGCTGCGGAGGACGACACGGAGCTTTCGGGCTGCGCCTTCTCCGGGGTTGTTACAGCGGAGCGCGACTGCGCCTGGGCTGCTTCGCGGCTATCACTCAGCAGCTTGCGCAGTCGCGCCACGTCCGGGCGCAATCGCAGCGCTTCCTGCGCGCGCTGGGCGGCCACAGCATAGTTCCCCGCAGCATAGGCGCGGTAGGCCTGGTCCGCGAGCTGGTATGCGGGGCCGGTGAGAGGAAGCTCAAGGGCTTGTTGTGCGAGCGCCAGAGTCGGCATTCCAAGCGCCAGGCAGAGCAATCCCGCCCCTGTACCAGTGGAGGCCGATACCAGCATGCGGACGCGCCGCGCAACGTCAGGGCGGCCGTTTCTCCGATCGGAAGCCAGTGCGGACGTGCCGGGCACTGAAGGTGAAGGGGTACGCATGCGCAACAAGGATCCGGGCAATTTTGTCATACGGGTAACAGCTCGGGGCCGTTTCGAACTTCAGCGGAAAGCGTCACGCTCGCGATGTCGCGGCGCTGGGCCGCGACTGCTTCTTCAACGGCAGCACGGGTGACGACACCCATACTGACCAAATAGTCCCCCACACGCCCGTCGCGGTCGGGGCGGTAGCGATCCAGCGCATCCTGAAAGGCAGCGCGACTGACCAGACCACGCTCCACCATCACATCGCCGAGCAACGGCGCATGCAGCGGGAGCTGCGAACCGCCGTGCAGCATGCGAAGCGCTCCCACAATTTGGGTCTCTCGGGCCACCGTCTGCAACACCGGCGCACCCATGCCACGTGAAAGCTGATCGAGCGCCTCGGCCGGAAGCGGGCTTGCGACGGCCACGCGCGGCGTACCGTCTGCTGCGTCGTCGAGCGCCACGGCGCGCCACC
>JBBSUX010000208.1:0-6304 GCA_038234045.1 Burkholderiales bacterium
CGAATCTTTGCGCAGCTGGCCCGAAGGCGACCATTGCACTCCGGTCACGGGGATGCGCGTCGAGGGCGATGCCGGTGCCAAGCTGGGGTTCGCACCTGCCGATGCGGGCGCTTCGGCCCTGGCGTGGATCGTCGAAGTTGTTGCACTCGAAGCCCGGCTAGCCGAGGCGGTTCGCTATCAGCCGCTGATCGAGCAGGTCGACGCCCCTGTTCGCGCTCCCCTCACTGTGGTCTGCGAAGGCCGCAGCAGCGCCACGCGATCAGAATTCGGCGTGCATTTCGACGTTTCGCCATATCCGCAGCGCGCGATCGCGGCGCGCTTGCACGCCAGCACTCCGCATCACGGAATCGCACGCCAGTGGTTTCTGCCCGATGGCGTACTCGCCTTGCTGCCGATGGGCGGCGACGGTGGCAGCATGCTGGCGCTTGTCTGGTCGGTTGATGTTCAACGGGCGCCCGGCTTGATGGCATTGGCCCCTGAGACCTTCGCAAATGAAGTCGCATTCGCTACCGGACAGGCCGAGGGCAGCCTCACGCTCATGGAGGGTGGCCGTGCCGACTGGCCCTTGCAATTGGCTCGCGCTGACCGCTGGAGCGGAGCGATGCCGCTTGCGGATGCCGCATTCGCCAACGCGCGAAGCAACGCGGTCAAACCGGCCAGCTGGGTCCTGGCAGGCGACGCGGCCCACACCGTGCATCCGCTGGCAGGTCAGGGATTGAACCTCGGTCTCGGTGATGCCGCCGAGCTGGCGCGGCTGCTGCACGAGCGAGACTACTGGCGCAGCCCTGCAGACCCCCGTCTCCTGCGCCGATACGAACGCGCTCGCAAAGCGGCTTTGTGGCCACTGGGCACGGCCACCGATGGACTGCAGCAGCTCTTTGCCCATCAGGGCGAAGCATGGCAACGCGCGCGCCATTGGGGCCTGCGCGGATTCGATGCGAGCGGACCGCTGAAGGCCTGGGTGGCGCGCCAGGCGGCCGGTCTGGGCCGTTGAACCACCAGCAGCCAGGTATCTCCAAACACGCGACACGCTCGATCCCGATCTCGACAGTTATCTCCCGGAGACATTCCTTGCGCACCTTCCTCACCTCCCGCTCGATCGCCGTCCTCGGCGGCCTCGCTTTACTGCTCTGTACCCAACTGGCCAATGCCCAGGAAGCCGCGATCCGCAAGGCGCTAGGCGACCGGGTGCCACAGATGCCACCCATCGACGAGGTGAGCAAAACGCCGATGCCCGGCTTGTACGAGGTGCGTAGCGGATCGGATGTTTTCTACACCGACGCCAAGGGCGACTATGTGATCCAGGGTGAGTTGCTCGATACCCGCAAGCGCGTCAACCTTACTGAAGAACGGCTGAGCAAACTGAGTGCAATCGATTTCTCCGCATTGCCCCAGCAGGACGCGTTCAAGATCGTGCGCGGCAAGGGCGAACGCAAGCTGGCGGTATTTGAAGACCCCAATTGCGGCTACTGCAGGCGCTTCGAGAAAGAACTGCAGACCGTTGACAACATCACGGTCTATCTTTATCTGTACCCCATCCTCGGCAAGGATTCGGTGGAAAAATCGCAGAACCATTGGTGCGCCAAAGACGAGGGTGCGGCGTGGGAGGACTGGATGCTGCACGACAAGGCTGCGCCTGCCGCAAGCTGCGACACCACTGCCGTGGAACGCAATGTGGCGCTCGGGCGTAAGTACCGCATCACGGGCACGCCCACGCTCATCTTCTCGGACGGTACGCGGGTAGCAGGTGCAATTCCCGCTGCGCAGCTTGAGAAGCGGCTTGCTTCAGCCAAGTGACGGCCAGTTTGAAGCTTAATCACAACTCGACTAAGACACCCGGCCTCTCTCTGCCCGGCTCCTTGTCACGGCGCGAGGCTGATCTGGTTCACTACGGCGTCCTACTCGCAGACCTCAACGCGCATCTCTATGAGGTGACCATCACGCTTGCGCATCCGCAAACGAGGCAACGGCTATCGATGCCGGTTTGGATTCCAGGCAGTTATCTGGTGCGGGAATTCGCCCGCCACGTGCAACAGCTCACGCCGCTACAGAACGGCAGAGAGATCACCTCAACGCAGCTAGACAAGTGCAGCTGGGAGATCGATTGCGACCCATCGGCATCGCTTACGGTGCGCTACCGGGTGTATGCCCGCGATGATTCGGTGCGCGCCTGCTGGCTCGATGCGCAGCGCGGCTTCTTCAACGGCACCGGTTTGTTGTTGCGTGCACATGGCTTCGATCAAAACGCTCATGTGCTGGAAATCACGGCCCCATCCACCGACAGTAGGTGCGCGGACTGGCAACTGGCAACCGGGTTGCAACCGGGCCAGGTAGACGCGTGCGGCTTCGGCAGCTACCGCGCCAGCAGCTATGCGGCACTGGTGGACGAACCTGTAGAAATGGGCTGCTTCTGGTCAGGCCGGTTCGAGGCTTGTGGAGTTCCCCATCGTTTCGTGGTGGCTGGCGCCGCACCCGGCTTCGACGGCACTCGCCTGCTGGCAGATGCGCAGCGCATCTGCGAAACCCAGATCCGCTTCTGGCATCCAGATGGCGAGCGGCCCTCCCACGACCGGTATGTATTTCTGCTGAATGCGGTGGACGACGGGTACGGCGGCCTCGAACACCCCCACAGCACGGCACTCATCTGCAACCGCGCCGATCTGCCACGCCTGGGTGATGCGCGGGCCAGCGACGGTTACCAGACCCTGCTGGGACTCATCAGCCACGAATATTTCCATACCTGGAACGTGAAGCGCATGCGCCCGGCAGAGCTCGCGAACTACGACTACTCCCAGGAAAACTACACGCAACTGCTGTGGTTCTTCGAAGGCTTCACCAGCTACTACGACGACTTGCTGCTGCGGCGTTCCGGTCTGATCGATGATCCTGCCTACCTGCGCTTGCTCAACAAGACCATCAACCAGGTTCAACAAGCGCCCGGCAGGCTGGTGCAGTCGGTTGCAGAGGCCAGTTTTGACGCCTGGGTGAAGTACTACCGGCAAGACGAGAACACGCCCAACGCCACCATCAGCTACTACACCAAGGGCGCCCTCGTCGCCCTGTGCTTCGATCTGAGCTTGCGGCATGAGGGCACAGGAACCCTGGACGACGTGATGCGTCTGCTCTGGCAAAAAACGGGCGGCGGGCCGTTGACACAGGCTGATTTCGCAAGTGCCCTGCAATCCGTCAGCGGCCGTTCTTACGACGGCGAAATTGCGCGCTGGGTGCACTCGACAGAAGATCTTCCCTTGGCTCAACTTCTGGATTCAGCCGGTGTCAAGATGCAGGATCAGCCTGCTCAGCGTGCGCAGTCACTAGGCCTTCGGGTATCCGAATCCGGCGGCCTGGTGAGCGTGAAGATGGTGCTGCGCTCCGGTGCAGCGGAGCAAGCGGGTTTTGCTGCCAAAGACGAATGGTGGGGAGTCGAATTACCATCAGCCACTGGAGACGAAGCACCCACGGCCTGGCGCATCTCTCGTCTCGACGACCTTGACCTTTACGCCGCTGGTGTTGCGCAATGCACTGCGCTCGTCGCCCGCGACAAGAAAATCCTGCGGCTGCCGCTTGCACTGCCGGCTGACGAGACGACCGTGATGCTGGTGCCCGGCGATACGGCGCGGATGTGCGCATGGCTGTCACCGGAAGCGTCAAAGGATCAGTGATCGAACGCCACTGGGTATAGTGACCCTCACGGTTTCTTCCTACTCCACGCTTGGCGCAAGCCAGACAATCCCAGCCATGAACTACGAAAATATCAGCGTCCGCACCGAAGCAGGCAAGGTTGGCATCGTCACGCTCAGCCGTCCGAAACAACTCAACGCGTTGAATGACCAGCTCATGAACGAGCTGGGTGATGCGCTCGACGCATTCGCCGCAGACGACGCTATCGGCTGCATCGTCATCACCGGCAGCGAAAAGGCTTTTGCAGCCGGTGCCGACATCGCAGCCATGGCGAAATACGACTTTGCAGACGTCTATCGCGGCGATTACATCGGCCGCAACTGGGAACGCATCCGCAGCATCCGCAAGCCAGTGATCGCAGCGGTAGCCGGATTCGCACTCGGTGGCGGTTGCTAACTGGCAATGATGTGCGACTTCATCATCGCCGCCGAAAACGCCCGCTTCGGACAGCCCGAAATTAAGCTCGGCGTCATTCCCGGCGCGGGCGGCACCCAGCGCCTGCCGCGCGCCGTCGGCAAAAGCAAGGCCATGGACATGGCGCTTACCGGACGCATGATGGACGCCAGCGAAGCAGAACGATCGGGTCTGGTGAGCCGCGTGGTGGCTGCCGACAAGCTGATGGACGAAGCGCTGGGTGCAGCGTTGCAAATCAGTGACTTCTCGCGCATCGCGGTGATGGCCGCCAAAGAGTCGGTGAACCGCGCGTTCGAAAGTGGCCTGTCCGACGGGGTGATGTTCGAGCGGCGGATGTTCCACGCCCTTTTCGCCACGCACGACCAGAAGGAAGGCATGGACGCATTCCTGAACAAGCGCACGCCTGAGTTCACGCACCGGTAAGGACTGACTGAAGCCAGTGGTGATGGTCTTGCCGGCTCGTTTGGCCAAGCTATAATTTGAGGCTTGGCGCTTTAGCTCAGTCGGTTAGAGCGATGGAATCATAATCCACAGGTCCGCGGTTCGAATCCGTGAAGCGCCACCAGCCATGATTTAAAAGCCTGCTATCGCAAAGATAGCGGGCTTTTTTGCTTTGCATGCTTGCAGGCAACCTGTGGGCAGATTGGAAGTAGCGCTGCAGGTACTTCGCCAGTCAAGACCTACAAGCGCGCTAGCTGCCAGATCGGCGTATCGGAGGCGGCGCACTTCACGTGGAAGACGAAGTTCGGTGATCTGGGCGTTTCATCACCCTGGTGGCAATAGTCAATCTCATCGCTTGTGCTGAAGTCGGCGAGGGAATGTTAGGCGCGCAGCACTCTTTTGGGTAGACACTGAGCCGCCGTTACCTCGAAGGTCACACGCGCCAATCTCTGCGGCATTCACCGAGGCCGCCACTTAAGTCCGGCTTGGACGTCGGGCTGATATCGCGGAGTCCTACAAGAACTGTCTCCGGAGGACGTCAATCATGATTGCAATGAACTATCCAGATTTGCGGTCAGCGTTCGCGAAAGACGATCCCGCCCACGCCGCGAAAAAGAATCACTTGCTTTCCTCTCTGCCCGATGCGGAGTGGAATCGATGGAAGCTCAAGCTCGAACTGGTCGACCTACCGCTTGGCGAGGTGCTGTACGAACCCAACCGAGTCATGCGCTACGTGTACTTCCCGACCACCGCGATCGTGTCCCTGCTTTACGTGATGGAAGACGGCGCGTCGGCGGAGATCGCGGTAGTTGGCCACGAAGGGGTAGTGGGTATCTCGCTATTCATGGGCGGCGATTCGACGCCAAGCCGCGCAGTGGTGCAAAGCGCGGGCAAAGGGTTTCGCATGTCGTCCGAAGCAATCAAAGACGAGTTCAAGCGCGCGCCGGTGCTGCATCTTCTGCTCCGGTATACCCAAGCGCTGATCACCCAGATGTCGCAGACGGCTGTCTGCAACCGACACCACACGCTCGACCAACAGCTATGCCGCTGGCTGCTGTTGAGCTTGGATCGTCTCGATAGCGATGAACTCATCATGACGCAGGAACTCATCTCCAACATGCTCGGAGTTCGTCGCGAGGGAGTTACCGAGGCTGCATCAAAATTGCAGGGAGCCGGGTTGATTCGTTATGCACGAGGTCACATCACGATTCTGGACAGGCCCGGTCTGGAGCAGAGAACCTGCGAATGCTACGAGGTGGTCAAACGCGAATATGACCGGCTTCTTCCAGCCCGGACATCAGTCTAGGGGACTTGCGGTTGTCGGGCGTGCGCGCGGCACCCATTCGAGGCAGTGCTGACTTTGCCTCTTGCGCTCCCGGGCGTCAGGCACTTTCCCTCGCGTGCTAAATGACAAAGATTCTAAATAGCGAGGCAATGCACTTACAACACAACATCCGACATCACGCGCTCATACGTAGACAAGTCCTGCGCGTAGCAACTGCAGCTTGCCGCCAGCAAAGCACCTTGGTCCAGGACGAGAATATCGCCTCGTGTGTAGCGGATCACACCCTTGTCTTGAAGCTCGCCCGCTGCCAGCGTGACGCCAGCACGGCGTACCCCCAAAATGAGCGCCAGCCCTTCATGGGTCATCTGGATATCTGGCGAGCGCAAACGCGTTTCGCTCATCAAAAGAAAGCGTGCGAGGCGCTGTTCGATGGAATGGAACCGACTGCACGCGACCATAGCTCCCATCTGCGACAGCTCAGCA
>JBBSUX010000209.1:0-6283 GCA_038234045.1 Burkholderiales bacterium
CTCATTTCCGCCACTTTCACCGGCCATTTTGAAAATCGGTCCACCAAAGTTTGAAAGTGCTGCTCGGCCAAAAGTGTGGTCGGCGCAAGAAACGCTACCTGCTTGCCACCGGTCATGGCGATGAACGCTGCGCGCAAGGCCACTTCTGTTTTGCCGAAGCCGACGTCTCCGCACACCAGACGGTCCATCGGCTGGGGCGAAATCATGTCCTGCACCACCGCATGGATCGCAGCGCGCTGATCAGCCGTTTCTTCGAAGCCGAAGTCGTTGGCGAAGATCTCGTAGTCGGTTGCCGCGTAGCGAAAAGCATGACCTTGCCGCGCGGCTCGTCGCGCGTAGATATTGAGCAGTTCGGCGGCCGAATCCCGGATCTGCTCGGCTGCCTTGCGCTTGGCCTTGTCCCACTGCCCGCTGCCGAGCCGGTGCAACGGCGCCTCGTCGGCGCTGACCCCGGTGTAGCGGCTGATCTGATGCAGTTGCGCCACTGGCACATAGAGCGTTGCCTTGTCGGCGTATTCGAGGTGCAGGAATTCGCTGGGCCCTGTTCCCAGATCCATGTTGACCAGTCCGCGGTAGCGACCAATGCCATGCTGTGCATGCACCACAGGGTCGCCGAGTGAGAGCTCGGCCAGATCGCGGATAAGCGATTGCACATCGCTTGCCTGATCCTGCTTTCGGCGCCGACGGCTGGTCGCACCCGCTGTTGCAAACAACTCGCTTTCAGTAATGAAATCGACGCCTGCATCGGGCCAAGAAAATCCGGCTGCCACTGCGGCCGTGGCGATGCCGATTGGCTCGCCATCGGCTGCGGGCTGGAGGTATTGCTCCAGGCTGTCATAAGCGGGCGGCTGGACACCGCTGGCACGCAGAAAATCCAGCAGGCTTTCCCGACGCCCGGCGCTTTCGGCCAGCAGCAGAACCCGGTTCGGCCCACTGGCCACGTGCTGTTTCAGGCGGCCAAGCGGGTCTTCGGCGCCGCGCAACGCCGCCACGTCCGGAAGCGTCGCGAAGGCCGGATGGCCGCCACCTTCCGCCGGAGCCGTGTCCCCACGAATCGCAAGCTGGGTATGATCGTTTGCGCGGGCATAGAACTGGTCGGCGCCGAGGAAAAGTGCATCGGGCGCAAGCACCGGCCGCTCCGGATCGCCCCGCACCAGACGATACCGCTCGCGGGTGTCTTGCCAGAAGTGAGCGAAAACCGGTTCGAGGTCGCCGTGGAGAACGACGGTTGCCGCGTCGCCGAGATAGTCGAACACGGTCGCCGTGTCCTCGAAGAACAGGGGCAGGTAGTACTCGATACCGGCCGTGGCTACGCCAGCGCCCATGTCCTTGTAAATGCGGCTGCGGGTTGGGTCGCCGTCCATCAGCTCTCGCCAGCGCTGGCGAAACCGCGTTCGTGCGTCGTCGTCCATCGGAAATTCATGGCCGGGCAGCAGACGAATTTCGGGGACCGGATATAGGCTGCGCTGCGAATCAGGATCGAACGTGCGGATCGAATCGATCTCGTCGTCGAACAGATCGACGCGAAAAGGCATGGTCGAACCCATGGGGAACAGGTCGATCAGCCCACCCCGCACCGCGTACTCACCCGGACTCACCACCTGCGTGACATGGCTGTATCCGGCGAGGGTTAGCTGTGCCCGAAGGCGTGCCTCGTCGAGCTTCTGATGCACCTTGAAATGGAAGGTTGTGCCGGCCAGAAAGGATGGTGGTGCGAGCCGATACAGCGCAGTAGTCGCCGGCATGATCACCACATCGGCATCTCCCTGGCTGATACGCCAGAGAGCGGCAAGCCGTTCGCTGATCAGGTCCTGGTGCGGGGAGAAGGTGTCATACGGCAGCGTTTCCCAGTCGGGAAACACCGCGCAGCGGAGCCCAGGCGCGAAGAAGGCGATTTCATCGAGCAGACGCTGGGAGTCTCCGGCGTCCGCTGTGATGATGGCTGTGCGTCGGCCCGCTGCGGTTTCGCGCAGCGCAACCTGCGCCAGCAGCAGGGCATCAGCGGATCCCGCTGGTCGGGGCAGGGTGAAACGCTTTCCGGAAACAAGGCGGGGCAGATCGATGGAATGCACGGAGTGGGTCTGGTTCTGGCGCGCCAGTGGCAAGCGCTGAGAGGGGCTGTGAACGGCAAAACCCCCTGGGCCGGGCGCAGGGGGTGGTTCGCTGTGATTCTAAAATGCGCGGCTTGATCCTGCTTTCAAGTCGGCAAATGGGCGCCGACGATGTCGTGTCTTCACTGGCGCGGCTCCTTCAACGAGCTATGCCGGCAGCATAGGTCGCCATGCCTGGTTCTCAAATTTCACCCTTGTTGTAATGCCACTATCAGCGTCTGTCGCAAGGAAATGCATTGTCGATCCGGCTTTGCGTTTATGGGTGCTCATTCCCTGCGCCGGATCGGGCGAGCGAGCAGGTAAGGGGGCGGTCGCGAAGCAGTACCGGCCCTTGGCGGGGCAGGCCATGGTGCTGCACACCATATCGGCGTTTGCCAAGGTCCAAGGCCTTGCGGGCGGAGTGCTGGCGGTGGCCCGTGACGACGGATTCTTCAGTACGGTTTTCCTGCCCGACGGCTGGATCGCCGAAGACTGCGGCGGTCCGACGCGAGCGAGCAGTGTTGCCAATGGCCTTCGGGTTCTGGCGGAACGTGGAGCAAATGCGGCCGACTGGGTTCTGGTGCACGATGCGGCTCGCTGCCTGATAACCCCGGCATTGATCGAAGCGCTGATCGAACAATGCCAGCACGACGAGGTGGGTGGCCTGCTTGCCGTGCGGTTGGCGGACACTCTCAAGCGCAGTGCCTCGGGGCGAGTGCAGAAAACCGAAGAGCGCGACGGCAAATGGCTGGCGCAAACGCCGCAAATGTTCCGAATGGGCCTGCTTGAGGCAGCCTTGGCAAAAATGGGCAGTGCAGCGACCGACGAGTCTTCGGCCGTGGAGAGCCTGGGCTTGCAGCCATTGCTGGTGACGGGATCGCCCTCGAACTTCAAGGTCACCTGGGAGGAGGATTTCGCACTGGCTGAAGCAATTTTGGCGAGCCGGCGCAATCCTACTGTGGCATGGTTGGAGTAACCGCGCCGAAGCTGGATGAACCAGTCACGACGAAAGGATAGTTGGAATGAAACTGCGCATCGGTGAAGGCTGGGATGTTCACGCGCTTGGAGCAGGGCGCAAGCTCATGCTCGGCGGTATCGAGGTGCCGCATACCCACGGCCTGATCGGGCATTCCGATGCAGATGTGTTGCTGCATGCGATTACCGATGCATTGCTGGGTGCAGCGGCGCTGGGAGATATCGGCACGCATTTCCCCGATACCGATCCGGAATTTTTGGGTGCCAATTCCGCCACCTTGCTCGGCGAGGCCGCACGTCGTGTGCGGGTCGAGGGGTGGGAAATCGGGAATGTCGATTGCACGATCGTCGCCCAAGCCCCGAAACTGATGGGCTACAAACCGGCGATGAAGCAGCGCATCGCCGAGATGCTTGGAATCGCCGCCGCTAGCGTGAACGTCAAAGCAAAAACAGCAGAAAAGCTCGGGCCGGTGGGCGAGTTGCGCAGCATGGAGGCTCGCGCCATAGTGCTACTTATTGGATAGCTGTTTGCGCTTGCTGGCATTACGCCAGGACCACTTTTCCTTATGAATTTTGGTGGTATTTTCTGGAACGGTTCCGCCCTCTGTTTCGTTGCTTGACGTGAATTCTTCGCCCCGTTGCAGGACGATGCGAGCACCAAGACCGCCGTCATGCATGTTGCTGAGCGAGAAGCTGCCGCCCATTCGACGGACGGTCTTGTCGACGATCGACAAGCCCAGGCCTGCCCCGGTTGCAGAGGTCCGCGCTGCATCGCCGCGAAAAAACGGTTTGGTCAGGTCGGCCAGAATCTCGGGCTGCACGCCGCGGCCATGGTCGCGCACCGTCAGCAACACATAGTCATCGTCACGGGGCAGGGCGCTGATTTCGATCTCTGCCATGTCCATGCCAGGCGACTTTCCGTAGCGGCGGGCGTTTTCGATCAGGTTTCCAACGACACGAGCCAGTTCCGTTCCATCGGTCATCACCTGTAGATCCGGCGGCACTTTCATCTGCACCTGCAGGTCGACTTGATCCTCCACGGCATAAATGCAGGACGCGACGATTTCTCCCAGCGGCAGCGAATGCAGTTCAATGTGATCGGGCCTGGCGTAGTCCAGAAACTTGTCGATGATGGCGTCGAGTTGCGCCATGTCGGAGACCATGTGTTCGCGCGCATCGGTGTCGCTGACACTCATTTCCGTCTCCAGCCGAAGGCGCGCAAGCGGAGTGCGAAGATCGTGGGAGATGCCTGCGAGCATGACCGCGCGGTCCTGTTCGAGTTGCGCCAATCGTCGTGACATCCGGTTGAATCCGATATTGACCTCCCGGATCTCGCTGGTGAGGACGCGCTCGTCTAGTTCACTGGTGTCAAAGTCCCCTTCGCGCACCCGGTTTGCAGCGCGGGAGAGCTGCTTGAGCGGGCGGTTGATCAGCCGCGCAATTGCCGCCGCGCCTGCCAGTGAAAGAGCAGCAGCCGTACCGAGCCAGACCAGCCATATGACGCCGCTTGTGGGATTGAAGCGTGCCTGATCGAGCTGCAGCCAGTTTGAATCACCGTTAATGGCAAAGCCGATCCAGAGCCCTTTTTCTCCATTGACAGTCTGGGCGATGACCGTGTCGCGTCCAAGGCGCCGGGTAAGTTCTTCGGTCATGCGGCTTCCGAAGCGGCCATCGTTCAGGAGTTCGAACGTATCGGTGGGTTCGCGCGGAACGATGCGCACGCCTTCCTGATCCGCCATGGTCTTGATCAGCGAGACCCGAGCGATCGCGTCTGCATGGATCAACGCCGCGCGGCTGAGGTTGACGAGCGAGGCGATCTGCTGGGCCGTGTGCAATGCGCGGGGTTCAAACTCGAGGGAAAGCAGGGTCTGCAACCACGCAAGAATGCTCCCCACCAGCAGCACAGCCAGCAAGAAAAAAGTTCGCCAGAAAAGGTTGAGGCCGAGGCGTTTGCGCGAGCCTCTGCCAGGTCGGGCGTCCGTCGGGGAGTCAAGCATGAGGGTCTCGGCCCACATCTCGTGGGAAGCCGCTTTCACCACAGGTATCTCGCCCAATTGGCGCACAAATGGAAACCGGCGCTAACCAGCTGGGTTGCCAGCGAGATCAATTCGTTCCGTCCGGAACGAAGACGTAGCCCACACCCCAGACGGTCTGGATGTAACGCGGCGCGGCCGCATCTACCTCAACCAGCTTGCGGAGCCGGGAAACCTGCACGTCCAGGCTTCGGTCGAAAGGCTCGAATTCGCGTCCACGCGCCAGTAGCGCGAGCTTTTCGCGAGACAGAGGCTGACGAGGGTGGCGCACCAGCGCCTTGAGCATGGCGAACTCGCCGGTGGTGAGCGGCAGCTCCTCTCCGTTTTTCTGCAGAGCGCGCGTTCCCAAATCGAACGCAAAAGGTCCGAAATTGACGACCTCGTTGTCTCCCGAAGGCGCGCCGGGTGCTTCCTGCGGAGGCCTGCGGCGAAGAACGGCATGAATCCGAGCCAGCAGTTCCCGCGGGTTGAACGGTTTGCCCAGATAGTCGTCAGAACCGACCTCAAGCCCGACGATGCGGTCGACGTCCTCACCCTTTGCGGTCAGCATGATGATCGGAGTCTTGTCATTGGCAGCGCGGAGTCGGCGGCAGATGGACAAGCCATCCTCCCCCGGCATCATCAGATCGAGCACGATCAGGTCGACCGTGTCTCTCAGCAGGATGTGATTGAGCGCCTTGCCGTCCTCGGCAACCATTACCTCGAATCCCTCTTGGGTGAGGTAGCGGCGAAGCAGATCGCGGATGCGAGCATCGTCGTCAACTACGAGGATCTTGTCGGTGCGGGAAGCGGACTGGGTCATGGGACATCCGGAATATGTAACAGCAGCGATTCTGCCGTCAGGATGCGTCATGTCGGGTCCCTGCCTGACCAAGTGTTACAAGTCTTGCGGAGCCGCCGGGCCAATAGCCCGACTGCAAGGCACCATCAGGTCCCGATTATTTCCATGTAAAAAAGCGAGTTACGCATGCTTCAGAGAATCCCCCGCAAAACATCATCCGATCCCCGTCGGGAAAACTTTGGATGGCCGGGTGCACCGCTTCACCTTGGCAGGGGTGCCCTGAGATGTCTCTGGGTTTTGGGATCCTTGCTCGTTGGGGGCGTACCCGCCTATGCGCAGACCGCAGAGCCACTCGTCAACGTTGTGCAGCTTTCGGCCCAAGCCGAAGTGGATGTGACGCAGGA
>JBBSUX010000210.1:0-6281 GCA_038234045.1 Burkholderiales bacterium
ACCCGCAGAAGCCGAGGCCTATCGCCCCAGGCACCTGGTGCAAGATATCGATGCCTTGATCACGGCAGAAACCGGGAGCCCCGACGGTGCGCTGGCGGCGCTGATTGCGCACGACTGGGGCGGCGCCGTAGCCTGGAACCTGGTCAACCAGAAGCCGGGGCGCATGGCGAAATTTGTCATCATCAATGCGCCGCATCCAGGCGCCTTTTTGCGTGAACTGCAGAACAATCCAGCGCAGCAGGCTGCAAGCGCGTATATGAATTTTCTGGTGCGCCCCGATGCGGAAGCGCTGTTGGCGGCCAACGACTATGAGCGGCTCTGGGAATTCTTCATTCGCATGGGCGGTACCGCTGCGCCGGGCGGCCCCGGAGCGCCCGATGGCGCTGGCTGGCTTACCGAAGAGGTTCGCGCTCAGTACCGAGATGTTTGGGACAAGGGCCTGACAGGCGGCTGCAATTACTACCGCGCCTCGCCGCTGCGCCCACCGGGCGCCAACGATCAGGCCGCCGCTGCGGTCACCCTCCCCGACACCATGCTGCGCATCATCGTTCCGACACTGGTCCTGTGGGCTGAAGACGATTCGGCGTTACCACTGAGCCTGACCGAGGGACTGGAGCAATGGATTCCAGAGCTGGAGCTGCAACGCATCCCACGTGCAACCCACTGGATCGTGCACGAGCAGCCGATGCTGATCGCTGCACGGATCGAAAGCTTCTTGCAATCAAAAGAATAGCTCATAGCGCTTTATCTGATTGCGCAAGAGGCCTAAAACACTCTCAATTTTTACCGCAGCATGCGCTTGCGTTCCATGCGGCACGAAGCTACCGCTCCAGCTGCTTTAGTACACCGGGCGATCGCCCGGAGGTCGTGTCTTGAAGCGCTTGTGCACCCACCAGTATTGCGCCGGCGCGGCAGCGATATAGGCTTCGAGCTGCCGGTTCATGAAGAGCGTGTCGGCAGCCACGTCAGAAGTCGGAAAGTCTTTCCACGCGGGCAGGATGTCGACCGTATATCCCTGCGGTGTCAGGCGCGGCAAGATTGTCACCACCCGCGCGCGGCCGAGCCGTGCAAAGCGTGACAGTGACGGCAGCGTGGCAGCAGGCACACCAAAGAACGGAATGAAAAGTGAATCCTCCGCGCCAAAATCCATGTCGGGAAGCAGGTAGAAAACCTCGCCGCTCCGCAGGGCCTGAATGACTTCTTTCACGCCGGTGGTGCGGTGAAACACCCGTGACTCACCAAACCGCAGTCGCCCGGCCATGACCCAGGCATCCACGACTGGATCCGATTGCGGCGTGTAGATTGAACTGTGCCGACGGTGGCTGCGCATCGTGACAGCAGTGGCGGCCGCATCCAGACCATAGAAATGCGGCCCGAAAATAATCAGCGGGCTGTCATCGCCCAAAGCGGCCTCGGCGCCATTCAGGATCAGGCGCTTTTCCAGCACCGCGCGCGACGCATGCCAGAGCCAGCCACGATCGAGCCAGGTCTGCGCAAAGATCACGAAGGTTTCGCGTGCCAGTGCACGCCGCTCTGTCTCGGGCATTTGCGGAAAGCACAACGCCAGATTGGTAAGGGCCACATGGCGCCGGCCACGCACCAAGGCAAAGAGCAGCCGGCCCAGCAACCAGCCAAGAGCACGCACCCATCGAAGCGGCAGCAGGGCTACGGCCCGCATCAGCATGATCCCGATATGACTCATGCGAGCCCACCGTCATCGATCGGTCGAGCGACGCCAGCCGGATTGCCCGACGGCGCCATGGCGCAAGGCGCCTTGTAACGCGCATAACCCCAGAGATATTGTTGCGGCGCGCGTCGTATCAAAAGTTCCATGTCCTGGTTAATTGCGGCCACGGCAGCATCTAGTGAAGCGGGCAGCGGACCATCCCGCTCTTGCACATGCACCACAAAACCGCGCCCCATCGGCAAGCGCTCGCTCCACGCCAGGAGCACGGCGGCTCCGGACTGCTGTGCCAGCCGCGCTGCGAGCGTCATGCTGTAGGCCGGCCGACCAAAGAATGCGGCCCAGATCCCCATTCCGTCGGGTGGCACCTGATCGGGCAGAAGGCCCACCGCCTCGCCACGTCGCAGCGCCCGCATGAGTTCGCGCACGCCCGCGAGCGTGGTGGGGACTGAGCGCAGATGCGGACGACTGCGCGCTGACTTCATGCGACGCGCCAGCCATGCCTGCCGCGCGGGGCGATAGAGCACGGTCATAGAACCATGTTCGGGGCCAAAATCGGCGGCGAGTGCCTGCGGCGAAACCTCGAATCCGCCGAGATGAGGCGTCAGAAACAGAATACCGCGACCCCGCGCATAGGCGCGCGCAATGCAGCCGTCATCGTCCCAACTCCACACGGGCGGCCGCCCCCACCACAGCCGGGGTAGCTCAGCCACCATGCGGCCGGCCTGCCCCACCGCCCCCCGCACATCGGCCCACCCCAAGCCAGCGGCCGCCACGTTGTTCCTGAAGCGTCCGCGGTAGCGAGCGGACGCCAGAAAAGCCAGCCAGCCGATGGCACTGCCGGCCAGGTGCAGCAACCACAGAGGCATCAGAGAACACAGGCGGAACATGGAACCTTGGCGCGAAATGGGCAATGCGCCTGTTCAGCGCATTTTCTGGAGTGGAAAAGGAATGCGGCACCCATGTCTGGAGACCGATTTCGCAGTCCGTAACAGGGGCTACTTGTAAGCCGCTAACATTGAGTGGTCGCCGAGTTAACAGAGCAACTTGCAGGGCGACTTTAAACACAACTGCTAAAGCGTTCGCCAAGGCTCCTCTTCATTGATGGTCCGGGCAACGCCCCGAAGCCCAACACAGGAGTTTATGCAAATGGCGAACGACTTTCTTTTCACGTCCGAATCCGTCTCCGAAGGCCACCCCGACAAGGTTGCCGATCAAATCTCTGACGCGATTCTCGACGCGATCTTCCGGCAAGACCCGAAAAGCCGGGTCGCTGCCGAAACGCTCACCAACACCGGCCTGGTCGTCCTCGCCGGCGAGATCACCACCAATGCGGTGGTCGATTACATCCAGGTGGCGCGAGACACCATCAAGCGCATCGGCTACGACAACACCGATTACGGCATCGACTACAAGGGCTGCGCGGTGCTCGTCGCCTATGACAAGCAGAGCAACGATATCGCCCAGGGTGTCGACCAGGCAAGCGACGACCATCTCAATACCGGCGCCGGTGATCAGGGTCTGATGTTCGGCTATGCCTGCGACGAAACACCCGAGCTGATGCCGGCGCCAATCTACTACGCGCATCGGCTGGTCGAGCGTCAGGCGCAACTGCGCAAGGACGGAAGGCTTCCCTTTTTGCGCCCTGACGCGAAGAGCCAGGTCACCATGCGCTATGTCGATGGCAAGGTGCACAGCATCGACACCGTCGTGCTATCCACCCAGCATCACCCTGACCAGAGCGAGACCGCGACGAAAATGAAGCCCAGCTTCATCGAAGCGGTGATCGAGGAAATCATCAAGCCGGTGCTGCCGGCCGAATGGCTAAAGAACACGCGGTACCTCATCAATCCCACCGGGCGTTTCGTCATCGGCGGTCCTCAGGGCGATTGCGGTCTGACCGGACGCAAGATCATTGTCGACACCTACGGTGGGGCGTGCCCGCACGGTGGCGGCGCCTTCAGCGGCAAGGATCCGACCAAGGTCGATCGCTCAGCCGCTTACGCGGCTCGATACGTGGCGAAGAATATCGTCGCTGCCGGCCTCGCCCGGCAGTGCCAGATCCAGGTCGCGTACGCGATCGGTGTGGCGGAGCCGATGAACATCACCGTCTACACCGAAGGCACCGGCGTGATCCCCGACGAGAAGATCGCCGAACTGGTGCGGGCGCATTTCGACCTGCGGCCCAAGGGCATCATCCAGATGCTTGATCTGCTGCGCCCGATCTATGAAAAAACCGCCGCCTACGGCCACTTCGGTCGCGAGGAGCCGGAGTTCACTTGGGAGCACGCCGACCGCGCCAACCTGTTGCGCGCGGCCGCTGGGATAGCCTAAAAACTATAGGCGGCGCCAACTCCGGCAACCCAGTTGCGCCCTGGCGCAGGCTCGAAGTAGCGCCGGTTGCCTTCGTTGACGATGACCGAGCCCACGGTTCGGCGGTCAAACAGGTTGTCGACGCGCGCAAATACGTTCAGATTCCACGGCCCGAAGCGTCGGTTATATCCGGCATGCACGGCAGCCACCACGTAGCCCGGAGCGCTGGCGGTGTTGGCGTCGTTGGCCTGAATGCGGCTGATGCCTCGGGCTTCGGCGCCTGCGTGCCAGCCTTCTGCCGGCGCATAGCCATAAGCCACGAACACCGAGCGTTGTGCAATCCCCGGAATGCGATTGCCGGCCGCTACCGCATTGGCGGCGCCGCAGGGCGAAGGGGAGCAAAAACCGTCGCTGTAGCGTGCGGTGAGCCAGGTGGCAGCGACCTGGGTGCGCCAGTGGCCTTCCGTCTCACGGAACCAGCCCAGTTCGGCTCCCTCGCGGCGGGTGCGCCCGGCGTTCTGGAATGTGGACCGACCACCGACGTTGGTGTTGGTGACGATCTCGTCGCTGGTGCGGGTCTGAAACAGCGCTGCAGTCAACAAACCGTCGGCCATGCGCGCTTTGGCGCCAACCTCGACGCTGTCGTTCACCGACGGTTGCACGGCAAAGTTCAGCCCGGGAAGGCCCCCGGGGCGATAAGAGATTTCATTCAGTGTCGGCGTTTCAAAGCCTCGTCCTGCTGTGGCGTAGAGGTTGAGATTGGGCGTAGCGGCATATCGCACGGCCGCTACCGGGAGCGCCTGGCGATAACGCGCGCTGCCGCTGTCGTCACCATTGGCACCGGCGATGTAATGGTCGGTCGAGCGGAAACGCACCGTGCTGTAACGCAGGCCCGCTTCGAGCGTCCAGCGTTCGGCCACGTGCCAGTTCGCCTGCAGATAGGGGTCACCGTTGGACGCCTCGTTGTTCTCGTCGCGGCGCAACCGCCCCTGCACGCCCAGGACCGGTCTCGCTACGGTGCCGGTGTAGTTCTCGTAGCCTGTGCGGTGCTCGCGCAGCAGGTCATATGAAACGCCTGCTGTCCATTCGAACGGCCGGTCGGCAAGGCGGGTTCGCGAGGTCCAGCGCAGATCAGCACCGCCGTAGGAACGGCTCAGGCCGATGACTCCGCCCGACTGCAGGGCGCTGGCCTGGGCGGACGGCGGAATGGACTGGAACTGCGTGGTGTCGCGCGTACCGCCGTAGACCATCAGGCGCAGATCGTTGTCGGCGTTGACACGATGTTCCAGCAGAAGACCGAGTTGACGCTGATCGACGGTCTTGCGCGTGTCGTACTGCACCGCAAGCGGCGCAGAGCGTGGATCGAGCCCAAGCTGCGCCTGCGTCAGGCCGAGCGGGTCCTGGGCATGCACGCGCACGCTGTTGAGGATGACGGTGGCACGTGTGTCCTCGTCTACCTGCACGCCGAGCTTGCCGTTGACGATGTCGCGCTCAGCCGCACTGTGTGTGCGCCAGCCGTCGGTGTGGAAGTGGTTTGTGTCCAGCACCCAGTCGATGTTGCCTTTGGCGCCGCTGGCCTTTAGACCCTCACGACGCGTGCCGAAACTGCCGGCGGCGAACGACGCCTCGACCTTCGGCGGCGCCTCGCCGCGCTCGGTGAACACCTGCACCACACCGCCGGAAGAATTGCCGTAAAGAGCCGAAAAAGGACCGCGCAGCACGTCGATGCGTTCGGCCGAGCCGATGTCGATATTGGACGTCTGGCCCTGACCATCGGGCAGCGTGGCCGGGATACCGTCGACATAGATGCGAACGCCCCGCACCCCAAAGGTGGAGCGGGCGCCAAAGCCACGAATCGATAGCTGAAGATCCTGGGCGTAGTTGTAGCGGTTCTGGATCTGCAGCCCTGGCACCGCGACGAGACTCTCCGACAGGTTGACCTGCAGCTTGTCGTCACGCAATTGTTCGGCGTCCACACGGTCGGCCGACCCGGCGATGTCAAACGGTCGCACGTTGCCCCCGGGCGTCGAGATCGTGACCTCGCGCAGGGTCCGTTCGGGCGCAACGCCGGCAGCGGGCGCTGCGTCCTGGGCCTGCGCCGCAAGCATGGTCGCCGCCTGCACTACAGCAGCGGCAAGCAGTTGCAGCGCAAATCGCGGGCGGGCCGCATGTTGTGCCGCAGGTATCGAAAAACCTGGATGTGTGAACGATCGGGCCATGAAAAAGTGTCCGAGTGAGCTGCCGCATCAAACGGCAGAACGCAATAGGGGGGCGCCGGGGCCCC
>JBBSUX010000211.1:0-6242 GCA_038234045.1 Burkholderiales bacterium
CTGACCGCGCACGACAATATCCGTTTCGACGGCCTCTCCCGCGTTTCGCATGTGACCGACGCCACCGACTGGCGGGTTGAATATCCCTTCGTCGTTCTCACGCCGGATACCGAGCTGGAGATGGCCGGCCTGGTCAAGGGCTGCATCGAGCTCGGCCTGACCATCATTCCCCGCGGCGGCGGCACCGGCTACACCGGCGGCGCGATTCCGCTCACCTGGCAGAGCGCGGTCATCAACACCGAAAAGCTCGAGCAGATGACCGAGGTGGAGATGACCCTGCTGCCCGGGCTCGACGCGCCTGTGCCCACGATCTGGACCGGCGCTGGTGTGGTGACGCAGCGGGTGGCTGATGCCGCTGACCGCGCAGGCTATGTGTTCGCGGTTGATCCGACGTCGGCAGAGGCTTCCTGCATCGGCGGCAACATCGCGATGAACGCAGGCGGCAAGAAGGCTGTTTTGTGGGGTACGGCGCTGGATAACCTAGCGTCCTGGCGCATGGTCACGCCCGATGCGCAGTGGCTGGAAGTGGTTCGCCTCGGCCACAACCTGGGCAAGATCCACGACGCAGAGATGGCCAGCTTCGAACTGCGCTATTTCGACGCCAATGGCGGCAAGGATATCGATTGGACGCGGCCGGTGCGCACCGAACGCCTCGACATTCCCGGCAAGACCTTCCGCAAGGAAGGCCTCGGCAAGGACGTGACCGACAAGTTCCTTTCCGGCCTTCCCGGCATCCAGAAGGAAGGCTGCGACGGGCTCATCACCAGCGGCCGCTGGATCGTGCACCGCATGCCGCAGCACACCCGCACCGTGTGTCTCGAATTCTTCGGCAACGCCAAGGACGCGGTGCCGAGCATTGTGGAGATCAAGGACTTCATGTTCGCCGAGCAGAAGCGCTCGGGCGTGCTGCTGGCGGGGCTCGAGCACCTGGACGACCGTTACCTCAAGGCGGTGGGCTATGCCACCAAATCGAAGGCCCATGCGGGCCTTCCGAAGATGGTGCTGTTCGGCGACATCAGCGGTGACGATGCCGATGCGGTCGCACGCGTCACTTCCGAAGTGGTGCGCATCGCCAACTCGCGCAGCGGCGAAGGCTTCATCGCCATCAGCCCGGAAGCGCGCAAGAAGTTCTGGCTCGACCGCAAACGCACGGCGGCCATCAGCAAGCACACCAACGCCTTCAAGATCAACGAAGACGTGGTCATTCCGCTGCCGCGCATGGCGGAATACACCGACGGCATCGAGCGCATCAATATCGAGCTGTCGCTTGCCAACAAGCTCAAGCTCTGCGACGCGCTTGAGGATTTCTTCAGCGCCGGCAAGCTGCCGCTGGGTAAATCAGACGATGCCAACGAGATCACCTCAGCCGAGCTGCTGGGCGACCGTGTCGCCCAAGCGCTGCAGCTGCTGCAAGAGGTGCGCGATCAGTGGCAGGGCTGGCTCGGCGATGTGGCAAGCCTGTTCCCGCAACTGCAGGATCACAGCCTGCGTGCCAGCTGGAAAACGCAGATCTGCGCGCCCTTGCAGAAGATATTCAGCGGCATCGCCTTCAAGCCGCTGCTGGCCGAAGTCAATGCTGTCCATCAGCGCGTGCTGAAGGGCCGCGTGTGGATCGCCCTGCACATGCATGCAGGCGACGGTAATGTGCACACCAACATTCCCGTCAATAGCGACGATTACGAGATGCTGCAGGCTGCGCATGGAGCTGTCGTGCGCATCATGGCGCTGGCGCGAAGCCTTGATGGGGTGATCTCGGGTGAGCATGGCATCGGCATCACCAAGATGGAATTTCTGACAGATCTAGAGCTGCAGCCCTTTGCCGATTACAAGCAGCAGGTCGATCCCGAAGGTCGTTTCAATAGAGGAAAGTTGCTTCGAAATAGAGAGCTAGATGCGCAGGACAGTAATGCGATACATTCCGATTTTACTTGCAATTTAAGCTTGCAATCCGACCTGGGCAACGCCTACACCCCGAGCTTCGGCTTGATGGGACACGAGTCGCTGATCCTGCAGCAGAGCGATATCGGCGCGATCGCCGATTCGGTCAAGGATTGCCTGCGCTGCGGCAAGTGCAAACCGGTGTGCGCCACCCATGTGCCGCGCGCCAATCTGTTCTACAGCCCGCGCAACAAGATCCTTGCCACCTCGCTGCTGGTGGAGGCTTTTCTGTACGAAGAGCAAACGCGCCGCGGCGTCAGCATCAAGCATTGGCAGGAGTTTGAGGATGTGGCTGATCACTGCACCGTTTGCCACAAGTGCCTCACGCCGTGCCCGGTGGATATCGACTTTGGCGATGTCTCGATGAACATGCGCAACCTGCTGCGCAAGATGGGGCAGAAGACCTTTCGGCCCGCCAACGCGGCCGCCATGTTCTTCCTGAACGCGACCAATCCGCAAACCATCAAGCTGATGCGCGGCGCGATGGTCGATGTTGGCTTCAAGGCGCAGCGGCTTGCCAATGATCTCTTGAAGCGTGTCGCCCGCAAGCAGACAGCGCATCCGCAATCGACCACCGGCAAGGCTCCGATCAAGGAGCAGGTGATTCACTTCATCAACAAGAAAATGCCGGGCAATCTGCCGAAGAAAACCGCGCGCGCCCTGCTCGATATCGAAGACCGCGATTACGTTCCGATCATCCGCGACCCGAAGGCGACGAATGCGGACAGCGAGGCGGTTTTCTACTTTCCTGGCTGCGGCTCCGAACGCTTGTTCAGCCAGGTGGGACTCGCCACGCAGGCGATGCTTTGGCATGCCGGCGTCCAGACCGTGCTGCCGCCCGGTTACCTGTGTTGCGGTTATCCGCAAAAGGGCAGCGGCCAGTTCGATGAGGCGGAAAAAATCATCACAGACAACCGGGTGCTGTTCCATCGCGTAGCCAACACGCTCAACTACCTCGATATCAAGACCGTGGTGGTGAGCTGCGGCACTTGCTATGACCAGTTGCAGGGTTACCAGTTCGACAAGATCTTTCCAGGCTGCCGCATCATCGATATCCACGAATACCTGCTCGAGAAAAACATCACGCTGGCCGGCGGCAAGGCCTATCTGTATCACGATCCTTGCCACACGCCGATGAAGCTGCAAGACCCGATGAAGACGGTGAAGGCGCTGGTGGGCGACAACGTGCTGAAGAACGACCGCTGCTGCGGCGAATCCGGCACTTTTGGTGTCACCCGGCCCGACATCGCAACACAGGTGCGCTTTCGCAAGGAAGAAGAGATCAGTGCCGGCGCCGATGCGCTGCGCGAAAAGGCAGCGTTGCCGGCGGACGCCAACGTGAAGATCCTCACCAGCTGCCCGAGCTGCCTGCAAGGCCTCTCGCGCTACCGCGACGACTTGAGCAACGGTTTGCTGGAAGCTGATTACATCGTCGTCGAGATGGCGCGCGAAATCCTCGGTGAAGACTGGATGCAGGCCTATGTGGCAGTTGCCAACAAGGGTGGCATCGAGCGGGTCCTGGTGTAGTCGCCATGCAGGAGATTGCACCCATCCGTTTACCCGGCTGCCCGCTGTGCGAAGAGCCTGGTGGCACGCTTGTCTGGCGCGGGCCGCTGTATCGCATCGTGCGGGCTGATGAAGAAGGATTTCCCGCGTTCTACCGCGTCGTGTGGCAGGACCATGTCGCCGAGTTCAGCGATCTTCCGGCGCCCGACCGCCTGCAATGCATGGAGGCAGTTGCGCAGGTCGAGGCCTTGCTGCGTGAGCAGCTGCGGCCCGACAAGATCAATCTGGCGGCCCTTGGCAACCAGGTGGCGCATCTGCACTGGCATGTGATCGCCCGTTTCGAAGACGACAGTCACTTTCCGCGCCCCATCTGGGGCGCGCCGATACGGGGGCGCGATCTTGCGCACGAGTCGGCCCTGGCGCGACGTTTGCCCGCTGTGGATATGGCGATCGCGCAGCATTTTTCCGCCGCCGCAGCAGCCGATGCGCGCTCGGGTGGCGCATGATGAGCCGGATGAATTTTGATCATTGCGTTGCGTGCCAGCGCAGCCGTCGGAGCCTGCCAGCGTGCCGGCCCGGCCTCTACAGGAGCAACTCTCTATGGCGGGCTTGAGCGCTACAGATCCCCAGCCGCAGAACATCACGCTGCATGGCGCATCGCGCGTGCTTGCGGTCGATTTCAGCGACGGCGTTGCGGTTCGCCTTCCGTTCGAACTGCTGCGCGTCTTCTCACCTTCGGCCGAAGTGCAGGGCCACGGCCCGGGGCAGGAGGTGCTGCAGACCGGCAAGCGCGATGTCACCATCACCGCGCTCGAGCCGATTGGCAATTACGGCGTCAAGCCGGTGTTCTCCGACGGGCATGACACCGGCATCTACACGTGGGCGTATCTGTACGAGCTGGGCGTTGATCAGGATGCGCGCTGGGCCGCCTATCTGCAACGCCTTGAAGCCGCCGGTGTCTCGCGCGACGCGCCGATGAAAGGGGCCCCTGCACCGGCCTGCGGATCGGGACATTCGCACAGCTGAGATCCGTCGCGCAATCGCGCCGCGTGCATGCAGCATTCCTGCAAATATTTGATAGCACGAATGCTATTTAATTAGAAGCTGATAGCGCATATGGGTAAATGGCTTCAACCACTTTTTAATTATAAATTGCGCCGATTTAATCCCGCTGGGCGCAACCGGGTTCTCGGTCTGCGGGCACTGTTCGCCCCTAGCATGCGGACATGAGTACAACGCACTTTGGTTTCGAGTCGGTGGATGAGGGCGAAAAGGCGCGGCGAGTACGCGGCGTTTTTGATTCTGTCGCCCCGCGCTACGACGTGATGAACGATCTGATGTCGGGCGGCCTGCACCGCGCCTGGAAGGCCTATACCGTGATGGTTGCCAACGTGCAGCCGGGCCAGCAGGTGCTGGATATTGCGGGCGGCACCGGCGATCTGGCGATGGCCTTTGCCAAAAAAGTAGGCGCCACTGGCTGCGTGGTCCACACCGACATCAATGCCGCGATGTTGAGCACTGGGCGCGACCGGCTGATCGACGCCGGCGTGGTGCTGCCGACAGCGGTTTGCGATGCGGAGGCCCTGCCGTTTCCTGACAATCATTTTGATCTGGTCAGCGTTGCCTTTGGGTTGCGCAACATGACGCACAAGGACCGTGCGCTGAGCGAGATGAATCGCGTGCTCAAGCCCGGCGGCAAGCTTCTGGTGCTGGAGTTCTCCACCGTTGCCAAACCCTTGGCCAAGGCTTACGACTGGTATTCCTTCAAGGTGCTGCCTGCGCTCGGCAAGTTGGTGGCCGGGGACAGCGCCAGCTACCGCTATCTGGCCGAATCCATCCGCATGCATCCCACGCAGCAGGAACTCAAAGCCCTCATGCAGAAAAGCGGTTTCGGGCATGTGGACTATCACAACATGACGGGCGGCGTGGCTGCGCTTCATGTTGGAATCAAGTGCTGATCGGTTACGGCCCTTACTGCGGGCCTGAGCCCTGAGGATTCTCGGGCAGCTTTATTGTCTGCTGCTGGGGGTGACCAAGTGGTCGAAAAGCTGCACTCCGGACAGGCGATCAAAGTCCAGCTGGCGAGACCATAAAAAGGAGATATTGCAATGATGTCGAAGAAATTCTGGGTGACGCTGTTGGTGCCGCTGATGCTGCTGGCCAGTGTCGATGCCGATGCAGCACGCATGGGTGGTGGACGCTCCTTCGGGCGTCAGTCGGCCAATGTGACGCAACGTCAGGCAGCGCCAGCGCCGAGGGCGCCCGCCAATGCCGCGCAGCAGCAGGGCAGCGCTGCTGCGCAACCCGGCGCACCTGCCGCGCAACCGGCACGCAAGCCGTGGGCTGGAATGCTCGGCGGCCTCGCTGCGGGCCTGGGTCTCGCCTGGCTGGCACATTCGCTCGGGCTCGGTGGAGCCTTCGGACAGATTCTGCTGTTTGCGGTGTTGGCGATGGCGGTTGTAGCCGTGATCGGTTTCATCCGCCGCAGTCGCGTGCAACAGCCACAGGCAGAAGGAGGCGCTTCTCCGTTTGCGTTCCAGGGCGCCGGGACAGGTGCTCCAGTGGCCGATGCACCCCGCAGCTACAACCCGGCAAAAATAGGTAACGACGCGTCTGCGCGTCCTTGGGAATCCCAGTCAGCGCATTTCGATGGCAGCGCAACGGGTGCTGGCGATACGGGGTCCGCCGCTTCTCCTTCCTCGGGACTGGGAATCGGCTCGGCGCTGGGTGCGAGCGCTGCCACTGGTTCTGCGCTCGATGGTTCGCAGGCGTGGGGTGTTCCGGCCGGGTTCGACGAA
>JBBSUX010000212.1:0-6192 GCA_038234045.1 Burkholderiales bacterium
AATTGTCTTCCAGTGCCCGGTGCCAGATACCGTTCGGCCCCGGCGCCTGGATGTCTATCCCGCTGATGTACTCCGCAGATTCGCCGCGGCGGGCCTGGCTGTAGCGGAAGTGCCGGCGCCGTTACGCGCCGCCGCGCTGGTTCGGGTGCCCGAACGTGTGTCGGGATCGCCCAGTCGGCCGAGTGACGGGCGCGCCAGCAGAGTAACCCGCCCCAGTACCGGATCAACCGATTCCATCGAGACGGGAGTCGGGCGCGCATCTTTAACCGGGTCTGTTTGCAGCGCGGCGGGCGCTGGTGCGCTCATTGCACCGTTGGCTTCTGTCTGTGCGCGCCGCTGCGCCACATCCTTTTGTGGCGCAGCCGGCTTGGTATCCGATGCGGAAATGGTCTGCTGCAGATCAGCGGGGGCTACAACCGGTTCGTTGCGCCCCGCAAGCCGCGCCTCGGCTTCCCGGGTCATGACGGTGATGCTGATGCGACGGTTCACCGGAGCCAGTGGCGTGGCGGGTTCCAGCGGTTCGCTGGCGGCAAGCCCCACCACCCGCACCAGCTTGGCATCTGCCATTCCGGAGGAGACGAGTTCGCGCCGAGACGCATTGGCCCGGTCTGCCGATAGCTCCCAGTTGCCGTAACCCCGGTCACCGTTGCCGTAGGGCGCAGCGTCGGTGTGCCCCGCCAAACTGATGTGGTTGTCCACGCCGTTGAGTGCCGAACCGATCTCGCGCAGGATGTCGCGCATATAGGGTTTGACGAGTGCGCTGCCGCTGTCGAACATCGGGCGGTTCTGGTCGTCCACGATCTGGATCTGCAATCCATCGGGTGTGATCTCCATGCGGATTTGCGAGCGGAATTCCTTCAGCTTGGGATTCTCGGAAATCAGGGCGTCGATCTTTGCGCGCAAGACACCGAGCTTCTTTGCCTCTTCCCGCGCCACCTCGGCCCGTGCGGCCTCTGGCGAAAGCCTGGTTTTCTTGTCGGATTCAGAATCAGAACGCCGTACCTGCCCGTGCACCTTGCTCAGGTCGTTGCCGCCACCGGGAATGATGCTGGAACTGTTGCCCGCGCCATTTCCGCCGGCCATTGCCACCTGCATTGGCGAATTGAAATACGAGGCAATGCCCTGTAACTCGCCCTTGGCGGTAGAGCCCAGCAGCCACATCAGCAGAAAGAACGCCATCATCGCCGTCACGAAGTCGGCATAGGCGATCTTCCAGGCACCGCCATGCGGCGCGTGTCTGGTTTTCTTCACCCGCTTGATGATGATGGGCTGGAGCTTGCGGTCTGCCATGGTGACTTGTTGTGGGGCGGTGCTGCGAGGCTCGATCCGCGGACGCGGATACGCGGCGCTGCCTTATTTCTTGCCCTTCACGTGGTTTTCCAGCTCGGTGAAGCTTGGGCGTACGTCAGAGAACAGCACCTTGCGGCCGAACTCGATGGCCGTGGTCGGGTTGTAGCCCTGCATGCTGGCAAGAAGCGTGGTCTTGATGCATTGCAGCTCCTTGCTGTTGTCCTCTGCCTTTTGCTCCATCAATCCACCGAGCGGCTCCACCACCGCATACGCCAACATGATGCCGAGGAAGGTTCCGACGAGTGCCGAGCCGATCATCGCGCCGAGCACCGCAGGTGGCTGCCCAACGGATCCCATCGTGTTCACCACCCCCAGCACCGCTGCCACGATGCCGAACGCCGGCAGCGCGCCAGCAAGCCGCGCGATAGCGGCGACCGGCCCGTGAGCTTCCTGGTGGTGTGCCTCGATTTCGTTGTCCATCAACGATTCAATTTCATGCGAATTGAGGTTTCCCGACACCATCATGCGCAGGTAATCGGTCATGAACTCCACGACGTGATGGTCTTTGGCAAGCGTGGGGTATTTGTTGAAAAGCTCTGATTCGTGCGGCTCTTCCACATCCTTCTCGATGGCCATCAATCCGTCCTTGCGGGCCTTTTGCAGGATGTCGTAGAGCAGCGCCATCAGTGCCATGTAGCGCGGCTTGGTGTATTTGGAGCTCTTCAATGTTTGCGGCAGAGCTTTGAGCGTTGCCTTGAGCACTTTTGGCTGGTTATTCACCACGAACGCGCCAAGCGCACCGCCCATGATCGTCGTCAGCTCGAACGGCAGTGCTTCCAGGATCACGTGAATGTTGCCGCCGTGGAGCGCATAGACACCGAAGATGCATCCGAGCGAGACGACGTAGCCAATGATGACAAACATGGGGCGGGCAGCGATCTGAGTGGGCGAACCTTGGGCGGGAGCGGCCGCGCAAGCGAGGTCGCAGTGGGGTTACGAGCTGTATTAGAACGATTGCTCCCAACCGCGGTCCGGTAAAGAAAGGGGGTGAAAGCCCGCAGATCTGCGAACTGGCCCGTCACATGAGCCGTGTGGCGGCAATGTTGCCAGCCTATCCGTCCCAGAAAAGCGCTTTCTTTAGCCTGTAACACCAGGGAATTTCGCTGCCGAACGAAAAAAACATTCAAGTTGCCAGCTGTCTCGTCCGAAAACATTTGCAACAGGTCCGGAAACACGGGCTTGTCGTCCGGTTCCAGCGCTTGGGCGCCCCCGGCCAAGTCGGCCAGTACTGTACTGGCAAATGTTCACACAACGGCAGCAATGCCGGATCGTTTCAGGCTTTTCTAAGGAGTTTCCTCATGGCCTCGTTCATCAATACCAACATTAATTCGCTCAACGCGCAGCGCAACCTCGGCATGTCGCAGTCGTCACTGGCGACCTCCATGCAGCGCCTCTCTTCGGGCTTGCGCATCAACAGCGCCAAGGACGACGCCGCAGGCCTCGCGATTTCCGAGCGCATGACCACCCAGGTCCGCGGCCTGAATCAGGCGGCACGCAATGCCAACGACGGCATCTCCCTGGCGCAAACAGCTGAAGGCGCGTTGGGCCAGGTGAGCGACAACGTTCAGCGCATTCGTGAGCTGGCTGTGCAGTCCTCCAACTCCACCAACACCACCACCGACCGTGCTGCGATGCAAAAGGAAGTGGCCCAGCTGCAGTCTGAAGTGCAGCGCGTTGCCACCCAGACCCAGTTCAACGGCACCAATCTGCTGGATGGCTCGTTCACCAGCAAGTCGTTCCAGGTCGGGGCCAATGCGGGCCAGACCATCAACGTGAACAGCATCGCCAATGTGCAGACGGCTAACCTGGGCAGCGCAAAGTTTGCCGAAGCGACCGGCACTGCAGCTCTGGACGCTACCTCCACGACCACAGGTCTGACGATCAACGGTGTGGCGATCGCCAATGTCGCGGTTCCCGCGACAGGCGCAACAGCGGCAGGCCAGCAGAAATCGCTCGTGTCTGCCATCAACGACAAGTCGGACCAGACGGGTGTATATGCCAGTGTGGACGGAACTGGCGTGCTCAAGCTGTCTTCGCTGAAAGCAGATACCGACGTCACGGTCGTTGCTGGAACTTCGACTAACCTTAATGTCGCGACGGCGACGGCTGCATCCGCTACTGCCAAAACTCTCGCTGACGTGGACATCTCCAGCTTCGTCGGCGCCCAGCAGGCACTCGGCATTGCCGATGCTTCGCTGAATACCGTCAATTCTTCCCGCGCTGACCTCGGTGCCATCCAGAACCGCTTCAGCTCCGTCGTCGCCAACGTGCAGACCTCGGCCGAGAACCTGACTGCTTCGCGCAGCCGCATCCAGGATGCCGACTTCGCGGCGGAAACAGCCAACCTGTCGCGCTCCCAAGTGCTGCAGCAGGCCGGTACCGCCATGGTCGCGCAGGCCAACCAGCTGCCACAGGGTGTGCTGGCCCTGCTGCGCTGAGTGAACGGGAAAGTTGATGGCTGAGCGATCCAACAGCTATCGAAATGAAAGCGTCGTAACGGCCTGGCCGTTCGGCGCTTTTCCGGCTTTTGCGACGCGCACCGGATGGCACCATGCTGGTTGTACCGGATGGGTGCCCACTGATCAATCTGCTCCCTGAGCTTCTCTATCGTTCCCGCTTTCGCCAGCTTTTCAATCGTATCCCGTCCCTCTTCAGGAGCCGGCCATGGCCACCCTCTCTTCCCCCGGTATCGGCAGTTCGCTCGATGTCAACAGCATCATCACGCAGCTGATGTCGCTGGAACAGCGGCCGCTTACGGCGCTGCAGACCAAGGCCAGCCAGATCACCACCAAGATCTCGGCCTTCGGTCAGATCAAATCGCAGATGGCGAGCCTGGACGGCGCGGTGGGCAAGCTCTCATCCGCCGATCTTTGGTCGGGCAAGACCGCGAGCTCCTCACAGCCTACCAATGTCGCGGTCACCGCGACCGGCAAGGCAGCAGCCACCTCCTTCAGTCTGGATGTACAACAGCTGGCTACCGCGCAATCGGCAGCATCTACCCAAGCGGCAACTGGCGCCACCTTCTCCGGTGGCACGCTCACCTTGCAGATTGGCCAATGGAAGCCGACCGATCCCGCCAATCCGACCGGCCCGCGCAGTTTTGATACGGCGAGCGCCAGTAAAACGGTGAGCCTCACCATCGCAGCCGGCGCGGGGCTGGCCGATATCGCGCAGCAGATCAATGCTTCGGATGCGGGCGTGAGCGCCACCCTGGTGAGCGACGGCAACGGTCAGCAGCAGTTGCTGATGCGGTCCAAAGCCACCGGCGAAGTCAATGGTTTTCAGCTGCAGGCGACCGACGATCCGGCCAATCCGCCCCCCGCCGGTCAGGCAGCTTTGTCCAGCTTGCTGCCGAGTGGCGGGCTTGCGCCCATCTTCGGCAAGGATGCACTTGCCACGCTCAACGGCATCGCGGTGCGCTCCCCCACCAATACCCTTGCCGATACGGTGCCAGGTTTGAGTCTGAACCTGCTGAAGGTGACCGATGCAGGTGCGCCTGCCGAAATTTCGGTGGGTTCGGATACGGGCTCGATCCAGCAAGCCCTGACCGCCTTCGTCACGGCCTATAACGCCACCAACTCCATGCTGGCCCAAGCCACCAAGTACGACCCCGCCACCAAAACTGCAGCGCTGCTGCAGGGTGATGTCACCACCACCGGGCTCGAGCGCTCACTGCGCAGCATGGTGGGTGCTATTGGCAAAGGCAATGGCAGCAGCGGCATCAACAGCCTTTCGGATATCGGCATCTCGTTCGGTTCGTCGGCTGATGGGAGCCTGACGCTTGACAGTGCCAAGCTGGCGAAGGCGCTGGCTGCTAATCCGGATGCTGTGCGAGGCCTGTTCATTGTCGACAGTTCCGCCAGTACCCCAAGCGGCAGCGCTCCACCATCCTCACCGATCGGCGCGCAACTCAAGGTGTTCCTTGATGGAGCCTCGGGCGCCAATGGCGTTCTTGCCTCGAAGGCGACCTCGTTGCAAAGCCAGCAGACGGCCAATTCCCGCCAACAGGACACTGTGCAGAACCGTCTCGCCGACACCGAGGCGCGGCTGCGCAAGCAATACAGCGCACTCGACACCATCGTGGCGAGCTCGACAGCGCTCAACACCTACATCACGCAGCAGATTGCGCAGTGGAACAGGCCGACGAATTGAGTGTCTTGCGGAGGAGAAGTAGCACGAACTATTTTTATGGTTTCACCTTGAGTCAAGCCGTTGCCGGCCGATAACTAAAACAAGACCCAAAGCAATGGAATCCATCATGTTCACACCCACCGCCAACCGCGCCGCCGCCTACCGCAATGCGAGTGTGGACACAGTCGTCCACAACGCCACGCCGCACCAGTTGATCTGCATGTTGTTCGACGGCCTTTTGCAGTCTGTGCGTACCGCCCAGGGCGCGTTGGAGCGTGCCGAAATCGCGACCAAGGGCGAACAGCTCGGCCGCGCGGTTCGTATCCTGGAGGAGGGATTGAAGGGCTCGCTCGACATGCAAAAGGGCGGCGAAGTGGCAGCCAACCTGCGCGCTCTCTACGACTACTGCGTCGGTCGCCTGACCGATGCCAACCTGAAAAACGACGGGGCTGCGCTGGCCGAAGTCACGCGCCTGATCGAGCCGGTGGCCGACGGCTGGCGGCAGATGGGAACAGCTGCTTCCCCGGTCGCCGACCGTGCCACCATCATCGACGCCAGCGCTCCGCAAAAGCAGGCGTCCCAACCATCAACGCAAACGGGCCTTGCCCGCATGCTGACGCAGCGCGTCCCATCCGTTTCCGCCTACGCTTCGGGGATCTGACATGAACGACCATCTCATCGATTACTACAAAGCCATCGAAGACAGCAGCC
>JBBSUX010000213.1:0-6111 GCA_038234045.1 Burkholderiales bacterium
GCGGGCGAGCGCATCTGGCGCCCGCTGAACAACCCGCGCGTCACCCATGCTTCTGCCTTTACCGACCGCACGCCCAAAGGCTTCGGGCTGTTGCAGCGTGACCGCGTGTTCGACCATTACCTCGACGGCGTGTACTACGACCGCCGCCCGAGCTTGTGGGTCGAGCCGATGGGCGACTGGGGCGAAGGATCGGTGCAGCTGATCGAAATCCCGACCGACGACGAGATCCACGACAACACAGTGGCCGCCTGGGTGCCCAAGGCACCAGCCAAGGCCGGAGCCAGCTTTCGTTTCGGCTTCAAGCTGTACTGGACTGACCGCGAACCTTTCCCCCCGCCGCTGGCGCTGGTGCAGGCGACACGTGAGGGCCGTGGCGGCCAGCCCGGGCAGCCGCGCCCGGCGGGGGTTGTGAAGTTCATGGTGGAGTTTCAGGGTGGCCAGCTGGCAAGCCTGCCTTTCGGCGTAAGGCCCGAAGCGGTGCTTTCGGCCGCGACAGGAAGCTTTTCGTATGTCTTCACCGAAGCCGTTCCCGACGGTATTGCCGGACATTGGCGGGCTCAGTTCGATTTCACGCCCGCAGGGCCGGGTCCTGTCGACATGCGCCTCTACCTGAAGACAGGTGACCAGACCCTTTCCGAAACCTGGCTGTATCAGCTCGATGTGGCGTGAAGGGGCGCGGGTGAACCGGCGCAGCGCTCGCGTGCCCCATCCGCTGCACGCGCAGCGCTGAAGCGGCATCATCGACATTTGTTTCTTTCCGAACCGGAACCGTACATGCTTTCTTCTGCTGCCACCACGGCCTTTCCCGAGGGCGAAGCGCCCCCAATCCCAACTACTGCTTCCTCTTCGCCCGCGCACAAGGACGGGCAGTCAGCTTCCTCGTCCTCGTCAACGTCAGAGAGCCGGTCGGCTTTCGATCCGCAGCATGTGCGCTCGGCCTTCGCGCGCCTGGTGAGCGAAGGTGCATTGCCCGGCGCCGTAGTGCACGTGCAGCGCGGCGGTCATAAGGCCTACTGCGAAGCTTTCGGCCAACAGGTACCGGCTGCTGCGGGTGCCGAGCTGCCGATGCGCACCGACAGCGTCTTCCGCATCTATTCGATGACCAAGCCTATCGTTTCGCTTGCCGCGCTGATGCTGATGGAAGAAGGCCGATTGCTGCTGTCGCAGCCGGTTTCGCGCTGGCTTCCAGCGTTCGCCAATCAGCATGTGCATGTACTGGACAAGGAAAACGGCCTGCCACGCCCGGAGCCGGTAATGCGCGAGGCGAGCCTGTACGATCTGCTGCGCCACACCGCTGGCCTGAGCTACGCCTGGGAGGCGGGCACGGTGGAGGATGCCTATCGCGCTGCCCGCATCGGTTCGCGCCGATCCAGCAATGCCGAGCTTGCGGAAGCTCTGGGCCCGTTGCCCTTGTTGCGGCAGCCCGGAAGCGCCTGGGAGTACAGCCGAGCAACCGATGTGCTGGGCGCTGTGCTGGAAGTGGTCACGGGCGAATCGTTGGGTGTGCTGCTGCAACGCATGATTTTTGGTCCGCTCGGCATGACGGAAACCTCGTTTCAGGTGCCCGAAGGCTTGCAGCCGCGCCTGGCGGAAGCTTTTCCGCGCGATCCGCAGACCGACGCGGCCGTTGCGCTGCTCGACGTGACGCAGGCAGCGCGCTTCGAATCGGGCGGTGGCGGACTGGCTTCCACCGCCGCCGACTATTCGCGCTTTCTCGATGTGCTGCGGGGCGGCGGAACCGCCAACGGTGTGCGCTTGATCAGCCCCGCCACGATGGCGTTCATGCTGTCGGACCATATTGCCGGACTGCCGGCGGTGGGCGCCATCCTGCCGCAGGGCTACGGTTTCGGACTCGGTGTCGCGGTGCGCCGCGCTGCTGGCGGCGCGAGCCGGACAGGGTCAGCCGGCCAGGTCAGCTGGAGCGGGCTCGGCGGCACGGCGTTCTTCTTCGATCCCGCGGAGGATCTTTACGCCATCGTTCTGGCGCAAGCTCCCGGGCAACTGGAGCACCTGATCGAGCTGTTACCCAACCTGGTTTATGCCGGCCTGTGATGGCGCGGCAGGCGGTGCAAATGCCCGCGCTGCCTATTTTTTTGCTCGCTCTGCGGCTCGTTGAGCCGCCAGAAAACGACTGAACGCTTCGAGGGTTGGGGCGCTGACGTGGTGTTCGATGCCCTCCGCATCGCGCCGCGCTGAATCCTCGTCGACGCCGATCGCCTTCAGGAAATCCTCCACCATCCGGTGCCGTTCGCGGCTCTGCGTTGCTAGCAACTTGCCCTCAGGCGTCAGAAAAACGCCACGATAGGGTCGGCGCACGACGTATCCGGCATCTGCCAATCGCGCCAATGCCTTGGCTACGGTGGGCTGGGCCACTCCGAAGCGAGCGGCAATATCCACCTGGCGTGCTTCACCGCCGTCGGACAGCAGGTCGTCGATCAGCTCGACGTAGTCTTCCACACGTTCCTGGGCCCGCGCGGCGCGGACCTGGCGAAAACTTTCTACCTGGATCGCCGGATCGACAAGTCGCGGTGCTTCGGGCGGTCTGGTTTTCTGCCGGATGGGTGGGGACTTATTCATGCCGTGGGGAATTGGCTGTGCGAGAGCGTGAGTGGTGGATTTACAGCAGGCAGCGGGGTGGACGCAGGAAATTTTCCTTCAAGCGCATCCGATTCTGTATGACCCGCGTAAACCGACCATGTACTCAAGATTGCCTGCGCTTTAATTCTTAGCCTAGGCTATATTGCAAAACGGACGCACTCCGAATTTGGCCACCAAACTGCGCCGCGTCATGCCCACCCTATGAATCCAGATTTTTTGAAAACCGTCAGCGCTGACCCTGCTGTCCGGCCGCCTGCCGGCGCAGCCTCGACGGGTTTTCGTGGGCGTGCGCCAGGGCTGAGCATGGGCGAGATGAATGGCAGCATTGCTTTTCCGTCGGCCGGTCATTGGGCGCGCCGCCTTTTCGCGTTTCTCGGGCCCGGCTACATGGTGGCGGTCGGCTACATGGATCCGGGTAACTGGGCCACCGATATCGCCGGCGGTTCGCAGTTCGGCTACATGCTGCTGTCCGTGATCCTGATGTCCAACATCATGGCGGTGGTGCTGCAGGCGCTGGCGGCGCGGCTGGGCATCGCCACCGGCCTCGACCTGGCGCAGGCCTGCCGCGCGCGCTATTCACGGCCGGTCAACCTCGCGTTGTGGCTGGCATGCGAGGCCGGCATCATTGCCTGCGATCTGGCTGAGGTGATAGGCACGGCGATTGCGCTGAACCTGCTCTTCGGCTTGCCCCTGGTGTGGGGCGCAATCCTGACAGCACTCGATGTGTTCGTCGTGCTGCTCCTGATGGGACGGGGCTTTCGTGCGCTGGAAGCTTTTGTGATGGCTTTGCTGCTCATCATCTTCGGCTGCTTCGTGGTACAGATCGCACTGGCGGCGCCCGGTATCGGCCCGGTGCTGGCGGGTTTCATACCCAAGGCCGAAGTGGTCACGAACCCGGCGGCCCTCTACATTGCCATCGGCATCATCGGCGCAACGGTAATGCCGCACAACCTTTACCTGCATTCCTCCATCGTCCAGACGCGGGCGTATCCGCGTACCGACGAAGGCCGTCGCACGGCAGTGCGCTGGGCCGTGACGGATAGCACCATCGCCCTCACGCTGGCGCTGTTCGTCAACGCGGCCATCCTGATTACCGCTGCTGCCGTGTTCCATGCGGCCGGCCGAACCGATGTCCAGGAGATCGAACAGGCCTACGAGCTTCTGACGCCGATGCTGGGCGTCGGCATCGCGTCCACCGTCTTCGCTGTGGCGCTGCTGGCTTCGGGCGTCAATTCCACCGTCACTGCCACCCTTGCGGGCCAGATCGTGATGGAGGGTTTCTTGCACATGCGGCTTGCGCCCTGGGCGCGGCGGCTCATCACACGCGGGATCGCCATCGTTCCCGTCGTGGCTGTCACCGCTATCTATGGCTCGCATGGCACTGCCAAGTTGCTGGTGCTGAGCCAAGTCGTGCTGTCGATGCAATTGCCGTTTGCGGTGATTCCGCTGGTGCGGTTCGTCAGCGAACGGAAGCTGATGGGCAAGCTCGTCGTAGGACGCTGGCTCGGGACGCTTGCTTGGCTAATCGCGGTGGTGATTGTGGTGCTCAACCTCAAGCTGCTGTTCGACACCATTGTGGGCACCTGAGTGCCAACCGGACCGTGCAGGCGATTCCAAGAGATCAATCCCGCATCGCGTCCCTGAACGCACCAGGCCCCTGACCGGTCCAGCCGCGAAATGCGCGCGCAAAACTCTTCTCGTTGCGAAAGCCCACCGCCAGCGCGATCTGCTTGAGCGGACCACCTCGCCCCCGCAGCAATGCCACCGCCATATCGCGTCGCACGGCATCCTTGAGGATCTGCAGCGAAGCACCTTCTTCCTGCAACTGCCGGTGCAGCGTTCGGGTGGAGACGTGCAGGCGCTCGGCGATCAGATCAGCGCGTGTGGCTTCTTGCGGATGTTGCTTCAGCAGTTCGCGCACGCGGTCGACCAGCAAGCGATCCCGGCGGTACTGGCGCACCGTAAGCGGCAATGCCCGCTGCAGCATGGCCCGCATCGCGGTCTCGTCGCGCACCAGCGGCAGCTCCAGATAAGCGGTGTCAAAAGCGAATCCTGCAGCTGCGGCATCGAACTGTGCCGGACCGGGAAAAAGCAGCGGATACACCTGCACATGCGTCGGCGCTGCGAACGGAAAGCGTACCTTGCGCAAGCTGATGCGGGAATCGGTGGCCCAGCAGAGAAAGCCGTGCAGGTAACGCATTAAGGTTACGAGGCAGAACTCTCGAAATTTCGCGAGGTCGCGGCGCTCCTCGATCCGCAGCTCGACCCCATGGGCAGATCGTTCCAGATGCAGGCGGACGTCGTCGGTCAGCAAGCCGTGGTGGCGGCACCAGCGCGCCAACGCGATGCCAAGCCTGGGTGCGGTCACGGACGCCCGGCACAACATGCCGTAGCTGCCCCACGGAAGGCGCCTGCTGAACCAGCCGAGGGCCTCGTCGTCGAGCTCCTGCATGGCAAAACCCGAGAGCGCCTCGAACTGCGCCGCTGTCACGCGCGCACCGGGGCTGCCCAGCTGCACGACGGGAATGCGCGCGTGGGCAAGGGCCGGCGCGGCGCTCATGCCCCTATCCTCGTAGGCGTCGGTAATCGCCCGCACGAAGGCCATCGGCGTCGCAGCAACCCTTGCCACACGCGCAGTGTTTCTTGGGTGTCGCACAGGGATTCCGGGCGCATCGGCGGCTTGGGAGGACTGCGCGCGAGCGATTGCGCGGGAAGTGGCCATGGCGGGGCGTGTCGTCAGTCGCGGGGCGAACTGCTCAGGCGCGCAGAAGCTTTTTTCGAATATCGTCAGCCGTCGCGAGTGGTCGGCCCAGCGCCCGTGCTGCGTCCGCCGCTTGCCGTACCAATGCGGCGTTGTCGGGCGCGATGCTGCCGTCCTTCGTTCGCAGGTTGTTCTCGAACCCGACACGGGCATGCCCGCCGAGCGCTGCAGCGGCCGTGATGCAGGCGTTTTCCATCGCGCCGAAAGCGCAGACGGCCCATGGTTCGCGCGCTTCGGCGGCGGCATGGTGAATCTGCAGAAACGGGAGAAGATCGTCGGGTCGCGATGTCTGGCCTACGCTGTACCGTCCCAGGACGAAGAGCAGAAACCAGGGCGCGTCGGGCACTACGCCGGCGGCGCGCAGTGCTTGCCAGCGTTTGACATCGGCGGCGTCGTACAGGATCACCTGCGTCATGATCCGTTCGCGAGCCAGCCAGCCAAAAAATGTTTCGAGGCCGCGCTCCCCGGTTTCTGGCGTGTCGAGCTCGCGCAGCCCGATCGATACGGCTTCCGGATGCAGATCGCGCACCATGGCCATCTGTTCTGCGGCCTGGTAGCGACCCGCTGCTTCAGACGTGATCTGCAGCACCATGCGATCGCCCACCACGCACCGTACCGCAGCCGTAGCCTCCCGGTATGCGCCAACGTCGAGGCTGTGTCGGCCGTCCGCCTCCCGAACATGCAGGTGCAGCATCGACGCTCCGGCATCCAGGCAGGAGCCGGCTACATCGGCAAGCGCGGCGGCTGTCACC
>JBBSUX010000214.1:0-6102 GCA_038234045.1 Burkholderiales bacterium
CGTCGAGGCGCGCCGCGACAGCGCGGATGGCATCGGCTTCAATCGCCAGCGTTTCGCGCGCGCGCTGCAGAACCTTTTCGCAAGAACGATCGGGGTTTGTGCCCACCTTGATGGCGGCTGTCGCTTCGCCAGCGGCCGTTGCGGAATCCGCGGCAAGCCGCATGGAAGCATTCATCGGGCGATTTTATCGGCGCACCCCAGTGTGTGCTCCGCAATGCGGCATCGCACTTGCTAGGATCAACAGGTGTCGCCTCTTGCCCTGACCCTTCTGTACTTGCTGGCTGCCGTGCTGGGCGTGGTGGCATGCCGCAGCCTGCGCCTGCCGCCGATGCTGGGCTACTTGGCGGCTGGCGTGCTGATCGGCCCGCATGCGCTCGGGTTGGCCAGCGATTCCGAAGGTGTGCGCCACCTCGGTGAATTCGGCGTGGTGTTCCTGATGTTTTTGATCGGGCTGGAATTCAGCCTGCCCAAATTGCGCACCATGCGCAGACATGTATTCGGCCTTGGACTGCTGCAGGTGGTGCTGACAATGCTGCTGGCCGCCGCTGGCAGTCTGCTGATCGCGCGGCTGCTGCCGGCTTGGTGGGCCACCAGCTGGCAGGCAGCTCTTGCGCTTTCGGGCGCGCTGGCCATGAGCAGCACAGCCATCGTGGTGAAGATGATGGCCGAGCGGCTGGAGCTCGAGAGCGAGCACGGCAAGCGCGTCATGGGCGTGCTGTTGTTTCAGGATCTGGCGGTGGTTCCGCTGCTGGTGCTGATCCCGGCGCTCACATCCTCGCCCAACCAGCTGCTGTCGGATGTCGGCATGGCGGTACTGAAGGCCGGCGCCATCGTGACGGTACTGCTGGTGATAGGCCAGCGGGTGATGCGCTGGTGGCTCACCCTGGTGGCGCGGCGCCGGAGCCCCGAGCTCTTCATGCTCAACCTGTTGCTGATCACGCTCGGGCTCGCGTGGCTCACCGAGCTGGCCGGACTGAGCCTGGCGCTGGGCGCCTTCATCGCCGGAATGCTGGTGTCGGAGACACAGTACAAGCACCAGGTGGAGAGCGACGTCCGGCCGTTTCACGATGTGCTGCTGGGGCTCTTTTTCATCACCATCGGCATGATGCTCGACTGGCACGTGCTGGTGGACCGCTGGGGCCTCATCCTGCTTCTGTTGCTGGTGCCAACAGCGCTGAAGCTCGGTCTCGTTGCTGTACTGGCACGCACCTTGGGCGCCAGCGCGGGTGTCGCGATGCGCACTGGTCTGTATCTGGCACAAGCCGGCGAATTCGGCTTCGTACTGTTGTCGCTGGCGCAGCAGAACAAGCTGGTCGACCCGTCACTGCTCAACCCGGTGCTGGCGGCAATGGTGCTGTCGATGGTGGCTGCGCCCATCATCATCCTGCAGGCTGATCACATCGTGATGAAGCTGGTCGCCAGCGAATGGATGAACCAGTCGCTGCAGATGACCGGCATCGCGCGCAAATCCATCAATGCCGACCGGCACGTGATCATCTGCGGCTATGGCCGCTGCGGACAAAATCTGGCGCGACTGCTGGATCAGGAAGGCATTCCCTCAATCGCACTCGATCTTGATCCCGACCGGGTTCGCCAGGCGGGCGCTGCCGGCGATTCGGTGGTGTTCGGCGATGCGGCGCGGCTGCCGGCCCTGGTGGCCGCCGGGCTGGCCCGGGCCAGCGCGGTAGTTGTCACTTACCTGGAAGTCAACAGCGCGCTCAAGGTGCTGGCACATGCCCGCGAACATGCACCGCAGGTACCCGTCATCGTGCGCACCCATGATGACCACGATCTGGAGGTGCTGCAGGCTGCGGGAGCCACCGAAGTCGTGCCCGAGGCGATCGAAGGCTCGCTCATGTTGGCGAGCCACGCGCTGGCACTCGTTGGTGTGCCGATGCGTCGCGTGATCCGGGTGGTTCAGGAGCAACGCGACGCGCGCTACGACCTGCTGCGTGGCTACTTTCACGGCGCCGATGACGACGGCGTGCACGAGCGCGATACCGCCCGGCTTGCGCCCATTACGCTGCCAGAGGGCGTCGCAGCCATCGATCGCACCATCGCATCACTGGCTTTGCATTCGGTGAACGTGCGCATCGTGAGCGTACGCCGCGCCAATGGGCACGTCGCCCCCGCGCATGACGATACCGTGGTGCGCGCCGGAGACACGCTGGTCCTGTCGGGGTTGTCACCAGCGCTGGCTGTGGCCGAAGAGATTCTGCTGCGGCGCTGAGGCCCGAGCGGCTCAGGGAAAATCGCAAGCGTTGCGGGCACGATACGTCCATCCAGCAGATGCTATTACAAATATAGCTACTAGCGCTTTCACATAAAGCGTTCGGATCACTTTTCTTTCACTATTTCGACCCAGGGTCCTGGCTAAGAATCACTTCCTGCAGCTGGCCGATTGGCATGGGTCGGCCGTGAAAGTAGCCCTGGAAATGCGTGCAACCATTGGCCTGCAGGTACTTATGCTGCGCAGCGGTCTCCACGCCTTCGGCGACAACGGTCAGACCAAAGCTTGCTGACAGACTGATGAGCGTGCAGGCGATCGCGGCATCGTGGGGATCGTCGTTCACGCCTTGCACAAACGATTGGTCAATCTTGAGTCGCTCCACCGGCAGGCGCTTGAGGTAACTTAGAGAAGAAAACCCGGTGCCGAAATCGTCCAGCGACCAGCCAACTCCTTCTGCCGCTAGCACACTCATGACGGCGATGATCCCCTCAACATCCTCCATCAGCATGCTTTCGGTGACTTCGAGCTTGAGCAGGCGCGGATCGGCGTTGGCCTCACGCAGGGCCTCAAGCACGTGCTCGGCAAATCCCGGCTGCTGGAATTCGCGCATGCTCACATTTACCGAGATGCTCAGATGCTGCGTCCGGGCATCTTCCGCCCACGCTGCGAGCTGACTACAAGCGGTGCGCAGCACAGCATGGCCCAAGGCCACGATAAGCCCGCTTTGCTCGGCAATCGGAATGAATTCAGCGGGCGAGATCATGCCGCGCGTCGGGTGCGGCCAGCGAACCAGCGCCTCCACGCCCGATAGCCGACAGTCGACCCCCACGATGGGTTGGTAATACACGAGCAGCGAATCTTTGGCCACCGCCTGTCGCAATTCGGCTTCCAGGCGCTGGCTCGCGACCAGTGATTCCTGCATCGCCAGTGCAAAGAACCGGTGGGTATTGCGGCCCGCGGCCTTGGCCTGGTACATCGCGAGATCGGCGCGCTGCAAGAGCTCGTGCACGGTGCAGTTCTGATCGAAGAACGTCACGATGCCGACACTGACGGTGCACACCAGTTCCGCATCGCCCACCGCAAAAGGTTGGGACAGCACCTCATTGATTGCGACGGCCATTGCTTCTGCCACAGCGCGGGCTGCAGCTGCTTCCGCCGGCAGTGCTTCCATCAACACAACGAATTCGTCGCCACCAAGACGCGCCAACGTGTCATTCGGGCGAACGCTGTGACCCAGACGCTGGGCAACCAGCCTGAGCACTTCATCGCTGCGTTCGACCCCGAGGGAGTCACTGACCTTGCGGAAATGATCCAGATCCATCAACAGCAAAGCACCATAGCGCTCCAGTTGCTCGCTGTCCTTTTGCGCTTGCTTCAAACGTTCGATCAGCCGCCGCCTGTTGGGAAGACCGGTGAGGTCATCGACGAAAGCCAGCCATTCGATATGCGATTCGGTGCGCTTTTGCTCGCTGATGTCGCGCCCCATTCCGTGGTAGCCGGTGAAGGTTCCCTGGTCATCAAAAGCCGGCACGCCGCTGACCGAAATCCAGTAGGAGGCACCGTCTTCGCTGCGAAACTCCATTTCGAAGTCGCGGTAGGGCCGATGCGCCTCGATCGTGGCGCGATGCACCCGCCAGTCGGCTTCCGTCAGATTTTTGACCGGCAGATCCCATCGGTGGGTACCAAGCTGCATATTTCCCAGGCCCGCCGCATTTTTGAGCTCGATTTCGCCATCAACGTACACCAACCGGAATTCAGAATCCTGCTCCCAATACCAATCGGAGGACAGGTCAGCCAGACTGCGCCAGCGACGCTCACTCTGCCGCAAGCTCTCGGCATCGGCGGCCCGCTGCAGTTGATGGCGGCGCGCCACGATCAGCTGGCCGACGGTACCGATCAATGGGTTAAGCAATCCGATATCTGAGTGCGCATATCCCCCGGCCCTGTTGGCCAGGCCGACCACTGCCACCAAGGCTCCTGAGGCATGTACGGGCAAACCCATGAACGCCTTGAGGGGCGGGTGGCCTGCAGGCAGCCCTCCTGAGCGCGCATCGACAGACGGATTGTTCGTAATAACAGGGTCGCCGGTGCGCAGAACCGCACCAAACAGCGAGTTCTCGTTAGCAAAGGGTAGACCCTCAGTGCGGTTCTCATCGAAAAACTGGCGGCTTGAGGCATCCCAGCTGATGTCGGTAATCGCACGGGCACGCAGGATCGAACGCCCGCTCTTATCCTTCACCGCCTCGGCAACGAAACCGAAGGCGCTCTTCGTCAGGGCCAGGAAATCCTGGAGCAGGGCGTCGAATGCGTCGGCGGCACTCGGGCTTGAAAGAAATGTGGCATGCGCACGTGAGATGGCGTCGAGCAGAAGGCCTTGCCAGGCCAGAAGGGAAGCCGCGTCTTGCGAATGGTCGCCGATCTCCTCGGCTGTACGCTCCTGCGACTCGTGTTCACCGAGCGGCACACGCTCGGCCCCACCGGGTTCTGACGCGGTGTCGGCAGGAGCAAGCATCGAGGGTGCTGGGCCCGGGATGGCCTGCCCCGTGGAGGAAAGGCGGCGGGTCACACCTCTATTATGGAAGCCTTCAGCGGGCTTGTGTGTTCATGCGAACCCTTGCGGACCGAGGGTTTCCGCACACGACGAAGGTGCCCGAAAGATAGTCAAGTCAGGTGGCTGCCACCCGCCGGCGGCGATTGACCAGCCGCCTCCCCAGCACACTGCCCGCAGCCATCGTGATGGCAAGCGCAAGCTCTGGCAAACGGTGGCCGAGTTCGGTGAAGCGCACGGGCGTCAGCGCCCAGAGCTGAGATGCACTGGCCGCCTGCACCGTTGCCTTGCGCGGCAGGCGCGAAAAGAAGGAGCCTTCGCCCACTACCGATCCTGGCCTGACGATCGCCAGGCGCACCCGGTCGGCGCTATCCACCACATGAATGCTGAGCGAGCCGGATTCCACAAAAAACAAAGTGCCGTCCTGCGCGCCTGCATTGAACAGCACCTCGCCAGCATTCAATGGATGGGACTGCAGATAGGGAGTGAGCGTCTCCCATTGCGATCCGGTCAGCAGCGGCGCGACCAGGCCATCCTCTGCGTCGGAGGTGGAGATGGCCTCGATCAGGGTCTGCAGCACCGGGCCGTCCAGCCGACGCGCCGTACCGGGCGCACAGGTTACGGGCATGGTCGCTCGGCCAGCTTGCCGGGGGAAATCATTGAAGCTCGACATGAATGAGTGCTGCGATGCCAGCGAGGACCGGTTTATTTGCCGATGCAGAAACGCGAAAAGATGACGCCGAGCAGATCGTCCGCTCCAAAAGCGCCTGTGATGCGACTGAGCGCATTCTGGGCCAGCCGCAATTCTTCTGCCAGCAAATCAAGCTGGCCGGCATCAGTCGCCAGATGAAGGGCCGCTTCGCAGAGATGGCCCTCCACTTCGCGCAAGGCTTCGAGGTGCCGCTCGCGTGCGAGGAAGACGCCTTCCGAAGCAGCGGGCTGCCAGCCGGCCACCTGCAACAGACGCTGGCGCAGCTCCTTTAACCCAACACCGGTCATCGCGGAAAGTGCAATGCCTGGCGACTCGCCGCCACCCAATGCGCGGGCAGATTCGGGCGTTTGGGGGAGCGCACTCATATCGTGTAGCGCAATATCCGATTTGTTCCAGACGTCGATGACTGGAACCAGCCGCGCCGCAGGCAAGCGCCGCGCCATCTCGGCCGCGATGCGCTGATCGCCCTGCTCATAGTCCGTTTGACCTGTGCGCGTGAGATCGTGCAGGAACAAAACCGCATCGGCCTTGCCGATCTCGACGAGTTCGCTCGCTCTGTAGAAGGGCGTATAGGCCGCGCTTTCCTGCAGGTCGGAGAAGAAGCCGGTCAGC
>JBBSUX010000215.1:0-6098 GCA_038234045.1 Burkholderiales bacterium
GCGGATGCGAAGCTGTTGACGGTGGGCAGGTCATCGGGATGGATCATCGCTGCGACTCCTTCGCCGTCACAGACCGTATCGATCGCGTCACCACCGCGCATGACAGAAAACTGCGGCCCACGATGCACCAGCCCCGTTTCAAGGTTCCAGTCGAACACACTGCTGCGCGTTCCTGAAAGCGCGAGCGTGAGGCGTTCCTCGCTCTGTTCCAGCGCGAGCTGTGCGGTCTTGCGCTCGGTGATGTCCTGAAAAGCTCCTTCGATGCGCACCACCTCGCCCTTCTCACGCACAGCAATACCCTGCGCGCGCACCCACAGGTTCTTGCCGTGTGCCGTGATGAAGGGCAGCTCGAGATCGTAGGGACAGCCGTCGCGCATGGTGCGCCGCATGGCCTCTTCCAGCGCCGGACGCGCTGCGGCTGGGTAGAAGTCGGGCGTTATAAGAAGCGAGGGATCGAAGCCCGGATCCACCTCATGGATGCGGTACATCTCCTTGGACCAACGTACCTCGCCACTTGCGAGCTCCAGCTGCCAGCCGCCCACATGCGCCATTTTGTTGGTGCGCTCGAGCATCGCATTGACGAGCAGCAAGGCTTCTTGTTCCTCGCGTTGCACCGTGATGTCCTGATCGGTTCCGACGATGCGCGAAGGAGCTCCGGTGGCGTCGCGTTCGACCACCAGGCCGTTCGATCTGATCCAGCGCCACGTTCCGTTCTTGTGCCGCATCCGGTGCTCAGAGCTGAGCGAGGAGGTTTCCCCTTTCAGATGGCGGCGCATCGCGTCTTCAGCGAGGAGGCGGTCTGCGGGATGCATCAGGGTTTCCCAGTCCGGCATCCCGGGTTGCGCGTCCACTTTGCTGTAGCCCAGCATTTCTAGCTGGCGGGCGTTGCATCGCCACGTCTTTTCCGACAGGCGGTGATCCCACAGATTGAGGTTTCCGCCGCGCAGCACCACATCGAGCAGTTCGTCGCTCTTGCGACGCTGGCGCTCCGATTGCGCCGAAAGCGTTGCCAGGTCTTCTGCCTGGGTTCGCAGAGTGATCTCATTGCGGCGCAGCTCCAGCAGCGCACCCACCTGACGTGCCAGAGCGCGCAGGGCCGAGGCCTGCCGCTCGTCGAGCGCGCGCGCCTCGGTGTCAATGATGCAGACGGTGCCGAGCGCGGATCCGTCTGCGGCGAGGAACGGTGCGCCAGCGTAAAAACGGATGCAGGGCGCCCCGGTCACCTGTGGGTTGTCGCAAAAGCGGGGATCCGATGCGGCATCCTCGACTACGAGGAGCTCGTGCGGATTCAGGATCGCGTGCGCACAGAAAGCTTGCTCGCGCGTCGTCCCGGTGATGTCGAGCCCGACGCAGGCCTTGAACCATTGCCGGTCCTCGTCAATGAGCGACACCAGAGCAATGGCGCTGGCGCAAAGCTGCGCCGCGAGCAGAACAATGTCGTCGTACAGCGGCTCTGCTGCTGTGTCGAGGATTGCAAGTGCGCGCAGCGCAGCGAGCCGGCCGGCTTCATCCGGCGGTAGTGGCGCAGCAACCATGTTTCAGCAAAGCTCCCTTTTCGCTGCCATCAGCCCCATCGGCGTGATGCGCCGGTCAATTCAACCAAGTGAGCTGGGCAGCTCGGAAAAATTCCCCAAAAGAAATGCAGACAAGTCCAGCTTGCATCAGTCGCAGTGCGATAGGGCACCGGAATTGATCCTACACGTGCACGCTGCTTCCACTGCTCGGGGACCTTTAGTTTCTCTGTCCCACTTCATATCTTCGGTTGCTAGTTCGTGGCACTTCGTTGGACGAAACTCACGGCAGTCTTTCATCACCAATTTGCAGGACGCGATGATTCCCATCCATCCAGATCAGCCGGCCATCAACGGTTCGAAACCCGCAGCAGTGCGCTACACACCCGCATGCGAGAAGCCGGAAGAGGACGAGTCGCAGACCTCTGATGAATTGGCGCAAACGCTGCTGAAGATGTCCACCATCATGCTGGAGCATACGGGCCATGCACTGCGCGGCGTACATGCCAAAAGTCACGGCTTGCTGCGGGGCGAGCTGGAGGTGCTGCGCGACCTGCCGCCCGAACTGGCGCAGGGGCTTTTTGCCGAAGCGGGTACCTATCCCCTGACGATGCGGCTTTCGACGCCACCGGCCGAGGAACTCGATGATCGCGTCTCGCTGCCACGCGGCATGGCCATCAAGCTCATCGGTGTGCCGGGTGAGCGCTTGTCGGGCTCTGAATCCGCCACTACGCAGGATCTGCTGCTGATCAACGGCCCGGTGTTTGCCTCACCCGGGCCCAAGGGCTTCCTGCGCAGCCTCAAGGTGTTGGCGGCGACCACCGATCGTGCTCCGCAGGCCAAGCAAGCGCTCTCGGCTGTGTTGCGTGGTACCGAGAATGTGCTGGAGGCTGTGGGTGCCGAAAGCGCGACGGTGAAGACGCTGGGCGGTCATCCACAAACCCATCCACTGGGCGAGACCTTCTTCAGCCAGGTGCCGCTGCTATACGGCGAATACATCGCAAAGTTTTCGGTCGTTCCGGTCGCGGCATCGCTCACCGCCTTAACCAATCAGCCGCTGCATGTGACCGACGCCAGCAACGGCCTGCGGGAATCGGTATGCGATTATTTTCAGAACCATGCCGATGCTGAATGGGAGCTTCGCGTGCAGCTTTGCACCGATCTGGAAACGATGCCGGTAGAGGACGCGTCGGTGCGCTGGCCGGAAGACGCGAGTCCCTGGCGCGCAGTAGCTCGTATCCGGCTGCCGCGCCAGCATGGCTGGTCCGAAGCGCTCTCGCGCGAGATTGACGACGGCATGGCGTTCAACCCCTGGCACGGCATAGCAGCGCATCGCCCGCTGGGTTCCGTGATGCGGGCGCGCCGGGTGGCCTATCCGGCTTCCGCCGGCTTCCGTGCCAGGCACAACGGGTGCCCGATCCATGAGCCGACCTCTCAGCCCGGGATGCCGTTTCATGGCGCAGATACCGATGGAGCGCAAGAGCTTCCGCCACAAAGCCTCTGAGCGGGACCCCGCGGGAGGCCGCATGTTCGACAAGCCTGCAGCGGCCACTTCGGGGCGTACCTGAACCCGAATGAGGAAAAATACTACGTCCGGTGTCGGCGAGCTCCTACAGCATTACGTAACACATGAGCCTAGGAACTTACGATGAATATGCGCTCGAGCGCGGCCTTGTTCGTTAATATGGTTGGGTCCGTCAGAGAGCGAGGTTTTCATGTGTCTTTCAAGCTTTTCAATGCGTTTCCGCAGGGTTTCCGCGCGGTTGCGGCCGCGTCTTCTGAGAGCGCTAGCTCTGTGCGGACTTACGTTCTTTGTGCTGGAAGCGGCTGCGGCAGTCACGCCGCCTCCGCTTCCGCCGGGCTCGGCCCTGGTGCAGCCAGGCCCCGGCGTCAATCCTGAAGAGCAGGCCCGCAGTCAGCGGGCTCACCAGCACAAAACCGGGTTTCACAGTGACCCTACCAATGACGATTCAGTTGACGCAGATCCGGTGACCACGCTCAACCCCTTTGTCCCCCTGGGCCGCTCTCCCACAGCAATATCTACGCCACCCACCCAACCCACGGCACCCACCAGCCGCACCGGAGATTCACGATGAAAACCGTCCGTCATTACTTGTCCTTGTCGCTCGCTTCGATCGTGCTGTGGGGGGCGGCAGGTCTGCCCAGCGCCTGGGCTGCCGCGCCCAAGGCGCTGGTGCTGTACGACGCACCTTCCGGTACCCAATTTGAGAAGCTGGGCTTTGCCTATGCGATCATGCTGCGCAACCTTCTGGGGCATTTCGATGCGCAGGTGGATCTGCTGCCGGTGGAACAATACACAGCGGGCAAGATCAACAGCTATGACGCTACCTTCTATCTAGGCGCCTATTACAACAACCTGCCACCCGCTGCGTTCCTGGCGGATGCGGAGGCGACGCAGAAAACACTCGTCTGGTTCAAGTACAACCTGTGGCAGCTGGCTTGGGATGCGCAATATCCCTTTGCGGCAACGCATGGCTTCAGCTTCAGCGGGCTGCGGGGTCTCAACAGCGTCCCCAACGCCGGCAACACGGCACCCGGGTTCTTCGATACCGTTACCTACAAAGGTCTCCCCTTCGTCAAGTACTACACCTATGACAGCGCCGCGAACGTCGTCAATGCTGATCCCGACATCGGCGTCACGACGATTACCGACCCTGCCAAGGCAAGCGCAGTACTCACCATCTCCAACCCGAAGACACAAGAAACAGCGCCCTACGTCGTTAGATCGGGCAACTTCTGGTACGTGGCCGACATGCCGTTCAGCTACATCGGCCCGCGCGACCGCTATCTGGTCTTCGCGGACATGCTGCACGACATATTGGGAATACAGCATGCCGAAAGCCACAAGGCGCTGGTACGGCTGGAGGATGTGAGTGCGATGGTTTCGGTCAGCTCCATGAAGACGCTGAGCAATTACCTTTCCCGTCAACACGTCCCGTTTTCGATTGCGGTCGTTCCCCATTACGAGGACCCGCTCGGCGTCTACAACAATGGTGTGCCACAGACGATTCCGATGGCCCAGGCCACGAACCTCAAGACCTCGCTGAACTATGCAATTGCCCGCGGCGGCGAGATCGTGATGCATGGCTATACCCACCAGTACGGCAACATCCCCAATCCAAATTCCGGTATCAGCACGGACGACTACGAGTTCTGGAATATTGTGCAAAACAGACCGGTGGCAGAAGATTCCACCGCCTGGGCGACCGGACGCCTTACAGCAGGGCTCAGCGAGCTTGCCAGCAACGGCTACCACCCCGTTGCTTGGGAAACCCCGCATTACCAGGCATCCGCCGTCGACTATCGTGCGATGGCGGCGAATTTCGCAACCACCTACCAGCGGGCTGTCTACTACACCGCAGACGTCCCGCAGTTCAACGCGCCGATCTCCAAGGATTTTGCCGTCGGCCAGATCTATCCGTATGTGATCGGCAAGGACTGGTACGGACAGCGAGTCTTGCCGGAAAGCCTGGGCAACGTCGAATATGACTCCCAATACAAATACACCGCGCAAGACATCTTGCTCAACGCCAAATATGCCAAGACCGTTCGCGACGGCTATGCATCTTTCTTTTTCCACCCTTTCTTGGTGGTGCCGAGCATGAACGTGCCCGGACTCGCCGACTTCAAGACCATCATCCAAGGCATCACCCAGCTCGGATACACCTGGATTGCGCCAAGTAACGCGAAGTAGGTTTGTTGCGGGGGGCGTCACCGGCGTAGCGCCTCCCCGCCGTTGCACGCACACTGACTGATCGATCAGTTTTCCGGCGTCGACGTCTGAGAACCGCTAAAGCCGAGCAATTCGGCCAGGCGCCGCACGATCCAGTCGGCTCGCGATCGGTCTGCGCCGCTGTGTCAGCGGTGCCTTTTCCGCATGCTCCCGGACCGCCCCGACACTGCTGCATTACCTGCCCCCATCTTCTTGGGCGGAAGCTTCGAGCTGCGTGGCTCGAACTCGAAATTCACTTTGGCGGTTGTCGTGTCTCAAGCCAGGAAGGGCTTGAATGCACGGCGCGTCTTGTTCGAGATGAACCTTTCCAGAAGATCGATCTTGCCGGTGGCCAATAGCGCCTGCATAAGCGGGTAGGGCAAAGTCGACGCTTCTTTGTCAGCTGGCGCCTACGTAACGTTGGGGAGCATCGCGTTACACCTAAGGTCTTGAACTTACGATTGATACGACTTTAATGCGCTCCCGCGCAAATCGCTCGTTCATCACAAGGTCTTTTTGCCGGCGAACGAGGTGTTTCATGTTTACTTCAACGTCTCCAACACGTAACTGTGGAATTTCCGCGCGGAATGGATGGTGTCTCCCGCGCGCACTTGCGCTCTGCGGGCTTGCCTGTTTCGTGCTTGAGGCGGCTGCGGCAGTCACGCCGCCTCCGCTTCCGCCGGGCTCGGCCCTGGTGCAGCCAGGCCCCGGCGTCAATCCTGAAGAGCAGGCTCGCAGTCAGCGGGCTCACCAGCACAAAACCGGGTTTCACAGTGACCCTACCAATGACGATTCAGTTGACGCAGATCCGGTGACCACGCTCAACCCCTTTGTCCCCCTGGGCCGCTCTCCCA